>DATGHG010000024.1:0-2496 GCA_035308185.1 Thermoanaerobaculia bacterium | reverse complement strand
CTCGTCCGCACCGGCCGCCACGACGGCGCCGCCTGACGCGGCGACGCCCGCCGCCGCGGTGCCAGCGCCGGCGACGGCGGCCACGGCCGGCACGCGGCCGGGCGAGACCGCCACCGTGGCGCCCCATCCGGCGGACGGCGCCGCGAGCGTCGCCACGGCCGCCTGCGACGGCGAAGAGGGGCCCCGGCCCTCGGGTCCCACGCTCGCCAGGCTGCAGGGCGTCATCACCGCGCCGGAGAGGACCGTGCACCGGGTGGAGCTGGCGCTGCTGGACCGGGCCACCGGCAATCGCTGGGTGATCAACGAGCTCGAGACCTGCAAGGGCGGCGACCAGCATGGCGCCGCAGCCCGCTTCGCCTACTCCACCGAGCTGGCGCCGGGGACGTATGACCTGACGCTCACCGGCCGGACCTACGAGTCCGAGGTCGCCTCGGGCGTCACGCTCGCCGCCAACCAGGTCAAGCAGCTGGATTTCTCGCTGGTCAAGGAAGACAACAGCCTGCACCCTTCGATCCTGGCGCTGCCGGTGGTGTTCCTGCTCAGCATCTGGTTCATCCGCTGGAACAACATCGCCAAGCCGAGCCGGCTGGCGGTGATCGGGCAGCTCCGGGACCTGCAGGGCCGCTTCCCGGCCGACAGCAGGACCGGCGTAGCGCTGGCCGCGGCGCAGCAGGAGCTGCAGAAAAAGGTGGCGGTCCTGGACTGGCTGTTCTGGTCGCGCGGGCAGGAGATCGCCAGCTGGAACCTCGTCCACCAGGCCCAGATCGCGCTGCTGGAGGACCCGGCGCAGACGTCGCTCGACAAGATCAACGCCCGCCTTGCTTCGGTGGAGCAGCAGCTGGCGGAGATGGACAAGTCCGCCGCCGCGAGCCTGGCGCACCGCGTGGCGGTCGAGCTCGAGTGCGACCCGGCAAAGGCCAGCGAGGGGGCAAGGCGCCAGCTGCTGATCGAGGCCGCCGGCTACCTCTACGAGGCCGGCGACACCGGTTTCGCCGAGCTGACGAGCTGGCAGAACAAGGCCTTCTGGCTGACCCTGGTCGGCGTCGCCCTGATCTCGGCGGTGGGCCTCACCGAGGGGCACGCCGCGCTGTTCCTGGCCGGAGCGGTGGGCGGCTTCCTGAGCCGGCTGACCCGGGAGCTCAAGCGCGCCGACGTGGCGACCGATTACGGGGCCTCGTGGTCGACGCTGTTCCTGAGCCCGGTGGCCGGCGCCATCTCGGGCTGGTTCGGCGTCACGCTGGTCATGCTGATGACCGATCCCACGGTCGGCGTGCTCGGCGGGCCGCTCAAGGTCATCAACTGGGACTCGACCAACGTCGCCGCGACGCTGGCGGCGGCGTTCGTGTTGGGCTTCTCCGAGCGCCTGTTCGACCGCATCGTCGCGCAGCTCGATACGGCCATCGACAAGAAGAAGGAAGACGCGCAGAAGACGACGCCCAAGACCTCTCCCGTGCAGCGGCCGGGGCCGGAGAGCGAGGCGGCCGGCAAGCCGGGCATCGCCGCCCTCTCGCCGAACCCGGTGGCGGCGGGCGGCGAGCTGGCAGCCCAGCTCGAGAACCTCGACGCCGCCAAGGTGACGGGCGTGGTGCTGACCGGGGCCGGCGGCGACCTGCCGGCGCTCGAGCCGCGCCTCGAAGACGGCCAGCTCAAGGTCACGGTGGCCGCCGGCACGGCGCCCGGGACCTACCGGATCGTCCTGCTGACGCCGGAGCTGGCGCCGCCGCGCCTCGAGACCGACGAGGAGCTGACGGTGTCGGCGGCGCCGGCGGGATAGCCGCGGTCCCGCCGGCATCTTGCCGCTGTCAGCCAGCCGGCCCGCCAGCTGGCCGGCAGCCGGGGAGCAGGTAGCTGCGCCGCGGTGGTCTCGTCAGCGCGGAATAGTGATCTTTGCAAGTTGAAATGCAGCGATTCGTTCGACTTGCAGGGACTGATATCATGAACGAAAAGCAATTGCAGGTTTGGAGCTCTCCTGGTATTTCGCCGATCTGCCATGGACCCGGTCAAGCCCTTCGCCGTCTTCCTCAGTCACCATCATTCGGACGCCCTTTGGGCGCTCCGCATCAGGGACGTTCTGCAAGCACGTGGCATCACCGTTTGGTTGGATCGCGACCGGATCAGGCCAGGCGACCTGGTGATCAAGGCATTGCAGGACGCGATCGAGCAATGCCAGGCCTTCATCACCCTGGTTTCTCCCGACGCGATCACCTCGAAATGGGTCCAGGAAGAATACTCGCACGCCATCGGCCACCGCTCGCCGATACGTATCATTCCCTGTTGGCTGCGCGGCGCCGAAATGCCGGACATGTTCGCCAATCGGGTTTGGGTGGATTTCCGGGACGAGTCCAAATTCGAAGCGGCGATGCACAGCCTGGTGCTTGGTCTTACCGGCAACGGCGCCGGCCGGCTTGCCGCAGACCGCGAGCCTGGTGAGGCCGCCGCCCGGCCCGCTCGCCTGCTGCTGCCTCCGCCGCATCCGAAGCCGGAGCTGGTGGGTCG
>DATGHG010000023.1:0-2170 GCA_035308185.1 Thermoanaerobaculia bacterium | reverse complement strand
GTCCATCGTCAACGCCGGCCAGCGGTTCCTGTCCGACCAAGACCAGATGTCCGTGCTGACCGGCCGCATCTTCGCCGGCCACCTGCGCTCGATCATCGGCTCGATGACCGTCGAGGAGATCGTCACCGAGCGGCAGAAGCTGGCCTCCGAGGTGCTCGACGGCTCCAAGGCGGAGATGGCCACCATCGGCCTGACCGTCGACTCGCTGCAGATCCAGTCCATCGACGACATGGGCGCCGGGTACATCGCGGCAATGGCCGCGCCGAACAACGCGGCGATCCAGCGGCAGGCGAAGATCGCCCAGGCGGCGGCCGACCAGGCGTCGGCCGAGGCGCAGCAGGCGTCGGCCCGCAAGCAGGCCGAGTTCGCGCGCCAGACCGCGGTCGTCCAGGCCCAGTACAAGGCCGAGATCGACAAGGCGCAGGCCGAGGCGGCACAGGCAGGCCCCCTCGCCCAGGCCTCGGCGCAGCGCGCGGTCATCTCCGCCCAGGCGGAGCTGGCGCAGCATCAGGCCGCGCTCCGCCAGCAGCAGCTGGTCTCCGAGGTGATCCGGCCCGCCGAGGCCGAGGCGCAGAAGGTGAAGATCCTCGCCATCGCCGACGCGGAGCGGACCAGGATCGCGGCCGAGGCCGCCGCGTCCAACAACCGGGTGGCGCTCGACCAACTGCTGATCGCCCAGCTCCCGCAGATCGTCAAGGAGGCGGCCGCCGGGCTGAACGGCGCCAACGTCACCGTGCTCAACGGCGCGGACGGGCTCGGCGAGATCGCCGCCGGCCTGGTCAGCCAGGGGCTGACCATCCTGGAGGCGGTCCGCAAGGGCGTCGGCGTGCCGCCGGTCGACAACGGCCAGAACGCGCTGAACAACGGCTCGGGACCCTCGGCTTAGCGGCGGTTCTCAAAGTCAGAGTCAAAGGCACGCGTGCGGCCCCAAAGTCAAAGTCAAAAGCACGCGTGGGGCCAGTGGCCACGGAAGATTACCGCCGGCACTCCTTCGGAAAGGGCGAAGCGCCGGTGTTAATCTCCCGCGACCCCTTGCTCGTAATTCGCCTAGTACACCACCCTCCCCCGCTCTCCTAGCGTCGAGTGAGAATGTCTGCCAGCGCGGCGGCGGGGGAATCCCGGTGCAGCGCTGGGAGGAGCAACTCCACGCGATGACTCACTCTCGGCTCCGTCACGCGGACGGTCGTTATTCCTGGGGCGCTAAGTACTGGCTCTGGCAGCAAGGTTAGGCCGTGGCCGGCGGCTGCCAGGTGGACCAGTGTCATTACGTCTTGACCGGGGTAACACAGGGCTGGCCGGAAGCCGTCTACGCCGGCATGGCGGCGGATCTCGGCGAGCGGCGGGGCCACGTTGTCGGCCTCGATCCACCGGGAGTCGGCTAGGTCCGGCAGCCGCAGCGCCCGGCGTCCGGCCAGCGGGTGACCGACGGGCAGGATGACGGCGACGCTCGCCTGGCTGATGCCGGTGGCGGTCACCGGCGCGTCCTCGCTCAGCGGGTCACCGGGCGCGGCCAGGCCGTCGGTCAGCGCGAGGTCTGTCTCACCGCGCGCCACGCCGAGCACGACGGCGGCCCGGGTTCCCGTTCGTATGGTGACGTCCAGGCGCGGCATCCGCTCGCGCAGTCCGGCGAGCGCCGTCGCGAGGGCGGGGGTGGCGCCCGCCAGCGGCGTGACGCCGACGACGAGGGCCGCCGCCGGAGCGCTCGTCATGCGGGTGACGTCGGCCCGCGCGGCATCGAGGCGCAGCAGTATCGGCTCGGCATGCTCGAGCAGCCGGGCGCCCGCCTCGGTCGGTTCGACCGGGCGACGGTTAAGCAACCGGGTCTTGAGGTCGTTCTCCAGGGCCGCAACCTGCTGCGACACCGCCGCCTGGGTATAGCCGAGCTCCGCGGCAGCGGCGGAGAAGGAGCCGAGCCTGGCCACCGCGACGAACGTCCTGAGCAGTTGAACCTCCACCAGATAAGCATCACTTATCAAGCGACAAGAAATCATCGTTGGCGCTTAACTCATGTCACCAGCGACGATGAGGGCATGGCTCAGCACACTCCGCGGATCGCCCTCGTCGGCGACCGGTCAGCCAACGTCAGGGCGCATGCCCGCATCCCGGTGATCATCGACGCCTTGCTCGGCCGCGAGGGCATCGCCCTTGACCCGTACTGGATCGCGACTCC
>DATGHG010000022.1:0-3698 GCA_035308185.1 Thermoanaerobaculia bacterium | reverse complement strand
GGCTCGTCACCCGAGGTGCTGGTAGCGGAGCCGCGGGTCCCGGCGCGCCCGCTCGAGATACCTGAGAACGCCGCGCACGAACTCGACGCTCAGCAGTTCCTCTTCCGCTGCCCGCCGGAAGACCGCGAGCGCCCGCTGCGCCTCGCGGTGCACCCCCTGCGCGGTGAAGATCGCCGCCGACTCCCGCGCCAGCGCCTGCACTTCGCCCGTGCGCCCCTCGCCGGCGAGCACCTCCGCCAGCTCCATCGTCGCCAGCGCCGCGTCGTAGGCGATCCCGCGCTCCTCGAAGCCGTCGCGCACCCGCTTGAACCCGGCAACCGCCTCCGCGGTTCGCCCCAGCCCCGCCGCCACCTTGGCCGCCAGCCAGTCCACCCGCAGCTCGTCGAGCTGGTGGCCCAGCCGCCGAGCGAGCGCTCGCACCTCGGGCAGCACTCCCTCGGTCTCAGCGTGCCGCCCGAGGTGGCAGAGGTTGAAGGCCAGGTTATGGTGCGCGACGAGCAGCTTCCGCGGCTCGCGCCCACCGTCGATCCTCGCCGCCGCCTGCCGCAGCGTCGCGATCGAGCCGGCGAAGTCGCCCAGCTCCTCGAGCGCCTTCGACCTGCCGAGCAGCAGCGCCGGCGACTCGCCCCAGCGGTCGATCGCCAGCCCTTGGTTGAGCAGCGCCAGCGCCTCCTCTAGCTCCCGCTGGTCCCGCCGCAGGGAGGCCTCGAGCCCCAGCACCCGCGCCTCGTTCAGCAGCCCCGGATCGGCGCCGGCGCCGGCCTGCCCACAGCGCTCCCGCCTGCGCCCACGCCTCCGCCGCACCCTGCTGCTCGCCTCCCACCCGCAGCGCGCTCGTCAGGTGCGCCCGCGCGTACCCCTCGACCCGCCGCCGCCAGCCCTCCTCCCCCCGCACCCGCTCCCCGGCCAGCACCGCAAGCTCGGCCAATCCCTGCGCCTCCTGCGCGTCGTCGACGGCGGCTTCGACGCTCGCCTCGCACAGCAGCTCGCACAGCCCTGCATCCTGGAACTCGGCGACTTCCTCGACCAGCGCCTGCCGGGCTGCGTGCGGGTAGCGCGCCAGCCGCGCCCACAAACCCGGCGCCCGCCGCCGCGACTCCGCGAGCGCGGCGGGGCCTTCCGCTCCGCCTCCGGCCACCGGCCGCGTCTCCAGCGCCGCCGCCACCTCGGCGACCTCGCGCCCCGCCGGCCGCTCCGTCCCCGCGCCGCCGGCCGCCGCCTTGCCCTCGCTCCCCGCCGGCGTCGCCGCGGCCGGCCCGCCGCGCACCTTCTGGATCAGCGCCACCAGCGCCTCGACTGTCGCCAGATCGACGCCCAGCGCCGCCACGATCGCCCGGAAGGCTTCGGCCTTCAGCTGTCGCAGGCCCTGCTCGATCTTCTGGATGGACGCGAAGCCCACCCCGGACGCCGCGGCCAGCTCCTCCTGCTCCAGGCCGCGGAGCTGCCGCAGCAGGCTCAGCGCCACCGCCAGGTCGTTGCGCGCCCCCACCTTCTCCGGCATACGATGCTCCTGTCTTGTGGAAGATGCGTCGAAAAGTCGTCAATTCTGTCCTTCTGGCAGGACGGAGCGGTTATCTTCTTCATGGCCTCACCGGCACCATGGATTCTTGGGGGCGCCCCGGCGGTCGTCCTAGCCGCGGCGGCGGTCGCCCCCAATAGGGAGTTGCTATGCACCGCGCCCGTGCCCTCGTCGTCCTCTTCGTCCTGCTGTGGGCCGCCGTCTTGGCGCCGCCGCCGGCCGCCGCCGCGCCGTCTTTCTCGCGCACCGGCTCGCCCGCGGCGCCCCTCGCCTCCTCCTCCTGGGATCCCTGGTCCGTCCTTCGTCAGTGGTTCGGCAGCGTCCGCGTCGATAGCGGGTGCTCGATGGATCCATACGGCCAATGCGCTGCGGCCGCGCTCGGCGCCGGCCATCCTGCCGCTCGCGCCCCCGAGCCTCGGCCGTCCTCGCGGCCGGCGGCAGGGAGGTCCCGGTTCCGCGTCGAATGCGGAGGTTCCATGGATCCGTACGGCCAGTGCGCTTCTGCCGCTCCCGGCAGCCGAGCCGGGCATGGCATGTAGAACCGCTCGCAGGCGGGCTGGTCACTACACGCCCACGCCTCGACGTCACCTGCCCGCTGCCGCCACAGCCGCGGCGATTGCCGCTCCGCCACGCTCACCTCGACGGCGGCGGGGCGGAGCGGCGGCCCTCTCGCTCGATCCAGCACCGCGGTGCCAGCGCCGATCGCCGAGAGCCATCGCTTTCACCACGCTGCGGCGCCTCCCTCCTCGAACTTCTCTCGGATATCGCCTCTCGCACACCGCCCGGAGGTCGCGGCCCCGCCTCCTCTGGACTCTTGCGCGAGATCCGCGAGCCTCCGGCGCCCGGCCTCGGGCGATGGGCCGCGCCGATCCTCTCTGCGGCCTCACCGGCACCATGGATTCTTGGAAGGCGCCCCGGCGGCCGTCCTGGCCGCGGCGGCGGTCGACTTCCCTTGAGGAGTCTCTATGCATCGCGCCCGCGTTCTCGCCCTCGTCCTGCTGATCGCCGCCGTCCTGGCGCCGCCGCCGGCCGCCGCCGCGCCATCTCTCCCGCGCCCCGGCTCTCCCGCGTTGCTCCTCGCCGGCGCCGCCTCCTGGGATCCCCGGTTCCTCCTTCGCCAGTGGTTCGGGGGCCTCCGTGTGGATTGCGGGGGCTCTGCCGACCCGTACGGCCGGTGCGCGTCGGCCGCTCCCGGCGCCGGCCATCCCGCGGCTCGCGCTCCTCAGCCTCGGCCCTCCTCGCGCCCGGCTGCCGGGCGGTCCCGGCTCCGCGTCGAATGCGGGGGCTCGGCAGATCCGCTCGGCGGCTGCGCCGCGGCCGCTCCCGGCGATCTGGCGGGGCATGGCATGTAGGATCGCTCGCAGTCTGACCGGCTGCCGGGCGCCCACGCCACGGCTTTGCATGCCCGCCGCCGCCACGGCCGCGGCGATCGCCGCGCCGCCCGCGATGCGTTCACGCGGCTTCCCGGTAACGCAGCGTCCGGTCCCGCCGCGCACGCTCGAGGTAGGCCAGCAGGCCGCGGATCTGCTCGACGCTCACCCGCTCCTCCTCGGCCGCCCGTCGGAAAAGCTCCAGCGCCCGCCTTGCCTCGCGGTGCACGCCCTGCCGGCGGAAGATCGGCACCGATTCCTGTGCCAGTGCCTTTACGTCCGCCGTCCGCCCCAGGGTGGCCTCGCTCTCGGCATGCCGGCGTAGCAGGCGGTCGGTTAGCAGCCGCGACGGCGCCAGGAGCGCCGCCCGGCCGCCGCTGGGGAGCGTCGCCCGCCGCAGGCGCTTCTTCCACTGGACACAACCCGCATGGAGGGCTTCTGGCCGCGGTGGCGCTCGGCGATCTCGCAGCGGGCGGCACGGCGACGGTCGGGTGGGACGTGACGGTGGCGGTGCGGGCGCGGTTGGGTGGTGACGATGGACGGCAGCGCCGGACCGCCGGCCGCCGACTCCTCCGCGGCATCGGCGGCGGCGCCGGCTTTCCGATCGCCGCGGCCGTCTGCGTGATCTCGAAGCAAGGTTGGGACGGGTGCGATGAATTGACAGGATTGGCTCGTCACCCGAGGTGCTGGTAGCGGAGCCGCGGGTCCCGGCGCGCCCGCTCGAGATACCTGAGAACGCCGCGCACGAACTCGACGCTCAGCAGTTCCTCTTCCGCTGCCCGCCGGAAGACCGCGAGCGCCCGCTGCGC
>DATGHG010000021.1:0-18642 GCA_035308185.1 Thermoanaerobaculia bacterium | reverse complement strand
GATGTGCTTGAGGTGGCGGCGGATCTGGTGCAGCCGCCCGGTCTCGGGAACCACTTCGAGCCAGGCGTAGCGCTCGAAGGTGGCCAACCGCCGGAAGCGGGTCACCGCCGGCACCCGCGGACCGCCGGGCGAGCGGGGAATGGGGTGATCGACCACTCCGTCCGGCGGCGGGATGCCGCGCACCAGCGCGAGATAGCGCTTGCGCACCCGGCCCGCCTCGAAGGCCTCCCCGAGGACCCTGGCGGCGCCGGCGGCGAGCGCCAGGACCAGCACGCCGCTGGTGCCGCGGTCGAGCCGGTGCACCGGGAAGACATGGCGGCCGGCAAGGGCCCGCGCCAGGGTCATCACCACTTCGCCATCGCGGGCCCAACCGCGGTGGACCGCCAGCCCCGAGGGCTTGTCCACCACCAGCAGGTCGTCATCCTGATAAAGAGCGGCCAGCCTGGCTCCAGGTTTCACCGCGCCGCCGGCGCGCGGCGCCTGCCGGCGCGTGCCGCCGGCGGATGTGTCCAGTTCGCTGGCGGCTCCCATCGCTCTGCCTCCAGCCGGAAGGATACCCCGCGAGCGATCCGCTATCCTACAGCAGGTGGCAGGCGACGATCCGATCCTGGCCGCGGTCGCGGAGGTCCTCGACCGGCTGGCGCCGGCGCTGCCCGGCGCGCTCCGCGGCCGGCTGGCCGGCGACGTGCGGACGCTCAAGGAGCTGCTGATGGAGGCGCGACCGCCGAAGCTGATGATCGTGGGCCGCCGCGGCGCCGGCAAGTCCTCGCTGGTCAACGCCATCGTCGGCGAGCCGGTGGCCGCGGTGGGCTCGGTGCTGGCGCAGACCGGCACCCTCCGCTGGTACTCCCACGCGACGTCGAAGGGCGAGTTGCGGCTGCTCGACACCCGCGGGCTGGGCGACAGCAGCCGGCCGGAAGCCGCCAACTTTCGCGGCGCGCTGGCGGAGATCGCGGCGGCGCTCGACCTCGAGGCGCCCGACTCGCTGCTCTTTCTGTGCAAGGCCAAGGAGGTCGACGCGCGGATCGGCGAGGACATCGACAACGTGCTCGAGATCCGGCGCCTGGTGAGCCGGCGCCACGGTCACGAGCCGCCGGTGGTGGCGGTGGTCACCCAGGTCGACGAGCTGGATCCGAAGCGGATCGAGCCGCCGTACGCGGACCCGCTCAAGCAGGCCAATATCGCCGCCGCGGTGGCCGCGGTCGAGGCGGCGCTGGCGCAACGCGGCATCGCGCTGCCCCGCGTGCTGCCGGTCTCGGCCTACGCCGAGTACCGCGACGGCGAGCGCATCTACGACAACTACTGGAACGTCGATCGCCTGATCGAATACCTCGTGGAGGGCCTGCCGCAGAGCGCCCAGCTGCAACTGGCGCGCCTCAGCCGCCAGCGCGCGGTGCAGGAGCGGCTGGCGCGGCGCCTCACCGGCGCCGCCGCGGCGCTGTCCGCCGGCGTCGGCGCGGTGCCGATCCCGCTCGCCGACATCCTGCCGATCACCGGCCTGCAGATCGGCCTGATCACCGCCATCGCCTACCTGTCGGGCCGCGAGCCGTCGCCGGCGACGGCGCGGGAGTTCCTGGTGGCGTTGGGCGCCAACGTCGGCGCCGCCTTCGTCCTGCGCGAGGCGTCGCGGGCGCTGGTCAAGGTGGTCTTTCCCGGCGGCGGCTCCGCCATCTCCGGCGGCGTGGCGTTCGCCGGCACCTGGGGCGTCGGCGAGGCGGCCATCGCCTACTTCATCCAGGGCCGGTCGGTCCGCGAGGCCAAGCGCCTGCTGCGCCGCCGCCGGGCGCCCGCCGCTACGGGCAGCTGAAGGCCGCGGTGTCCTGGATCGGCTGGAACGCCGTGTCGGCCGGGTTGGCGTAGGGATGGACCGCCCCGGTCGAGGTGTCGATGACGGTGATCGCCACCTGGACGTTGGTGAGGCCCGCGGCGAAGAACCAGAAGTGGCCGCCGAGGGCGCAGCCGTCGATCACCTTGGCCATCACCTCGACGTTGCCGGCATCGAAGAACCAGAAGTAGCCGCTGTTGCCGATCGGCACCGCCTGGGCGGCGCTCGCGCTGCCGCCGTCGGGCTTGAACACCGCGGTGACCGCGAAGCGCGATCCCAGCAGGCACAGCGTGTGCGCATCGGCGTTGCAACCCGGGGCCGCGGTGGCGACGACCGTGTTGTCGTAGTTCGCCTGCAGGAGGCCCCCCGTCGACGGTGCCAGGTAGGCCCCGAGCTGCCCGGATTGGGCGAAGGAGTTGGTGAAGGTGCTGGAGGAGTTGGTCCAGATGCCCGCCACCGTCACCAGGGGCGTGTCGACAGCCGCCCCGGGCGGCGGCGCCCCTGAACAGTCGGCGGACGGGAAGGGAACCAACCCGTAGAAGGCGCCGCCGGTGGCTGTCTGGCCGGGGGAGATGTAGATGTCGCCACCGAGGCGGTAGGTGAGCCCGATGACGAGCGGGACGCACTGGCCGACGACGGCTTCGAGGCCGTCCACCGACGGGGAGTCGAACACCCCCTCGGCCGAGCCCGACCCGGGGGCGCCGGCGTCGTTCAGGGCGCCGTCCCAGGTGGCCGAGCCGAAGACCAGCCAGCCGCTCAGGCTGGTGTCGAAGTCAGGATTCGTCAACAGGTTCTGCGCCGACGATGCCGGCGCCTGGCTGGCGAGCAGTAGCACCGCGGCCAGGCTCGGCGCCCATCTCGCCAGCGCTCCTCCGAATCGAAAATGTCTCAGCGCCATGACTGGCCCCCCCTCTGAAAGCCTGCACACCGACATCGGCCTGCCTGCCCGCCTGCCTGCCTGCCCGCCCGTCTAGCGGATCGCTTGCTGAGATGAAATGTTACATCAGCATAGAGCTGTTGGCAAGCCCGCACCGCGATCGCGGGTCCAACGCTGGCGCCTGCCGGTGCGGGCGGACCGGCATGGGTGAGCCGGAGCCGGAGGCGCGGGTCTACCGGCGCAACCCGACCGGCGGCTGCCCGAGCGGAGTCGGAAAGATGCACGCTCTCCGGCCCCGCCCGGCCGGCGGCGCCTGAAACGGGACCGGAGATTGCGCGGCTTCAGCCTAGCCTGACCAGCGGGTGCTGAAGCGGGGCCGGAAGATGGTCGCCGCCTTGGCGGCGCGGGCCTCGGTGTCGCCCAGGCGATCGAGCTCCACCGGCACCTGGCGTGGGTCGACGGGCGGCTGCCCTTCCGCCTCCAGCTCGGGCCGGCCGCCGCGCCCGCCCTGGTGAGGACCGGGAAGGATCGACGGCATGCGGGTCGACGGCGCCATCGGGCCGATGGGTCCGGCCTGGCTGCCCGGGCGGAAGTCCCGGCGGCCGCCGGTGCGGCCGTGGCCGCCGCCGGCCTGACTCGCGTGCCGGCCGGCGCTGCGGCCCGCCGCGCCGCCGTTGCCCTGGCGGCCTGCTCGCTCCGCGGCGGGGGAGTAGCGTCCGGGGGCGCCGCCGGCGCGAGGGCCGGCGCCGGGTCCCGCCTGATGGCCGCGGTGCGGGCGGGCGCCCGGCGCTGCCGCCTGATGGCGGGCCGGAGTTGGTTGACGGTTGTCGCGGTCCGGCCGGCGGCTGCCGCCGCGGGCCGCCTGCGGCGAGGCCTGGGCCGTCGCCGGCGCGCCCGGCTGCTGGTCGCGCTGCGCCTTGCGCGCCGCCTTCTCGCGGGCCCGGGCGCGCTCCTCGGCCTTGCGGGCGCGGATCGCGGCGATGCGTTCGGCGATCGGGATCTCGAGCCGCTCGCTCGACGCGGCAGCGTAGTCGAAGCCCGCCAGCGTCCGTTGCGGCAGGCGCTTGCCGACCGCGCGCTCGATGGCGTGCCAGTCCGCCTGCTCCTGCGGCGCCACGAAAGTGAAGGCGTCGCCGACCGCGCCGGCGCGGGCGGTGCGCCCGACCCGGTGGATGTAGTCGTCGGGCACGTTGGGCACGTCGAAGTTGATGACGTGAGAGAGCGCCTCCACGTCGATGCCGCGCGCCGCGATGTCGGTGGCGATCAGCACCCGCAGCCGGCCGCTCTTGAAGCGCGCCAGGGCGTCCGTGCGCTGCGCCTGGCTGCGGTTGCCGTGGATGCGGTCGCAGGGCATGCCCTGGCGGTCGAGGAAATCGGCCAGGCGATTGGCGCGATGCTTGGTGCGGGTGAAGACCAGCACGTTCTTGATCTCGTCGCGCCGCAGCAGCTCGAGCAGCAGCCAGGGCTTGAGGTCCTCACGGACCGGGTACACCGCCTGCTCGACGCCGTCCGCGGGCAGCGCCCGCCGCTCGACGTTGATGGCGACCGGGTCGCGCAGCATCTCCTGCGCCAGCTCGACGATCGGCGGCGGCAGGGTGGCCGAGAACAGCATGGTCTGGCGTTCCCGCGGCAGCGCCGCGAGCACCCGCCGCACGTCCGGCAGGAAGCCCATGTCGAGCATCCGGTCGGCCTCGTCGACCACCAGCACCTCGAGATCGTCGAGCCGCGCGTAGGCGTTCTGGAAGTGATCGAGCAGGCGTCCCGCCGTGGCCACCAGGACGTCCACGCCGCGGCGGAAGGCGCTCTCCTGCGGGCCGCTGGCCACGCCGCCGAAGATGGCGGCGCCGGTCAGCCGGGTGTGGGCGGCGAGCCCGGCGAGATGCTCGGCGATCTGCGCCGCCAGCTCGCGAGTGGGCGTCAGCACCAGCGCGCGGGTGGCGCCGGAAGGCCGCCCGCCGAGGCGTTGCAGGATGGGCAGCAGGAACCCCGCGGTCTTACCGCTCCCGGTCATGGCGCAGGCGAGCACGTCGCGTCCGGCCATGGCCGGCGGGATCGCCTGGATCTGGATCGGGGTGGGCTCGACGAAGCCGAGGTCCTGGATGCCGCGCAACAGCTCGGCGGAAAGGCCAAAGGAAGCAAAATCGGTCATGTGCACACTCTCTCGCCGGCGGCCCGCTCCGTCCGCGAGGGAGCGCACCGCCAGGATGTTTCCGGCGGGAAGAAGAACTAGAACGGGGGGCTTGCCGGGATGCCGCCGCTCGGGTCTCCCGGAGGTCGTTCCGCCGGGAGACGCTGCCGTACGATTCGCGCCGCGAGTGATCCGCTTGCGCGCGCGCCACTCGCATCGGTGGCGCATCGGATGCCGCCGCTGACCCCTTGCCTGCTGGCCGCGGTGGCCGTCCGGGAGCGACTGCGACACCAAGAATCTCACACCTCGGCGAAAACTCCAAATCGACGGTAGTGGGTCAGCTAACTGACCCACTACCAAATCGACGGCACCCTCGGTGGCGCTCTATCAGCGTGTTGCCGGCCCCGGTCGGCCGTGCCCTGCTGTGCGGTCCCAGACGCCGTCTATTCGGGCGGGATGCCGCACGCGGCGATGACGTAGGCGAAGTAGGTGGCGCCGCACCCGGCTTGGCAATCGCTGCCGCCGCCGTGATCTCCGCCGCCGTCGTCGTTGCTGCGCAGGTGGGCGGAGTCGCCGTGATCGTCGCCGCCGCAGCCGCCGCCGCCGTTGTCGCCACCCCACTGCGGGCCCGCCATCAGGCCATGGGCACGGTCGTCACCGCCGCCACAGCTGCCGCCTTCGCCGTCCAGCGGGGTCCCTTGGCCGTCGCCATGGTCGTCGCCTCCACCGCCACACTGGCATTGATGGCCCTGGCCGTCGTCGTACACCCTGATGCCGACCTTGTGCGCAGTCCTGGCCCGGTCGTCGCCGTGGCAACCGCCGCCGCCGCCATCGTTGGTCCCCAGGTGAGCGGCGTCGCCGTGATCGTCGCCGCAGCTGCTGCCCTGGCTGCACGCCTGGGAGCAGGGGAACAGCTGGCCCGGGCTGGCCCAGGCTTGCTGGTGGCCCTGGGTGGGCGAATCGAGCGAGGCATGGACCGCGATGAGGAGCGTGGTGCCCGCGACGTTGCTGCCCAGCGGGATGGTGAAGGTGAAGGAGGTGACCTCAGGGCTGAAGGTCTGGTGATAAGGGAACTGGCTGAGGTTGGGCTGCCCGCCGGTCTGCGGCAGCCCCGCCAGCGAGGTCGCGACCGCCACGTCGGCGCGGCTCAGGGTGAAGTCGCCGGTGGTGGTGATCTGGACGTACACATTGATGCTGTCATTGTCGACGGTGATGCTGCCTGCGGTGATGTTGCCGTTGGCGACCAGGGACTCCACGACGGGTGAGCCGCAGATCGTCTGGGCCTGTGCGCTTACGGTCAGGAGTCCCAGGAAGGCGGCGACAGCCAGCTTTTTCATGACCAAGTCCTCCTTTATGGCGCCCGGAACCGCGCACGATCAAGCTCTGCGCGCTGGGCAGCTGCATGTGGACGGGATCAGGACAACAAGGAGTATACCTAAGGAACACCGTCGATGAGTCGACTCATTGACCTGTGTTTATGCAATGAAATGTGGCCGCGGGCCGTCGCACCGCTGGTACCCGAAGCACTACCGCACCCTTCGCCAGGCAGCACTAAGCAGGCGGCTTGGCCGAGCCGGGTTTCCCCTCCAGCTCCTGCTTGCGCTTGGCGATCAGCTGCTGCAACTCGGCGGTGTGCTCCTGGGCCTTCTCCATGCCGAGGGCCATGCCCTTCTGCATCAGCTGGGGCATGACGGTGAGCGCCTTCCTGCCGGTGGGCGTCCGGTAGAAGGCGATCAGGTCCCGCAGCTCCGCCTCCGAGAAAGATTCCATGTAGAGCTTTACCACGATCCCTTCGAGGTCGATGTCCTGGAGGACGTGGGCGAGCCAGGTGTGCATGACGTCGGCATACGGTGCCATCGTCGAGTTGGCCTTGAGCTGGGCGTCGATCATCCCACCGCCGGCGTCGAGAGCGAGCCGCATCAGATCGGTGATCCGGACCAGCTCGCGCGCCGCCGCCTCGTGGCTGCTGGCCGGCGCCGCCGCCTCGTGACTGCCGACCGGCGCCGAAGCGGCTGGTGGAGCGTCGCTCACCGCCGCCGCCTGCCCTCCCAGCGCCGGCGCCGCGGCCAGCAACGCCGTCAGTCCCAACGCCGCCCACCGCGAGCTTCCGTTCATCGCCGTTCTCCTTTCGTCCGACCTAACCGGGTGTCCCGGCCGCCGGTCCTGGCGTCGCGCGGGCGCCGCGGCGGGCGCGCATCATCTCGTAGCCGGCAGGGATCAGGGAAACCACCACGATCGCCAGGATCACCAGCGAGAAGTTGTTCTTGACCGCCGGCACGTTGCCGAAGAGGTCGCCGGCGATGACGCCGATCACCACCCACGCCAGTCCGCCCGCCACGTTGTAGGCCGTGAACTTGGCGAAGGGCATCTAGCCCAGGCCGGCGACGAACGGTGCCACGGTGCGCAGGATCGGCACGAAGCGGGTGATGACGATGGTCTTGGCGCCGTAGGTCGCGTAGAACTCGCTGGCGCGTTGCAGGTGCTCGGGCCGCACCAGCCGGCGCCGCGCCGCCACCAGGCGCGGCCCCACCAGGTGCCCCACCCAGTAGTTGACCGTGTTGCCGAGCACGGCGGCCACCGTCAGCAGCACGATCAGCCACCAGGCGGACAGCGCCCCGAGCCCGGCGAAGGCGCCGGCCGCGAACAGCAGCGAGTCGCCGGGCAGGAAGGGCAGCACCACGAGGCCGGTCTCGCAGAACACGATCAGGAACAGCACCAGGTAGGTCCAGGTGCCGTATTGCCGCAGCACCGCGCCCAGGGAGCGGTCGAGGTGCAGCACCGAGTCGACGATCTGCTTGAGCAAGGCCATGGCGGTGGTGATGCGATCGCCCCATCCCGGCCGCGGCCAGGGGGCGCCGGCGCGCAGAGCCTAAGGGGTAGCCGCCCGCAAGTCCAGTGGGACGCCTGTCGGGCCTGTCGGGTAGTTGGGGTATTAGTCCCCGGCAAGGCCGGCGCTCGGGGAGCCATCAGGCGGGCTTGGTCAGATGCCTCCGAGGATGCTCCAGAGCCCTTCGAGGATCTGGGCAAGGTCCTCCTTCGAAGCGCGCGCAACCGGCGGGCCAAGCCGCTCGGTGGCAAGGGTTCGGATCTGGCTGATCTTGACCCAGGAGGACTTTGGCAAATCCGGCGAGCTGAGCGGCAAGGTGAGGGGAAAGCCAGCGCGTGGCCGTTGGCTGGTGATGGCCAACGCGATCACGGTTCCGGAGCGCGCGTTGAACACGTCCTCGCTCAGCACGAGGACCGGGCGACGGCCTGCCTGCTCGAAACCTCTGGTGGGATCGAGGTCGGCCCAGACGATGTCGCCCCTCAGTAGGGGGGCCAAGTCGCCAAATCCTCGGCCAAGCCCTCTTCCGCGAGGGCCTGCTCGGCGATCGGGTCCAGCTTCGAGCACTCACGTGCCAGGAGCGCGCGGTCGAGACGTCCGAGCTTCTCCTGGAGGGCCACCTGGATGAGCTTGCTCCGACTCGCCGCCGCCCCGCTCGCCACCAGCCGGTCGAGACGGAGAAGGTCTTTCCTGTCGAGTGAGATCGCGATCTTCGCCGAACCCATGCACACCTCCCGGCTCTGGTACTACTCTAGGACATACCAAGCGCAGGTTCAAGCTTGCAGAGGGGATGTGAGAGCCACGGCCGGGCGCCGCTCCTGGCGGCCCGCATGGCCCCGCCTCATCCTTACTTCAGGTAGCCGAGCGCCCGCAGCTTGGTGATGTAGCGCCACTCCAGGTAGGTCGCCCCCAGGGTGTCGGCGCGCTTGACGAACTGCTGCCGCGCCCGGATGCGGGCGGCCAGCTCGCGCTCTCCCCAGGCGCGCATGGCGGCGGCGAGCCGCGGCTCGCGCGGCGCCAGGTTGCTGCGCTCGCCCGGGTCCTGCCGCAGGTCGTAGAGCTCCACCGGCAGCGCCGGGTCGCGCGCCACCACCAGCTTCCAGGAGCCGCGCCGCACCGACCAGCGCGGGCGTCCGTGCAGGATGACGTCGCCCATCAGCGTCGGGCGCTCGGTCGCCGGCGATTCCGGCGCGCCGTCGAGGAGCGGCGTCAGGTCCACGCCCTGGCTGGCGGGAGGCTCGACGCCGGCGGCCCGCAGCAGGGTCGGGAAGAGATCGACCAGCTGCGCCGGCTCACGCACCACCGCCGGCCGCCGCCCGGGGATGCGCAGCAGCGCCGGCACGTGGATCAGCTCCTGATACAGGGTGTGGCCGTGATCGGAGTTGGTCTCGTAGCCCAGCTGCCGCTCCTGGTCGAGGCGGTCCCAGAACTCCTCGCCATGATCGCTCACCACCGCCACCACGGTGCTGTCCGCCAGCCCGAGGTCGCGCAGGCCGTCGAGGAAGCGCCCGACCTGGCGGTCGGTGTAGGCCACCTCGGCCCGGTAGAGCGCCCGGAACCAGGGCCGATCGGCGGCCGCCGGGATGGTGGTGCGCTCCGGATTGCGGTCGCCCTCGCAGCCCAGCCTGCCGCGGTAGGCGGGGGCGAGACGCCGCGCCACGGCAGTGCACTCGGGCTCGGGAGGGTCGTAGGGCGAGTGCAGATCGAACAGATGCAGGTAGAGGAAGGTGCGGCGGTCGCCCGCGGTCCGGCGCAGCCGCTCTAGGGCGCGGTCCACCAGCACCTCCGCCCGCTCCTCGTAGGAGGTGTAGTCGTCGAAGCCCTGGTGCACGCCGAAGCCGGGCAGGATGTAGAAGTTCTGATACACGCCCATGGTGTAGAAGCCCTGCTGGCGCAGCGTTCCCGCCATGGTGCGCACGCCGCCGGGCAGGCCGGTGGGCGCGAAGTCGTTCTGGCGCGGGCTGGCCGGATCCAGGTCGCCGAAGCGCTGGCCGGCGCCATGGGTCTGTGGTTGCAGGCCGGTCAGCAGCGAGCAGACGCTGGGCAGGGTCCAGGGGGAGGGCGCCTGCATGTCGGCGAAGCGCACCCCCTGCCGGGCGAAGGCGTCGAGGCGAGGGGTGAGGCGGAGGGCATCGCCATAGGACCCCAGCGCGTCGGCGCGCAGGGTGTCGATCAGGATCACCACCAGGTTGCGGCCGGACGGCCGGCCCGGCCTGACCAGCAGCGGGTCGCCCCAGACCGCGGCGCCTTCCGGGAACGGCTCGGCGCCGGGCGCGGCGGCGGTGGCCTCGAGCACCAGCCGGCGGGACCCGGCGGCGCGCCCGGTGCTCGGCAGCTCGCCCCGCACCAGGTGCCAGGCCGGGCCGCCGGCGGCGCCGCCCGCCACCGTCTCGCGCAGCCAGAGCAGGCGCTCGCCGCCGGCCATCAGCCAGGCGCTGAATACCGCCGTCACCCCGGGCCGGTCGTATTCGGGGAGCAGGCCGACGTGGGCCTCGAAGCGGGTGCCGGCGGGCAGGCCGTCCGGCAGCGGCAGCTCGAGCCGGCGGCCGCCGGCGAGCGCCGGCATCGTCTCTCCTCCCAGCGACATCGAGCGGTAGGGCGCGTCCGGCGCCTCGGCGGCGAGGCTCGCCAGCCGCAGGCTGCCACCGTCGACCGCCAGGCGCAGGCCCTCGACGCGGCCGTGCCAATGTGCTTCGCGCTCGAGGTCCACCTCGTAGACGTGCGGCTGGCCATCGCCGGCCACCGGGAAGCTGAGGGCGCGGAAGCGGCTGAAGCCGTGGTCCTGGGGCAGGCGCCAGGAGAGGGTCGCCAGCCGCGCGCTGCCCTGGGCGGCGAGCCGCAGGCGGCCGACCTGGGAGGCGGAGAGGTCGACCGTCACCTCATAAGGAGCCGCCGGCGTCGCGGTGCCGGCAGGCAGCGCCGGCAGCGCGGCCGGCGCCGCCCCGCCGCCGCCTTCCAGGAGGTCGGCCAGGTGCACGAGGTGCCCGGCCGGGGGCGCCGGGGAGCGGCCGCCGCAGCCGGCCATGAGCAGCACCGCTGCCGCCAGAAGAAAAGCTACCAGGAGTAGCCACGCTGGCGCAGTGGCGCCAAGAACGAGACCCCTCGAGACCGGTCGGGCTCTGTGGCGGGCGCTCCGGCGATCGGTCTGGCTGACGCTCCTGCGATCGGTCTGGCGGGCGCTCCGGCGATCGGTCTGGCGGACGCTCTGGCGATCTCTGCGGAGACCTGTTTGCCTTCCGGCCGGGCCGAGGCCGCCCGGACCTGAGGACCGCGACCTACCGGGCTCGCAGAGGGTACGGTGCCGAGATGGATGCTGCTTGCCTCGCCCGGTTGAGTCGCGGTCCTCAGGCCCGGACGGCTTGGGCCCTTCGCTTCCTCTCGATCCGCCGGTCTCGGGATTCGAGGATCGCCGCCCATTGATGAGGCCAACCAGAGGGCAGGGTGAACGGCGCACATGCATCGACCAGGAAGGATAGCGTGGATCGGCAGCCACCCTGCCACCGACAGGCAGCAGGGCGCGGCGCTTGGGCAGCACGCTTCACGGACGGCGCTGCCTTACTGGCAGATCAGCCTCACAGGCGGAACTGCTCACGGCCGGGGCTGCTTCACTTGCCCCGCTGCTTGCCTTTCACCGCGAGGCGCGCCCCCCTTCGCGCCGGCGGTGGTAGTGGCGCTGGGCCTTGGCGCGGTTGCCGCAGCTCTCCATCGAGCACCAGCGGCGTGATCGATTGCGGCTGCGATCCAGAAACAGCCAGGTACAGGCACTGCCGCCGCATTCGCGGATGTGCTGCCGCTCCGCTGACGTGAGCAGATCGGCGGCGGAGCGCAGGATGGGCCAGAGCGGCACCGCCAGCGCGGCGGGCGGCGATTCGACCGGCACCCAGGTCCAGGCATAGTCGGCACCCCGGCGGTCGAGGCGCAGGTGGGAGAGCGCCTCCGGCAGCGCCGCGTTGAACCGCTCGAGGTCGGCCGCGGCAGGGTCGCGGCGGGCCGCGACCGCCGAAAAGAGGCGATAGAGCACCTCCCGCAGGTCCCGCGCTCGGCCGAGCGCGGCCGCGGCCAGCCACGGCTCCGCCTCCGCCCGGGCGGCCAGCCCTGCCGCGTCGCCCGGGGCCAGCAGCTCAGCCTGTGCCGCGAAGGCGAGGAGATCGGAGTAGGCACCCAGCTTGTCGGTTTCTTGCCGCTCCCGGTCGCCCCAGGTGTTCGCGAAATCCAGGCACGGAGCGCCGCCGGACAGCTCGAAGGTTGGAACGCCCTGGCCCTGAAGAACCACGACTTGATTCTAACCTATGAACAGGGCTTGACTGGTGAGATGTCCTGAGGTAGTCTAACTCCCATGGCGACTAACACCGGTTATGCTCAGAAGGAGGTCACGATGAACCAGGGCAAGAGATTTGCGGATCAGCTGGAGCGCTCCTTTCGCGGCGGCGCCTGGCACGGGCTGGCGGTGACCGAGGCGCTCGCCGGCGTCGAGGCGGCGACCGCCGCCGCCCGGCCGGTGGCCGCTGCACACTCGATCTGGGAGATCGTTCACCACCTGACCGTCTGGAACGAGGTGCCGCGGCGGCGGCTCGACGGCGAGAGTCTGCAGGACCTGCCGGCCGCGCAGGACTGGCCGGCGGTCGGGGAGGTTTCGCCGGACGCCTGGCGGGCGGCTCAGGCGGCGCTGGCGGGTGCCCATGCCGCGCTGCACGAGCGCGTGCTCTCGCTCACCGACTCCCAGCTCGAGGACCCGGTGGCCGGGAGCGACCCCACGGTGCAGGGGATGCTGCTCGGCGTCCTCCAGCACAGCGCCTATCACGCCGGCCAGATCGTGCTGCTGCGCAAGGCGGCAGCGGCGGCGGCGCGGCCATGACCGCGCTCGACGCGGCGCGCGGCGAGCTGCTGCAGCGCCGCGAGCGCCTGGCGGACCTGGCGGTGACGGTGCGCGAGACCCAGCTCGTCGACCTGCTGCAGCGCGTCGACAGCGCCCTCGAGCGCCTCGACGGCGGCACCTGGGGGCAGTGCGCCGTGTGCCGGGGTTCGGTCGAGGAGGATCGCCAGGCGGCGGACCCGCTGCTGACCGTGTGCCTCGAATGCCTCTCCCCCGGCGAGCGGCAGGCCCTGGAACGGGACCTCGAGGCGGCGGCCCGAGTGCAGGCGGCGCTGCTGCCGCCGCGCCAGCTGCAGCACGACGGTTGGGAGGTGGCGCTGTTGTGGGAGCCGCTCGGGCCGCTCTCCGGCGACCACTACGATCTGCTGCGGCCGCAGCGCGACGACGAGCCTCTGCACCTGGTGGTCGGCGACGTGGCGGGCAAGGGAGTGTCGGCCTCGCTGCTGCAATCGCACCTGCATGCGCTGCTGCGCGCCCTGGCGGCTCCCGAGCTGTCGCTCGCCGCGCTGCTCGGCCGCGCCAACCGCCTGCTCTGCGAAGTCACGCTCCCCGCCGCCTATGCCACGCTGCTGGCGGCGCGGCTGCACACCTGCGGCAGGGTGGAGCTGGCCAGCGCCGGACATCCGCGGCCGCTGCTCGCCGACCGGCGCGGCGTGCGGCCGGTCGAGGGCGCGGGGCTGCCGCTGGGGATGTTCTGCGCCGCCGAGTACGCGGCCCGCGACCTTCAGCTCGCCGCCGGCGACGTCCTGCTGCTCTATACCGACGGCTGGACCGAGGCGGCGACCGACGCCGGCGAGTTCGGCATCGGCCGCGCCGCGGCCGCCCTGCGCCGGCTCAAGGACCGCCCGCTGGCCGACCTCCTCGCCGGCTGCCGGCAGGAGATGGAGGACTTCCTCGGCGGCATGCCGCGCACCGACGACCTGACGCTCCTGGCCCTCCGCCGGGTGAAGTGAGCCGAGCGCCGGGCACGGTCCAACCGGCCGAGCTCACCCGTCGAGCCGGCCGCGAATCCAGCAGCCGCCCAGGACACGGCTGCCGCGATAGAAGACCGCCGCCTGACCGGGAGTGACGCCGCGCTGCGGCTCGGCGAATTCCACCTCGACCTCGCCCACGTCGCCGCCGGCGCCGGCGCCGGAGCCGGCGCGGGAGGCGCGGGGATGGATGCGGGCGACGACGCCGGGGTGACGGGAGCGGATGCGCACCGTGGCCTCGATGGCGCCGCTCGCGTCCGCGGCCGGCGCCGGACCGATCCAGTGCAGCCGCTCGCCGAGCAGGCCGGGAGCGAGCAGCTCCCGCTCCTCCCCCACCACCACGCGGTTCGACTCGGGCTCGATGGCCAGCACGTAGAGCGGGTGGCGCGAGGCCAGGCCGAGACCGCGGCGCTGGCCGACGGTGTAGCGGTAGTACGGCTGCCCGGCGCCCAGCTCCCGGCCGGCGGAATCGACCACCGCCGCCGGCGCCCCGACGGCCCCCACCTGCGCTTCGACGAACTCCCGCACGCCGCCCTCGACAAAGCAGACCTCCATGCTCTCGCCCTTGTCCGCGACCACCAGGCCGGCCTCCCGGGCCAGCGCCCGCACCTCGGTCTTGGTCATCGCGCCGAGCGGAAACTCGGCGGCGGCGAGCTGCTCGCCGGTCAGCTCGAAGAGGTAGTAGCTCTGGTCCTTGCCTGAGTCGAGCGCGGTGTGCAGCTCGGGGACGTCCGAGGGGCCCGCGCCCGGCAGGATGCGGGCGTAGTGGCCGGTGGCCAGCCGGCCGGCACCCAGGCGGCGGGCGCGCTCGAGCAGCAGGTCGAACTTGATCCAGGTGTTGCACCGCACGCAGGGGCTGGGGGTGCGGCCGGCGAGGTAGTCGGCGACGAACGGCTCCACCACCTGCCGGCGGAACTCCTCGTCGAGCCGCAGCGTGTAGTGCGGGATGCCGGCCTGCTGCGCCACCCGCCGGGCGTCGCCCAGGTCCAGTGCGCCGCAGCAGCGTCCGTGGCTCGCCCGCGCCGAATGGTCCCAGAGCAGCATCGACAGGCCGATCGCCGGCCGCCCGGCGCGGGCCAGCAGCCAGGCGGTGACCGACGAGTCCAGGCCGCCGCTCATCGCCACCGCGACCAGGCCGTCCGGCGAGGCGGTCCGCGGGCTCATGGTCCGCGGGCTCATGCCGCCGCGCCGCTGGTCAGCCGGCGCAGCGTCGCCACCTCGTGGCCGAGCGCGATCAGGAAGCGATCGACCTCCGCCGGCCGGTTGGAGATGCCGAAGCTGACGCGGATCGAGGACAGCGCCTCGGCCGCCGGCAGACCCATGGCGAGCAGGGTCTTGCTCGGCTCGACGGTGCCCGAAGAGCAGGCCGAGCCGGTGGAGACTGCGAAGCCTGCCAGGTCGAGCCGGATCAGCAGCGCCTCGCCCTCGGCGCCCGGAAAGGCCACGTGCGAGGTGTTCGGCAGCCGCGGCGCCGTGCGGCAATGGACGACCGCGCCCGGGATCGCCGCCAGGCCGGCCTCGAAGCGCCGGCGCAGCGCGGCCAGCCGCTGGGGCCGCTCGCCCGGCTGGCCGGTGTCCGGCGACGCCTGGCCGGTGTCCGACGACGCCTGGCCGGCGTCCGACGACGCCTGGCCGGTGTTCGGCGACGCCTGGCCGGTGTCCGGGGCCTCCGCGGCTTCCGCGCCGACGCCCACCTCGTCACGCGCCAGCGCCGCCGCTTCGCCCAGGCCGACGATCGCCGCCACGTTCTCGGTGCCGGCCCGCCGCCGCCGCTCCTGGCTGCCGCCCACGAGCAGGCCATCGATCTCGACGCCGTCGCGCAGCCAGAGCGCCGCCGCGCCCAGCGGCCCGCCGAACTTGTGCGCCCCCAGCACCAGCAGATCGACGCCGAGGCGGACCGCGTCCACCGGCACCTTCCCCACCGCCTGCACCGCGTCGCAGAGCAGCAGCACGCCGCGCTCGCGGCATCCGGCCGCCACCTCGGCGACCGGCTGCAGCGTGCCCACCTCGTTGTTGGCCAGCATCAGGCAGGCGAGCCGCGTGTCGGGCCGCAGGGCCGCAAGCATCGCCGCGGCGGGGACCACGCCGTCCTCGCCCGGGGGCACCACCGTCACCTCGACGCCGGCCCGCGCGGCGCGCGCCGCCGCCTGGCGCACCGACGGATGCTCGATGGCCGAGATCACCAGATGGCCGCCGCCCTGCTGCCGGCAGCGCTCCGCGGCGCTCGCCACCACCGCGTTGTTGGCCTCGGTGCCGGAGGCGGTGAAGACCACCTCGGGCGGCCGCCCACCGATCAGCGCCGCGACGCGCTCGCGCGCCTCCTCGATGGCGTTGCGCGCGGCCTGGCCGGTGCGATGGATCGACGAGGGGTTGCCGAAGCGCTCGCCGAGCCACGGCAGCATCGCCTCGCGCACCCGCGGATCGAGCGGCGTGGTGGCGTTGTGATCGAAGTAGACGTCAGCCATAGCCGGGTCATTGTAGCGCTTGAACCGCGCCCCGACCGGCAGGCACGCACGGAATGGCGCGTATAGTGCAAAGCACAGGCGCGCCGGCGCGGCGCGCGCCTTCAAAAAAAGGTAGTGGAGATGATCGCGATGCAATCGACCCAGAGACTCCCGAAGCGGCGGAGCTGCCGCAGGCTCGCCCTGTTGCTGATGCTGATCGCCGGCATGGCGGCGCCGGCGTGGACTCCCGCCCGGGCCAGCGAGTCCAGGCTGACCAAGGAGGAGAAGCAGAGCCTCGCGAGCCTGGCGCCGCAGTACAAGGCGTGGCTCGAGGAGGTCGACACCCTGATCACCGTGGCGGAGAAGAAATCCTTCCTCGACCTCAAGGAGGACTACCAGCGCGATGCCTTCATCGATCGCTTCTGGGAGGTCAGGGACCGCGGCCGCGCCAGCGGCGAGTTCCGTCGCGAGTGGGAGTCGCGGGTCGCCCAGGTCCGCGCGCAATACGGCCGGCTCACCGACGAGCGGGCGCGGGTGCTGCTGCTCAACGGGCCGCCGATCGCCCTCATCGCCGAGCGCTGCAATGTCCTGCTGTGGCCGATCGAGGCCTGGTTCTACCACGGCAGCGAGCGCCTGGGCACCGACTTCGCCGTCGTCTTCTACCAGGTCTGGGGCGCCGGGCAGTGGCGCATCTGGGAGCCGGCCGTCGGGCTGCCGGAGCTGTTCCAGGACGGGCACACCGGCCACCAGCTGTCCGAGATCGCCTACGGCTGCCGCAACGGCGACTCCCTGGCCGCCGCCATCGGCTTCGTCATCAACCAGGGCATGGGCTACTCCGGCATCGAAGCCCAGTTCGAATCCACCCCCAAGGGTCCGGGAGGGGAGTGGATCAGCTCGTTCCACTCCTATTCGACCGACATCCCGCTGGGCGTCCCCAACCTGCCGGCCAAGATGGCGGTGTCCTACCCCGGCCACTACGGCGAACGCACCATGGTGGAGGCGCTGGTCACCGTCCCCGCCGCCGAGGCGAACGTGCTGCAACTCGCCGACCGGCGCTCCTACAACCTGCTGCTCACCGGCGAGGTGCTCGAGGCCGGCAAGCTGTTCGAGAACTTCCGCTACAAGTTCGAGTTCCCGGGCGGCGGCCCGCCGGGAGCCCTCACCACCACCACCAACGCCGGCACCGGCGGCACCAGCACCGCCAGCACCGCCAGCGCTCCCGGCACCACCACGCTGCCGCTGGTCGTCCAGCGGCCCCTGCGTCCCGGCGACTACACGCTGATCGTCAAGGTCGAGGACCTGAACTCGAAGAAGATTTGCCGCATCAAGCAGGAGTTGCAGGTGCCGCTGGTCGCGCAGGAGATGCCGGCGCCGCCGCCCACCGATCCCGAGAGCGCCAAGCTGCTGGCCGAGGCCAACGCCGCCATCGGCACCGGTGAGAACACCCTCAAGCTGATCGCGCCGCGCGGTGAGCTGCAGACCGGCATGATGCGCTTCGACACCCTGGTGACCGGCCACGACGTCGTCCGGGTCACCTTCTCGCTCGACGGCAAGCCGATCCTGACCAAGGTCAAGCCGCCCTACAGCGTCGAGCTGGACCTCGGCCACCTGCCGCGCTCGCGCACCCTGCTGGCCACCGCCTTCGACGCCGCCGGCACCCAGGTTTCGAGCGACGAGATCGTGATCAACGCGCCGCTGCACCGCTTCCGGGTGCGCCTGACCGAGCCGCAGCGCGGGCACCGCTACCAGAGCAGCCTGCTGGCGCGCGCCGAAACCGACGTGCCCGAGGGCGAGAGCATCGATCACGTCGAGTTCTACCTCAACGAGGAGCTGGTGGCGACGCTGTATCAGCCGCCCTTCACCCAGCCGATCGTGCTGCCCAAGGAGCAGGCGCTGGCCTACGTGCGGGCGGTCGCCTACACCCCGGACGGCAACACCACCGAGGACCTGGTGTTCGTCAACGCGCCGGACAACAACGTCGAGCAGCTCAACGTGCAGTTCGTCGAGCTCTACACCTCGGTGCTCGACCACCAGGGGCGGCCGGTCCTGGGCCTTGCCCAGAAGGACTTCACGGTGAGCGAGGACGGGGTGCACCAGACCGTCACCCGCTTCGAGCGGGTCAACGACCTGCCAATCCATGCGGCGGTGGTGCTCGACAGCTCGGGCTCGATGGAGAAGAGCCTGCCGCAGGCGCGCGACGCGGCGCTGGGCTTCCTCCAGGGCGCCATCACGCCCAAGGACCGGGCCGCGGTGATCACCTTCAACGACCACCCGAACATCGGCGTCAAGTTCTCGAACGACCTCGAGGCGCTGGCCGGCGGCCTGGCCGGCCTCAAGGCGGAGCGCGGCACCTCGCTCTGGGACACCATGATCTTCACCCTCTTCTACTTCAACGGCGTCAAGGGGCAGCGCGCCATCCTGCTGCTCACCGACGGCCGCGACGAGAGCAGCCGTTTCACCTTCGAGGACGCCCTCGAGGACGCTCGCCGCGCCGGCGTCACCATCTACACCATCGGCCTGGGCCAGGACATCGAGAAGCACAAGCTGACCAGGCTATCCGAGGAGACCGGCGGGCGCGCCTTCTTCATCAAGAGCGCCGGCGAGCTAACCGGCATCTACTCGACCATCCAGGAAGACCTGCGCTCGCAGTACCTGGTCGCCTACCAGTCCACCAACACCAGCCCCGAGGCCAACTTCCGC
>DATGHG010000020.1:0-7865 GCA_035308185.1 Thermoanaerobaculia bacterium | reverse complement strand
CTCGCGGCGCTGCCAGCAGGCGTAGTCCTTGTAGTCGAGGGCGAGCGGCGCGAGGCGCGGCTCCCGCCGCTGGCGGCGCGCCTCGTAGAGCTCGCCCAGCTCGCGCACCAGGATGCCCAGCGACCAGCCATCGGCGGCGATGTGGTGCACGGTCAACAGCAGCGCATGGTGGTCCGCGGCGAGCCGCAGCAGGCGGAGGCGCAGCGGTGGGGCGAGCCGCAGGTCGAAGGCGCGCGCCGCTTCTTCGCCGGCCAGCCGCAGCAGCTCCGCTTCGGAACCGACGGCTTCGACCGCGAGCGGCGGCGGCGGCCCGCTGTCGACCAGCTGCGCCGGTTCTCCCTGCCGGTCCACGTAGCGCGTGCGCAGGATCGCATGCCGGCTCACGATCTGGCCCAGGCTCCAGGCCAGCGCCGCCACCTCGAGATCGCCGACGAGGCGCAGCATCACGGCGACGTTGAGCTCGGGGTTGCCGGGTTCGAGCTGATCGACGATCCAGAGTTGCAGCTGCGCGTAGGAGAGCGGCCACGGCCCCGGCGAAGGCTCGGGGGCGATGGGCTCGGCGGCCGCCGCCGGCAGCCCGCGGCGCCGCTCGATCTGCCGCGCGAGGTCGGCCAGCACCGGCGATTCGTAGTGCTGCCGCATCGGCAGGTCCACGCCGAAGGCATGGCGGATGCGCGACACGGCCTGAGTCACCAGCAACGAGTGGCCGCCGAGAGCGAAGAAATGATCGTCGCGCCGCAACCGCGCGCAGCCCAGCAGCTCGCCCCAGATCTCGGCCAGCACCTGCTCGACCTGGGTCGTGGGCCGCCGCCGCGGATCCTCCTCGGCCGCGGCGGTCTCGGTGCGCGGCGGCGGCAGCGCCTGGCGGTCCAGCTTGCCGTTGGGGGTCAGCGGCAGCCGCTCCATGCGCACCAGCGCCGCCGGCACCAGGTAGTCCGGCAGCAGGCCGCGCAACGCCTCCCGCCAGCCGTCGCCGAGCGGGGCGCCGGCGACCACGTAGCCGACCAGCCGCTTGTCGCCCGGCCGGTCCTCGCGGGCGATCACCACCGCCTGCCGGACTCCGGACAGGCGGCGGAGCGCCGCCTCGATCTCGCCGGGCTCCACCCGGTGGCCGCGCAGCTTCAGCTGCGAGTCGTTGCGGCCGAGATACGCCAGCACCCCGTCCTCGCGCCAGCTGCCGCGGTCGCCGGTGCGATAGGCCCGCGCCCCCGGCACCGCCGAGAACCCGTCAGGGACGAAGCGCGCGGCCGTCTGTGCGGGCTGCGCGAGGTAGCCGCGCGCCACGCCGGCGCCGCCGATCCAGATCTCGCCGGCGACCCCGACCGGCGCCAGGTCGCCGGCGCCGTCCACCACGTAGACCACGACGTTGGCGATGGGGCGCCCGATCGGCGGCTTGCCGGCGCCCGGGCGATGCTCGCCCATGGTGGCGCAGACCGTCGTCTCGGTCGGCCCATAGGCGTTGACGAAGCGGCGGCAGCGGGCCCAGCGGTCGGCGAGATCGGCGCTGCAATCCTCGCCGGCGGCGATCAGCAGCTCGAGCCCGGGCAGCTCGGCGTCCGGCAGGTCCATGAGCATGGAGGGCGGCATGGTCACCGCGTGGGTGCCTTCGCGGCGCAGCCGTGCGGCCAGCTCGGGGCCCGGCGTGAGCGTCTCCCGGTCCTCGAGTTGCAGGGTGCCGCCCGAGAGCAGGGTGGTCATCACCTCGCAGACGAAGCTGTCGAAGGCCGGCGAAGCGAATTGCAGCACGCGCTTGCCCGGCGCGGTCCCGTAGCGCCGCCACTGGGCCGCGAGGTTGGCGAGGCCGCCGCGCGTCACCACCACTCCCTTGGGCCTGCCGGTGGAGCCGGAGGTGTAAATGACGTAGGCAGCCTGCTCGGCCGCCGCCGGCCGGCCCGGGGCCGGGGGCGGGCTGCCGGCGATCGCCGCCGCCTCCCGCTCGAGGTCGACGACCCGCACCCAGGCGGGCAGCTCGCCGGCCAGCGGCGCCCGGCTGAGCGCCAGGGCCACGCCGGCCTCGCGGAGCATCCCGGCGATGCGTGCCGGCGCGTCGCCGTCGGCGAGCGGCAGGAAGGCGCCGCCGGCCTCGAGCACCGCCAGCACCGCGGCGATCATCTCCATGCCGCGCGGCAGGTGAATGGCGACCAGGGTCTCCGCCCCGACGCCGAGCTGCCGCAGATGGCCGGCGAGGCGGCCGGCGGCGGCGGCGAGCTCGGCGTAGGTCTGCTCGCAGCCACTCATGCGCAGCGCCGGCGCGTGCGGCGTGGCGCTCACCCGTTGCGCCAGCCGGCAGATCACGTCGTCGCCGTCGTCGGTGGCCATCGCCGGCCCGCGCGCCAGCTCGAGCAGCGAGCGCCGCTCCGCCGCGCCCAGCAACGACAGGCAGGACAGCTCGGTGGCGGGCGCGGCGAGGCCGCTCTCCAGCAGCTGGCGCCAGTGCCCGAGCAGCCGGGCGATCCACGGCCCGGCATGGCGACCCGAGTCGAAGCGCAGGGTGCCGGCGATCCCCTCGCCGGCGATGCGCAGGCGCAGGACCGTCGAGCCGGCGAGCGCCGGCGCCTCGGGCAGGGCGCCATGCAGGTCCGCGAGCGCGACGATCAGGCCATAGATCGCGCCGGCGGCCTGGTCCGCCGGTCCCAGGCTCTCGGCGACCTCCTGCCAGGGGCAGTCCTGGTGCGCGTAGCCGTCCAGCAGGCCCTTCCTCACGCCGGTCAGCAGGTCGCGGAAGCTCATGGCGGCTTCCAGCCGGCTCGCAACGGCCACCAGGTTCGGCGGCGCCGTGCCGTCCGCCGCGCGGCGTGCCGGCGTGGCGACGACCACCAGCGGCTCGCCGGTGTAGCGGAACAGGCAGGCCTTCAGGCCGGCGACGAGGGCGGCGCAGACCAGCAGCGGGCTGCCGTTGCTCACCTCGAGGATGCGCCGGCCCAGGCGGCCGTCGAAGGCGACGTCGGCCTCCGCCATCGCCATCGCCGGCGCCGCCGCCCGGCTCGCCTGCAGCTCGCGCCATGCCGAAGCCTGTGTGGCGGCGCCGGCGAGGCGGCGCGCCCAGAAGCGGCGCTGCCGGGACAGCGCCGTTTCGCTGGCCAGCAGCGCATCCATGGCTAGAACGCGAAGACCTCGTCACTGTCGGCGACGCTCGGACCGGGACCCGCCTCGTCGTCGCAGCCGTCGCCGCCGAGGTCGGCCGGGCGGCACGCCGGGTCGCTCGCCGCGAGCTCCAGCAGGCGCGCCACCCGTTGCAGCCGGCGCCGTGCGGGCTCCGGCGGTGCGACGCCGGCCTGGTGCAGGCGCAAGGTCAGGAGGCCGCCGGTCCAGCTTGCTTCGAGGACCTCGGAGAGCCCGCGCCGGACGCTGGCGTCGATCCACACCGGCAGGCTCGGCCAGCTCGGCGAACCCGGCGCGCCGGGCAGCGCGGCCCCCTCCTCGCCGGCGGCGGCGAACACGAAGGCCTGCGGGAAGGCCAGCGGCGGCAGGCGATGCCGGTCCCGCCATACCGGGTTGGCGCAGATCGCCAGGGCCCACCGGCGGTGCGGGAGCAGCGCGGCGAGCCGCCGGCCCGCCTCCGCGACCCAATGCGCGAAGGGCGCGGACAGCGGCGTCCGCGCACGCCACGGCACCGGCAGATCCGTCGCCAGCGGGCCGGGCTGCGCCAGCAGGGTGCGGCCGCCGCCGTCGAGCGCGGCCACGGCGGCGTAGGCCGCGAGGACCAGCTCCGCGGCGCCCGCCGCGAGCCCGCCGGCGGCCCCGGCAGGCCGCCCGGCGGCGTCCGGCGCCGGCAGGCGGCACTGGTGCACGGCGGCGACGGCCAGGTCTCCGGGCGCGGCGGCCGGCCCAGCGGCGGCGGCAGGCGGCTCGCAGCCCGCCAGCTCGGCGGCCAGGACCTCGCCGGCCGCGCCGTAAGCGCGCCCGGACCACGGTTCGGGAGCGCGGGCGGCGGCGTTGGCCGGGCGATCGAACTGGCAGCTGGCGCGCAGGTTGTCGATCAGCTCCGCCGGCGTCGCCTCCCCCTGGCCGACCAGCCGGTGCTTGATCACGGCGTTGAAGCTGCGCAGGAAGACGCCGATCTGCTCGCGGCTCATGCCGTGGCGCTGCAGGTAGAAGGTGCTCCACTGCTCGAAGCCGAACTGCGGCAGCCAGGTGGAACCTTCGACCTGCAGGAACATGGTGTCGATCCAGGCGCAGGCCCGCTGGGCGTCCATGGTGTCGTGCGCCCAGCTGAAGCCCATGCCGGTGATGCCGTAGCGCTCGCGCTCGCGCCAGATCGGGGTGAGCGGATCGGCGTACCACAGCTGGGCGCGGTAGAACTCCGGCCGCGCCTCCTCGATCAAGCTGATGGTCTCGCCCACGGTCTCGTCGGTCTCGCCGGGGAAGCCGACGATCAGCGAGGCGTAGGTCGAGATGCCGGCGGCATGGAGCAGCGGGATGGCGCGCCGGTACTGCTCGCGCCGCGTCCGCTTGTTCATCCGCTTGAGCATCGCGTCGCTGCCCGATTCGATGCCGAGGAAGACGCCCTCGCAGCCGGCGGCCGCCATCAGCTCGATGGCCTCGGCGTCACCCTGGTCGGCGCGATAGAAACAATTCCATTTGAACTCGTAGCGGTTGCGGATCATCATCCGCAGGATGTCCTTGAAGCGGCCCTTGGGGACGTTGTAGGTGTCGTCGATGATCGTCACCGTGCCCACCGCGCCGAGGGCGCGGATGGCGTCGAACTCTTTCTCGACCTCGGCGACGGCGAGGTAGTTGTAGTCGCCGGCCCGCTCCGGGAAGCCGCAGAACGCGCAGGCGAACGGGCACGACTTCGCGGTCCGCGTGGTCACGAAGCCGCCGAGATCGGCGGGCGCGAAGAGGCCGTAGTCCACCATGTTCTCGAGCAGCGAGTTCGACTCCGCCGCCGGCGGCGTGTATTCGACCTGTTCGCCGGCGACCAGCGCCAGGTTGGGGACGCCGGCAAGCGGGCGCCCCTGCCGCAACGCCTCCAGCACGGCTGCCAGGGTCGCCTCTCCTTCCTGGCAGAGGACGTAGACGTCGGCGCCCAGGTAGAGCAGGAGCCGGCTCAGATCGTCCCGCGCCAGGGTCTTGGCCTGGCCGGAAACGTAGGGGCCGCCGACGACGATGCGCGCCGTGGAGTTGTAACGCCGCACCAGCGCCACCAGGTCCAGGATCGGGTGCGGCGAGACGTACAGGGTGGTGGTGATGGCGACGGTGCGGACGTCGCCGGCCAGCTTGCCGCGCAGCGCCGCGGTTTCGAAGTGCGGCAGGTTGACGTGATCGACGGCGAAGCCGCGGCGCCGCAGGTAGGTCGTCAGGTAGGTGACCACCGGCCAGAGGAAGTCCGCGTTGTTGAAGGGCCGCTCCGGCGCCGGCCGGCCCTCGTAGAAGAACCGGGTGAGGATGTCGAGCGCTCTTTGCGACCTGCCCTCGTGCTCGACGAACGCCAGCGCCAGATCGCGATAGGCGCCCGACTCCTCGCCCATAGCGCGCATCATCGCGACGAAGTCGTCGAAGGGATAGTCATAGAAGCCGAGAATCAGGCAATCGGTAGCGCTCATGATCCGCCCTCGAGCTGGAAGGTTGCCTCGTCCAGCGCCGCCGCGCTGTCGCCGGCGGCGATGCCGGCAGCCGCGGCCAGCTCGCCGACGGTCAGGGGCGCGCGCTCGCCGAGCCGCGCGATCCGGTCGAGGACCGCGACCAGGTCGGCGAGCAATGCCGCGCTCCGGGAGGTCGCCCGCGGGGCATGGAAGGCCTCGAGGGCCAGGCGGTTCCCGGGGATGACGACGAGGTTGATCGCGTAGTTGTTGTCGGTGGCGGTCGTCAGGTCCGCGATCGCCAGCCCGCCGGCGTGAGTGGGGGTGGCTGCCGGCAGGTTCTCGAAGACCAGCAGCGAGTCGAACAGCGGCTGACCGGCCGCCAGTCCGCTCCAGCGCTGCACGTCGGGCAGCGCCGTATGCTCGTACTGCCGCGCCGCCGCGGTCTGCAGTTGCAGCTGCCGCAGCCACGTCTCCAGGTCGGCGTCGGCCTGCACCCGCGCCCGGATCGGCAGCGTGTTGATGAACAGGCCGACCATGTCTTCCACCCCTTCGAGCTCGCTCGGCCGGCCCGCCACCGTCGCTCCGAACACCACCTCGTCGCGCTCCAGCTGGCTGGCCAGCACCAGGCACCAGGCCCCCTGCACGACCGTGTTGAGGGTCAGCCGGCGGCTGCGGGCGAAGGCTTCCAACCGGCGGCTGGCAGTCTCGTCGAGCTCGCGGCGGCGCCGGCGATGAGCGCCACCGGGCGCTCCTTTGGGCACGTCGCCGCCGGCTGCTGCCGCGGACGCGGCGGCGCCGGCCGCGACCGTCGCTTCCACCCCCGCCAGCCGGTGCCGCCAGTACGCTTCGGCCGCATCGTGGTCCTGGCGCCGCAGCCAGTCGACGTAATCGCGGAAAGGCCGTGCCGGCCGCCAGCCGGGCGCTCTCCCGAGCGCCTCCGCCTCGTAGGCCTCGAACAGCTCGCGCACCAGCACCGCCATCGACCAGCCGTCGAGGATCAGGTGGTGGTGGCTCCAGAGCAGCCAGTGCAAGCCGTCGGCGAGCCGCACGATCTGCAGCCGGGTCAGCGGCGCCCGCTCGAGGTCGTAGCCCCGCTCGCGATCGGCGGCGGCGAGTTGCCGGAGGCGCCGGTGCTGCTCGTCCTGGTCCAGATGGCGCCAATCCTCCTGGTGCCAGGGCAGCTCGACCGCCCGCAGCACGACCTGCACCGGCTGCCGCAGGCCGGCGACGAAGGCGGTGCGCAGCATCTCGTGCCGCTCGCCCAGGCGCTGCCACGCCCGCCGCAGGCGCGGCGCGTCGAGCTCGCCTGCCAGCGTGCAGTGCAGCTGCGAGTAGTAGGCGTTGGCCCGCGGCTCGTAGAGGGCGTGGAACAGGAGGCCCGCCTGCAGCGGCGTCAGGGCATAGGCGTCCGCGAAGTCGGGGTACGCCGCCGCGATGCTGGCCAGCTCGTCGGCGCGCAGTGCGGTCGGCGGCGCCGGTGCGGGCGGCGCCGGCTCGCCGGCCGGCGCGGGTGCTTGGGGCAGGAGCTCGGCGACCGCCGCCAGCGCCTGCAGGGTCTGGTGCTCGAAGACCTGGCGCGGCGCCAGCCCCAGGCCGCGCCGCCGCGCCCGCGCCGCCGCCTGGATGCTCAGGATCGAGTCGCCGCCCAGCGCGAAGAAGTTGTCGTCGCGCCCCACCCGCACGCCGCCCAGCAGCTCCGACCAGATCTCGGCCAGCGCCATCTCGGCAGCCGTCCGCGGCGGCTCCCAGGGCGCCGCGTCCGCGCCGGGCCGCGGCGCCGGCAGCGACCGCCGGTCCACCTTGCCGTGGGCCGTCAACGGCAGGCGCTCGAGCCGCACCAGCGCCGACGGCACCATCGGCTCCGGCAGGCGGCGCCGCAGGGCCGCGCGCCATTCAACCTCGGGTCCCGCGTCGCCGACGACGTACGCCACCAGGCGCATCGCCTCGGAACGCCGCTCCTCGGCCCGCGCCACCACCACTGCCTCCCGCACCCCCGGCAGCGCGCGCAACGCCGCCTCCACCTCGGCGGGCTCGATGCGATGGCCGCGGATCTTCAGCTGCTCGTCCACCCGGCCGAGGTGCTCGAGCACGCCGCCGGCGCGCCACCTCGCCCGGTCGCCGGTGCGGTACAGGCGGCCGCCGCCGGGGCCTGCGGGCCTCGCCCCGTCCGTCGCCGACATCGCCGTCCCCCAGGCGTCAGGCACGAACCGTTCCGCGGTCGCCGCCGGGTCTCCCAGGTAACCGCGTGCCAGGCCCGCTCCGCCCACCCACAGCTCGCCCGCGACGCCCTCCGGCACCAGCTCTCCCCAGGCGTCGACCACGTACAGGTCGACGTTGGCC
>DATGHG010000019.1:0-11951 GCA_035308185.1 Thermoanaerobaculia bacterium | reverse complement strand
CTCCCGGGACCAAGACCGCGCGGGACAAGAAAGCACCCACCAACCACCCGCACCGGAAGAGCCGCCGCCAGCCGGTTTCGAGCGTGCCGCCCCAATCTTGAGACTGCCGGAGGTACCTCCGCGACCAGCTCTAGCGTTGACTTCCGAGATACTGACACCTATAATTGCGCATACATGTGGAGGTGGCGATGGGACAAGTCACGCTTTACCTGGACAGCCAGACGGAAGAGAGGATGAAGGCGGCCGCCAAGGCCGCCGGCACTTCGCAGAGCCAGTGGGTCGCCACCTTGATCCGGGAGAGGACGTCACTCGAATGGCCGCCCTCGATCGTGCGCCTTGCCGGCGCCTGGGCGGATGACTTTCCGAGCCTCGAAGAGATCCGCCGCGGGGCGCCGGATGCGCCGCCCCGCGAGCCGCTCTGATGTACGCGCTCGACACCAACAGCGTCATCTATTTCTTCAAGGGCATGGGCCGGGTACCGGAGCGTCTGCTGCAAACGCCCCCGCGGAGCCTTGCCATCCCCGCGGTCGCGCTTTACGAGCTGGAGGTCGGCATCGCGAAGTCGTCGGCTCCGGCGCGGCGCCGCTCTCAGCTCGAGCAGTTGCTGGCCCTGCTGGAGGTGCTCCCCTTCGGGGCGGCGGAAGCGGCCATCGCCGCCAGGATCCGCGCCGAGCTCGAACAGGCCGGCACGCCGATCGGCGCCCTCGACACCCTGATCGCCGGCACCGCCCTGCGCCACGGTGCCACCCTCGTGACACGCAACCTGAAGGAGTTCAAGCGCATCGAGGGCCTCGCGCTCGAGGACTGGTACTAGCTCGAACCGCCTTGCCTGGCCCGCGGATGAGATCAGCGGTCTTGGTCAGCGCGGGCCGGCCGGAGGCAGCTCGGCGCGGAGGGCGCGGACGAGGTCGTCGAGGCGGTCGGCGGCGACGTCGGAGACCGCCCACCAGGCCATCCCCGCCTGCGTCCAGCGCAGCTGCTGGAAGCCGCGCCGCGAGCTGGCAACGGCGGCGCCGGCGGGTGGGACGCCGCCAGCCGCAGGAGCGCCGGTCGGCGAGGCGCCGGTGCGGACCGTCGGAGCGGCGCCCGGGCCGTCCGCCGGCCAGACGAAGACGCTGACCAGGTGGTTGCCGGCCTGGTAGACCAGCGCCGCCACCGGCCTGCCGCCCACGTAGTCGAGGCGGCCACCCCGCAATGGGAAGCCCTGCGCGGCGAGGTCGATCACCGGCGGCGAGTAGTCGAGATGACCGCCAAACCACGGCTTCACCGTGTGACGGTCGCTCGACGCGACGTCCTCGGGATGGCCGGCGAGCTGTGCGCGCACGTGGCTCGCCAGGACCTGCTCGGCGAGCGGCGAGGCGTCCGGGCCTGCATCGCCCGCGACGCCGTCGCTCCGCTCGGCTCCCGGAACCTGCGGGCGCGCCGGCCAGCGGCGGCCCAGGGTCCAGGAACCCACCGCCACCAGGAGCAGGGCAGCGACCGCCCGCAGCCGCGGACCCACCCGCCAGGCTGGCGGCGCCTGGCCGCCGCCGAGCTGGCGGCGCAGGCGGCGCACCTGGTCCGGCCCGGGCCGGTAGCGAAGATCGGCCGCGCCGATGGCCTGCTTGAGGGCGCGCTGCGCGGCAAGCTCGCCGGCGCAGGCCGGACACCGCTCGAAATGACTCTCGAGCTCGACGACGCTGGTCAGGTCCAGCTCGTCGTCGAGATAGGCCGTGATCTGCACCTCGCGCCGCTCGCCATCGCCGATGCAGCTCATGGTCGACCTCCGACGCCGTGGGCGAGGAGATAAGCCTGGAGATGCCGGCGGGCTCGCGCCAGGCGCGACATCACGGTGCCGATCGGGACGCCGGCGATGGCGGCGATCTCCTTGTAGGACAGGCCCTCCACCTCGCGCAAAACCATCACCTCGCGGAAAGCCAGCGGCAGCGCCGCGAACGCCTGCCGCAGCAGCTCGGCGTCGGCGTGGCGGAGCAGCTCCAGCTCGGGGTCGCCGGCGGCCCGCTCGGCGGTATGGACCTCCTCGTCAAAGGAGGTTTCCTGCTCCTGCTCGCGGCGCTGTCCGATCCAGGTGTAGAAGCTGTTGCGGACGATGGTCAGCAGCCAGGCGCGCGGGTTGCCGCCCTGGAAGCCGTCGAAGAAGCGCAGCGCCCGCAGGCAGGCGGTCTGGACCACGTCCTCCGCCTGCGCGTCATCGCGGGTAAGCCATCGGGCCAGGTTGAAGGCGGCATCGAGATGCGGCAGGATGTCCGCCTCGAAGCGCCGCCGCTTGGCGTCCTCGTCGTGGGTGCGTGGCATCTGTCGCGCGGCCGGCGCCTCCGCGAACCAGGCGGTTGGAAGCAGGAGCTGACTCAGTGCCGGCACGTCCGGCCTCGGTCAAGGATAGCAGTGAAACCGCGGGCCGCGCGGCAGCCGATCGGCGGGCTAGCCAGGTAGGTTGACACCACTGAGGAATCCACCCAGATGTCCGGTCAAGGCAACCAGGACCGCGGCCAGCAGCTCCACCGGCAGCCGGTAGGCCGGCAGAGCCCTCCCCGGCAGGCGGCGCGCCCGGAAATGGATCCACCAGACCGACCAGATCGTCACGCTCGCCGCGACGCCCGCAACCAGATGCAACAGCAGGACACCGTGCGGGCCGCGCCCCGCGAGTTGCAGCTGCCAGGCGAGAAGGCCGGTGGCGACGGCCGGCAGAGCCGAGGCCGCCGCCACCAGCAGGTTGTAGTAGGCCGCGATGGCGAGAGCCGGCCGCCGGGTCCACTGCGACACGGCGTCGAAAGCCACGCCGGTGAGCAGCAGGGCAATGGGAAAATGAATCAGCACGACGTGTTGCGCGTGCTTGGCGAGCAGCGCGGCCTGCAGGTCGAAGGGATGCATGCCGGCCTCGCCGCCTACCGCACCACGACTTCGCCGGTCATCTTCGGGTGCAGCGAGCAGAAGTAGGGATAGGTGCCCGCCTTGGTGAACGCGAAGCTGAACTTGTCGTCGGTGTCGAGGGCTTTCGATTTGAAGACCTTGTCGGTGCTGACGACGGTGTGGGGGATGTCGTCGCGGTTCACCCAGGTCACCGTCGTGCCGGCGGCGACCGTCACCGTCTGTGGCGCAAAGCTGAAGTTGTCGATCTTGACCTCGACGGCCGCCGCTGCCTTGTCCTGACCGGCGGCGCGCGCGGCCGGCGCTCCCGCGAACCCCATCACCAGCAGTAATGCCAAGCCAAGAAACCGCCAGACTCTGGTCACGTTTCAATCTCCTTTCCGAGTTGCCGCGTCGATCCACGCATCGCCCATCGCGCCGAGCGCCGGCGCGCTCAGCCCAGGGTGGAATCGACGACGGCGAGGGTATGCCGGCCGCGGACGTAGTTGACGTCGGTGATGCCCAGCAGGCCGCGCAGCTGCTCGGCCGGCACCTTCAGCGGGCCCGGCGATTCCGCCTTGCCCGGCTGCGGCTGCGGGAACGCCGTGGACATGGCGGTGTGGAAGGTGACGTTGCCTTCGACCTTCTGCATCACCTGGTGGATGTGCCCGTTGAGCACGGTGACCGAGCCGAAGCGCTTGAGATAGCCCAGCGCCTGGGCGCTGTCCTCGGTGCCCCAGCCCCACTCCGGGTAGACCGACCACAGCGGGATGTGCGCGAAGACGACGATCGGGGTGCTCGCCTTGAGGTGCTTGACGTCGTCTTCCAGCCATTCGAGCTGCTCGCGGCCCAGCGAACCGAGCCCGCCCGACTTGAGGTTCATCACGTTGACCAGGCCGACGAAGTGCACGCCCCGCTTGTCGAAGCTGCGCCAGCCCGCCCCCTTGCTCCCCTGGCCGTAGCGCGCGAGATAGGTCTTGCCATCGTCGTCGAGCACGTCATGCTCGCCGGGCACGAAGAACACGTCCTTGGCGCTCGCGGTCTTGAGGATCTGATCGACGGTGTCGAACTGCTCGGGCTTGGAGAGATGGCTGATGTCGCCGGTGTGGAGCAGGAACTCGGGCGCCACCGGCAGCGCGTTGATCCTCTCGATCGCGGTCTTGAGGGTGCCCACCACGTCGGTGTTGGCCGGCTTGTCGAAACCCATGTGGCTGTCGCTGATCTGGACGAAGCTCAGGTCTCCCGCGGCCGCCGCCTTGCCGATCTCCGACATGGCGCCCAGGGCGTAGGACTTGAGCACGCCCCCATGCAGCACGCAGAAGGTGCCGGTGCCGGCCCAGGCCATGCACTTCAGAAAGCCCCGGCGGTCGACGCCGTCGTGGCCATGGTCGCGCGCGATCACGCCGTGATCGCCCTGCTGATCGCCCCCTTGATCGTTTGCCATGCTCTTGCCTCCCCGGGGCCGACGGCCCCATTGCGGTCCGCCATCCTTGACCGCCCGGCGGCCGGTTTATTCCCGGACGCCGGTCCGGAGAGGCGCTTCAGGGCAATTCGCGTCGGGTTCGCTGGCGCCGGCGCCCTGGTCCGGCCAGGTGGTTCAATCCAGGTCGTGGACCAGGACGCCGTAGCCGGAGGTGGCGAGCAGCAGCTTGCCGTCCATGACCAGCGCGGCGACCAGGTCGCGCGCCGGCACCGGCACCGCCAGGACGTGGAACCGGTGGCTCTCGCGGTCGTAGAGCCGCACCGTTTCGCCGCTCAGCAGCAGGGCACCGAAGCGCTGGTCGCCGGTCGGCACGATGCGCGAGGGCTCGGCGGTGAGCTGCACCCACTCGCCCTCGCCGGCCTGGCGCGCCCAGGCGCCGCCGGTGCCCGACAGCAGCAGCTGCTCGCCGAGGCGGTGCAGGTGGCCGCCGGCGAAGGGCGCGGCGATCGTGTGGTTGGCGCTCTGGCTCAGCTCGTAGACGCCCTGGGCGTCGCTGACCCACAGGGCGCCGTCGAAGAAGGCGGCCGAGCGCGGCAGGCCGTGCTTGAAGGGGCGCCGCACGAAGACGCCCTTCTCGAGCTCGAAGACCGCCTGGGAAGTGCGGGCCACCAGGCCGGTGCGCGCCGGCGCCGGGGAGGCGGGCGTGCCGGCGGTCGCACCTGGCGGCGCGCCAGGCGCACTCGGCGGCGGCGCGCTCGACGCGGTCGACGGCGGCGCGTTCGGCGCGCCAGGCGCGTCCCCTTCGATCAGCAGCTGCTCGACGCGCTCGGTGCCGAGCTCGGGCAGCCGGTGCCAGCCGGTGCCGCGCCGCTCGAAGAGGCCGCTGACGGTGGCCGCGTAGGCGCGGCCAGAGTAGACCGCGAGGTCGAGCACCGTCGGCAGCTGGGTGAAATCGGCGGTGAAGGTCCGGCCGCGGTCCGGCGAGACGTACACCCCCGACAGCGGCCCGGCATGGTTGACCGCCACCAGCAGATCGTCGCCCGCCAGCGCCAGACCGCCGACCCGGGTCGCCGCCATGCCGCGGCTGGCACGGAAGAAATCGACGCCGCCGTTGGTCGAGATCCAGACGCCGGACCCCTCGGTGCCGATCAGGATGCGGTCGGGGCGGGCGGGATGGAAGGCGATGGCGGTCACCGACAGGGCCGGATCGCTCAACCGCCGCCAGCTCTTGCCGCCGTCCGCCGAGAGGTAGACGCCGGAAACGGTGCCCGCCAGCAGCCGGCCGTCGGGCATGACCGCGAAGCTCAAGGTCCGACGCTCGTCGAAATCCTTGAAGCGGACCCAGTGATCGCCGTGATCCAGGGTCTGGTAGACCCAGCCGCACGACGAGGCCCAGATCTCGCCCGGATGCTCGGGGACCGGCGTGAAGCTGAAGATCTCGGTGTCGAGCACCATCCCCTCGAAGATCCCGTTCCAGGTGCTGCCGCCGTCGTCGCTGCGGTAGGCGCGCCGCCAGGTGCCGGCGATCACCGTCTCCGGGCGGGTCGGGTCCACCACCAGGCTGGTCACCTTCTCGATGTCGGGCTGGGCGGCGGTGAGCCGGCGCCAGCTGGCGCCGTCGTCCTCGCTGCCGTAGACGCCGGACAGAGTGCCGGCATAGAGACGTCCCTCGCGCCCGGGCGCCAGCGCCAGGGAGTACACCGGCTCCTCCGGCAGACCCGTCGAGCGCGCCGCCCAGCTCTTGCCGAGATTGTCCGAGAACGCCACCTGGCCGCCGCCCCAGACTCCCCACAGCGCCACCCATAGACGGCCGGGGTGATTGGGGTCCCAGCGCAGCGCGCTCACCACCCAGCCGGGGAAAGGCAACGGCGCGCCGGCATCGGACCAGGAGGCGCCGCCATCGCGAGAAATGTACAGCTGGCCAGTGGTGGTGCCCGCCAGCACCAGGTCCGGGTCGTCGGCAGCGACCACCATGGTGCGCACGTCGGCGCTCCAGATCGGCAGTGTCCGCCATGCAGCAGCCGCGGCGGCGGGCGCCCGGGCCGGCGCCGGCTGCGATGGCGGCGGCGGCGGCGGCGGCTCGGCGGCGCCCGGCGGCGGCGGAGCTGCCGGCGCCGGCACGGCAGGCGCCGGGACCTCCACCTCCGCGGCGGGCGCTGCCGACGCCATGCGCACCGCCCAGACGCCGGCCACCGCCGGAGCGAGGGCCGCCGGCAGCACCTCCGACGGCGACGGCAAGGCTTGCGGGACTGCTGCCGGGGGCCGGACCAGGAGCGCCGGGACTACCCCTGCGGGCGACCCTGCCGGCGCCGGAGCGGCCACCGTGGCCGGAGATGCAGCCTCCGGGGTGACCGCAGGCGGCGCGGCCCCGGCCGCGGGAGCGGCCGTCCCCACAGCCACCGGAGCGGCCGTCCCCACAGCCGGAGCTGCCGCCCCTACCACCGCCGGAGCTGGCGCCACCACGACCGCCTTCTCTGGCGTTACGGCGCCGGCAGGATGGGCCGGGAAGGCAAGACAGAAGGCCGCCAGCGCGCCAAGAGCGGCCAGCGCCGCCGGCGAGCCGGCGGTCCGCCGCGGCCGCAGCCGCTCAGTTCGAGGACGTTTCAGGGGTCTCATGACGGGTTGCGATCACCTCCGCCAGGATCGAGATCGCGATCTCGCCCGGGCTGTTGCCGCCGATCGGCAGCCCGATCGGCGCGCGCAGGCGCGCACCGGCCAGCTCGACGCCGCGCCGCGCCAGCTCGTCGCGCACCCGCGCCACCTTGCGCCGGCTGCCCATCAGGCCCAGATAGCATAGGTGGCGCGGCGCCTGCCGCGACACCGCGGCCAGGGCCGTGACGTCGGTCTCCCAGCAGCGCGAGACGACTGCGACGTACAGCTCCCGCCACTCGACCCCGGCCAGGAAATCCTGGCCGTACTCGCGATCCACCGCCGCCAGCCGAGTGCCTTCGGGGAAGAGCTCGGCGCGGCGGAACGGCTCGCGGTCGTCGACCACCAGCGGCTCGAAGCCGGCGAGCCCGGCGGCCCGCGCCAGCGCCTGCCCCACCGGACCGCCGCCGCAGATCACCAGCACCGGCGCCGCCGCGATCACCTCCAGGAAAACCTCCACCATGCCGCCGCAGACCATGCCGGTCGGCTCACCGCGCACCGCCTCCTCGGTCAGGTAGTAGCGCTTGATCTCGCCCCTGGCGCGCTGACCCGAGACGCCCGCCTGAGCGGTGCCGGCGGCCAGCAGCCGCTCGGCGTCCGCCTTCACCATGGCCTCGAACGCGCCGCCGCCGAGGTTGCCGCAGAACGTCCCGTCCGGCCTGGCCAGCAGCTTCCAGCCCACCTTCCCCGGAGTCGAGCCCTCGGCGCGCACGATCTGGCACAGGGCGATGCGACCGAGGGAGCGCAGGGCCAGCGCCGCCGCGCCCAGGACCTCGGCACCGGTCTCAGCCGCCATCGCGTTTCCAGGATAGCACCGCCCCGAACCACCCCTTGACGCGGAACCACTGGTTCCGCAGCTTCCAGAAGCGGCTCGCCTCCATGGCGGCGATGCGCGCCTGCCGCTCCGCCAGCTCCCGCGCCAGCTGCGCCGCGCGTTCGCCGGCGGCGCGCAGCTCGCGCAGCAGCACGGTCCCTTCGAGCCGGGTGGAGTCGTGCAATGCCGCTTCCAGGGTGGCGGCGGCCTCGGGATGCACGCTGCCGCGGTCGTCGATCACCCGCAGCCGCAGCACCGAGGTCGAGCGCGACGCGCTCACCGGCAGCCGGCAGGCGCCTCCCCACCCGGAACGCTCGCGGCCAGGCAGGTCGAGCATCGCCGCCACCTCCGGCCGCACACCGTCGATCGGCATCCGAGCCAGCAGCTCGCCGTCGAGCATGACCTCGACCGCGGCCAGGCTGCCGCAACCGCGCGCCGCGGCCCAGCCGCGCAGCTCCAGGCTCTCGGAACCGGCGACCGCGCAGCGCTCGACGAAGAGGTAGGGCTCGGCGCGGAAAGCCAGGCCCGAGAAGTCGGCGCCGGCCTCGGGCACCGCCACATAGAGGTCCTGGAAGTTGCAGAGGCCGCGCGGCAGGCGGTGAAGGGAGCCGCCGGCGGGAGTGCCGGCCAGCGCCCGCTCGAGGGCGCCGCGCACGAACTCCTCGCTCACCCAGGTGGAACCGTAGTCGTGGCTGGCGAGCGAGCCGCTCTCGCTGATCTCCTGGAACAACAGGCCCGCCGGCGGCAGCTCGGTGCCGGCAGGGAGCAGCGAGCGGTCGTGAACGCTGAAGGCGAGCACGCCCCCCGGGGCGAGCCTCCCCATCAGCACCCGCAGCCAGGCGATGAACCGCGCCTCCGGCAGATGGGTGAACAGCGAGGTGACCAGGATGGCGTCGAAAGCTCCGGGACCGGCGGCGCCGGCGAAGTCCTCCGGCAGCAACGTCGAGACGATGCCGCCCACCCCGAAACGCTGCTGCTGGAAGCCGACACCGCCGGCATAGACGTCGGCGACCCAGATGCGCTCCGCCGGCAGCGACCGCAGCAGGAAGCGGGTGACTCGGCCGTAGCCGCTGGCGAAATCGAGCAGCCTGGCGGGCCGTCCGGAGTCGCCGAAGCGCCAGCGCAGCACCTGGGCCATGGCGCCGGCGATGCTGGCGCCGGACTGGAAGTAGGCGTAGAGCGCCCGGTCGCGGTCGCCGCCGGAGGACTCGACCAGGAAGCCGAGCATCTCGTCGGCGGGGTGGATGGCGAGGTCGACGCCGCCCGCCTCGATCCCCAGGTCGTCGAGCAGCGCGTGCACCAGCGGGCTGGTCTCGGCGGAGCTCGGCACCGGCGGCATGACGGCCGGGAAGTGTAGCAGCCGGCGCCGGTTTCGTCCCGAGCGCCGGACGACGGCGCGTCAGGGCTCGCGCCGGGCGACCAGGCGCAGCGCGCGCTTGAGCGCCCACCAGCGGTTGCGCAGCCGCCAGAAGAAGCTCGCTTCCATGGCGGCGATGCGCGTCTCGCAGGCGGCGACCTGCAGGCGGCACTCTTCCCGCACCACCGCCAGGCGCTGCTCCTGGGCGGCGACGACGCGCTGATGCTCGAGCTCGAGCGCCGCGTGCTCGGCCGCGAGCCGCTCGCGGGCGTCATGGTCCAGGAAGAGCTGCAACCGGGTCGAGCGCAGCAACGCGCCCTCGATGCTGCTCTCTTCGATCACCCGGACCAGGCCGTCCGCCTCGACCGCTTCGAGCCGCAGCCGCGCCGAGAGATCCGGCGGCTCGCCGGGGACCCGCGCGGCAAGGTGCCAGGCCACCGCCTCGACGTTCTCGCCCGGGAAGATCGCGGCGACGTCCGGGCGCGGGGTGAAGGCCTGGCAGCGTCCCACCAGCTCGCCGGCGATCGTGGCGCGCACCTCGACCGCCAGCCGGCCGCTGGCGCGGTCGGTCACCCAGCCGTCGATCTCCAGCCGGTCCGGGGGCGCCCAGGAGCAGTGCTCGACGAAGTCCTGTGCCGGCGCGGCCACCTGCAGCGCTGAAAAATCCGCACCGGATTCGGGCACCGCCACGTAAAGGTCCTGATAATTGGCGAGGGCCTTCGGCAGGCGCAGCACCGATGCCGCCGGCGCCGCGGCGCCCAGCGCGCCGCGCACGAAGCCTTCGCTCACCCAGGTGGAGCCGTAGTCGGCGACCGCCAGCGAACCGCTCTCGCTGGTGGGCTCGAACAGCAGGCCGCCCGGCGGCAGCTGCCGTCCCGGCGGCAACATGCCGGCGTCGTGGACGCTCCAGGCGATCACGCCGCCGGGCGCCAGCATCTGCCACAGCCGCCGCAGCCAGGGAGCGAAGGTCGCCTCGGGGAGATGGGTGAACAGGGAGGAGACCAGGATGCAATCGAAGCGCTCGCCGCAAACCAGCGCCTCCGGACGCGGCGCCGAGACGAAGCCGTGGACGCCGAACTGCCGGCACTGGAAATCGACGGCGGCGGCCGTGATGTCCGAGATCCAGACGCGCTCGGGCGGCAGATCGCGGACCACGAAACGGGTGACGCGGCCGTAGCCGCTGGCGAAGTCGAGCAGCTTGCAGACTCTCCCGGCCTCGCCGAACCGCCACTCCACCACCCGGCGCAGCGTGCGCCAGAGGGCGATCCCGGATTGCAGGTACATGAAGCGGGCGCGGCGGCGGTCGCCGGCGGTGCGGTCGCGGAGCAGCCGCAGCATCTCGTCGTCGGCGTGGATGGCGAGGTCCGTGCCGGCAGGGATCGGCGAACCCTGGCCGAGCGCCAGCAACAGCAGGTCGTCGTCGCCGTCGGTTGGCGGCGTCTGCGCCATGGATGGAGGACCGGCGAGCAGCGGCGGCGAGGTCAGCTGCCGCTACCGGAGCCGGCGGCCGCCGCCTTGGAGCCGGAGCCGGACCCGGACCCGGACTTCGCACCGGCAGCCTGTCCCTCGCCGGCGCCCCCGGAGGCGGACTGCGAACTGGACCTTGCCTCCGAGCGGTCGGACCGTTCGGACCGTTCGGAGCCAGCGGCGCCAGTCGACGTGCCGTGACTCTTCGCAGCGGCGGCGCCCGCGGCATCCGTGGCGCCGCCGGCGCCCTTGCCGCCGGCCGCGGCCGAGCGCCCGGCGGCATCCGCGGCGCCGCCGGCGGTTTCCGAGGCGTGAGAGGCATGGGCCGACCCATCGGAACGATCGGCGCCGGACGAATGCTCCGATCGTTCGGAACGCTCTGAACGTTCCGAGCCAGAGCCGGCCGAGCCGGCGGACTCGCCTTGACCCGCGCCGGCGCCCTTCCTGGCGTAGTCGGTGACGTACCAGCCGGTCCCCTTGAACTGGAAGGCCGGCGACGAAACCAGCTTCTTGACCTCACCACCGCAGGCCGGACAGGCGGGAGGCGGGTCGTCGAAGCGCTGCAGGACCTCGGTCTTCTTACCACACGCGGTGCATTGGTACTCGTACAACGGCATGCGCGATCACTCCCCACTCTCGTAGCGGTTGCCCTGGGTCTTGAACCGGATCTTGATCGCGCCGGTCTCCCGGCCGGGCGATCGGACATCCGGCCGGTCGCGGACCAGCCGCCGGATCAGCTGCAGCACCTGGAAAGCGTACAGCAGCTTGCCGTTCTCGGCGGCGCCGTAAGGACCCTGAGTGCAGATCTCGAACAGGGTGCGGCGGCCGTCGACCAGCAGCAGGAGGCTGTACTCGTTGGCGTCCATGGCGATCTCGATCAGCTCCTCGATCTGGTAACAAGGCTCGAAGACGGTCTCTTTCCGCCCCAGCCTGGCTACCACCGCCTTGGCGTCGGGTGCACGCCGGATGCCCTGCAGGATCACCTGGCGCATGGGCAGCTGGATGCGCACCGAATCCGGCTCCCGGTACTCGCCGATGCTGAAGGTGACGCTGCCCTCCTGCCAGGCGAAGAGGCTCCAGACGATGGCCTCGATCTGCTTGCGGATGCAGCGGTAGATCTCCGCCGGCGCCAGCAGCCGCCTTTCCATGAGCAGCACGCCATAGCGCTTGTGGGTCCGCTCGCGCTCGCGCATGGTGTCGTCGTACTGCTCCCGCGACAGCATCCCGGCCACCTCGAGATAGCGGCCAAGGCTGTCCTCGCGGTCGTTGGAGGAGGCGTGGACGACGTTGCCTTCCTTGATGAAGACGCGCTTGATCAGCGGCCCGCGCTGAACCTCGATGACCCCCGGCACCTGGAAGCGGTCGACGGTATGGAGGATCTCGGGCAGCGCCGT
>DATGHG010000018.1:0-3627 GCA_035308185.1 Thermoanaerobaculia bacterium | reverse complement strand
GCCGGCGCCGGCGCCGCCTGGCTGGGCACGGCGGCGATCGCCGTCGCCGCGCTGCCGCTGGCGCTGGCGGCCGCCGCCGGCGCGGCGCTTGCCGGGGGTCGCCCTGACGGCGAGACCACCTCGCCGCCCGCGCCGGCCCGGTGGAGCGGGATGGCGTCGTTCTATGCCCTGCTGGCGGCGGCGGCGCTGCTGGCGCCGGAGGTGGCGCGCTGGCACTACGACCGAGCGGTGGCGGCAGGACAGGCCGGTCGGCAGCCGGCGGTCCGGTCCGAGCTCGCCGCCGCCGTCCGCAATGACCCTGAGCTGCCTCTCTACCGCCTCCGCCTGGCGCTGGCGCAGAACGGTGGCGCCGCCTCGCCGGACGCTGCCGGCCTGGCCTGGCGCGCGGCACGCGATGCGCGAGGAATCGGTCTGCTCTGGCTGGTCGCCGGTATCCTGGGGCACGCCAGAGGCGAGCCCTGGGCGCCGTCCGCGTTCGAGCAGAGCTGTGTGCTGGACCCGCTCTCGCCCTTCCCGCCGTTCTACCTGATGGCTTCGGCCTCCGACGCCGCGGCGGCGCCGCAACTCGGCGCCCGGGCGCTGCTCGCCGAGCCGCGCCTGACGGCTGCCACCTTCTGGGAGGGTCGAGAGCCGCTCTTCCGCCAGGCGCTCGAGGTGGTGCGGCGCTGGCCGGGAGTCGACGCGGGGTGGAAGCTCGCTCTGCTGCGCGCAGCGCCAGCGCCGGCGGACCGGCACGGTGCGGTCGTGCGCCTGGAGCTGATCGTCGACGCCGGCGCCTACACCCAGGCGTCCACTCTCCACCTCTTCCGGCGCCGCCCGTGGCCCGCCCGCTGGCAGCTCATCCGACTCCGCCAAAGCGTCGCCGCGCTCGTGCGCCTGCCGCCCGCCTTCTCCCTGCGCAGCACCAGGAGCGCGCCCGTCGCGCCAGGTGGCTGCTCCGGAGGCTGACCGCTGCCGCGCCGCGCCCAGCGGTCAGGCGGCTGTGGTGGAGAGTTGACGCCTGCTCAATTTGTTGGCGGCCGTTGATCACTGCATGGGCAATCGGAGGGGATCCGGAAATCTCCACAGGCACTGTGGAAAAGCTTGTGGGAAAGTCCTCGGGAGGGAAGAAAAATGGCCCGTGCGACAGCGGTTTGACACGCTTTGCCCAGATCTTTGTGCAGTCCCTGTAACTTCTTTGCCCTGAGGTGTTTGAAAATGTTTACACAGTCGTAACCGGAGGTTACGGAGCCATTGGGCCCGCCAGCCTGTGCATTTTCCACAAAGATCCAGGACGAGCCGGTCCGGCAGGCCCGGTGGTCCGGCAGGCCGCTCAACTCGGCCCGTAGATCGTGCTGACGAAAGGGCCGCTGAGGAAATCCGTGGGACGGATCTGGCTTTGCTGGCAGATACCCTGGCAGCCGCCCTCGAGCAGCAGGCGGGCCGATTCGGCGAGCCCGGCGGCGGTGGTGGCCTGGATCGCCTTGAGGGTGCGGGCGCCGATGCGGCAGGGACGGATCACCCGCGCATCCTCGATGCGGCGCAGTTCGCCGCCGGCGGTCCGCCCCTCGACCGCGGCGTAGGTCGTCACCAGATCGTCGTCGACGAACGGCACTTCCCGCTCCATGCGCCGCAGCAGGTAGTCGGCGCGATCGACGCCGGCCGGCGCCTCGTCCAGGATCGACTGCACCCAGGCGTAATGGCCGGGGTAGCGCAGGGTCTTGTAGTCGAGCCGGTTGACCCGCCCGGCCAGCACCTGCGGCAGGTCGGCGGCGCCGCCCGAGGTGAGCGCCTCCTCGTAGACGACGCCGCGGATCGTCAGCGTCTCCCGGTCGGACAGCGAGGGCCGGGTGGTGCGCACGCCGTCGCGGATGACGGTGGCGGGCTCGACGTACTCGGTGGCCACGCCGATGGAGCTCCAGGTGAAGCCGTAGTAGTGCGGCGGCCGGGCGGTCGTGGTCAGCGCCCCGACCCGCATCTGCATCACCTCGGCGACGGCGACCTGGTTCTCCTGGCAGAAGCGCTGGAACAGGCCGTTCGCCAGGACGTCGATGAAGCCCGGCGCCAGCCCGGTCTGCAGCACGAAACCCTGCTCGGCGCCGGCGGCCATCGCGATCACCTCGTTGGTCTCGCGCACGTGCTCGGTGAGGTTGGCGTAATGCAGCCGATACCTCAACGCCAGCCGTGCCATCCGCGGCGCCTCTCTGCCGGGCAGGCAGTCCAGCAGCAGGTCGGAGGCCTCGAGGGCCTCCTCGAAGGCAGGCGACTCCAGAGCCGCGGGAAGGTGGAACGCCTGCACCGTCCCGCGCCGCGTCGAGCCCTCGCGGATCCAGGCCGCCGCGGCCTCGGCCCGGCGCTCGTCGGAGTCGCCGACAAACAGATCGACCTCGAAGGTCCCGAGTTCCCGCAGCAACAGCCCGACCGCGCTTCCCATGCCGCCGGCGCCGGCGATCAAGACCCGCTTTCTGCTCATCGCTCGCTCCGCACCGCTGGCGATCTCCGCGGAGTCGCCGGCAATCGATCCCTGGGCGGGGTTTTGAGGGAGGCGTGCCTGCCCCCTCGAAGGAAACCCGAATGCTAGCACGGCCGGCGCAGATCCCTGGCGGCTTTCATGTATCATCCCGCCACGGATCATGGGATCGGACCAGCAGGAGATCTGGGGGCGATGGGCTGCTGCCGCCGACCGTCCCGATCGCGACGACCGGATCGACAAGGTGGTGACGGACTACTCCAACCAGCCGCGCGATGCCACTCGCGTGCCGCTGGCGCATCGCATCCAGCTCAAGTTCGATCGCTTCACCGGCTTCATCAACGAGTACCTCTCCAACCTCTCGCCGGGCGGAATCTTCATCCGCACGGACACGCCGGAACCGCCGGGACAGCTGCTCGACTTCGAGTTCCGGCTGGGCGACGGCTACGAGCTCATCCGCGGGCGCGGCGAGGTGGTATGGGCGCGCGAGCGGGCCGATGGACCAGAGCGGCCCCCGGGCATGGGAGTCCGCTTCATCGAGCTGAGCCCGGGGAGCAAGGACCTGATCTACAAGATCGTCGACGACTACACGGCACACGGTGGCAAACCTTTCGACCTGACGCCGCCCGCCGCCCTTGCCGATCCGCCGGCCGCGCCGGCGGCCCCTCCTGGAGCCGCGTCCACTGGCGCGGCCCCTGGAATCGCGCCCGCTGGCGCGGCCCCCGGAATCGCGCCCGCTGGCGCGGCCGCCGGAATCGCGCTCGCCGGCGCGGCCCCTGGAGCCGCGTCCGCTGGCGCGGCCGCCGGAATCGCGTCCGCTGGCGCGGCCGCCGGAATCGCGCCCGCTGGCGCGGCGCCCGGCACCGCGCTCGCCAACGCGGCCCTCGAAGCCGTGCTTTCCGGCGCGCCCCCTGGAGCCGCGCCCGCTGGCGCGGCCCCAGGAATCGCGCTCTCAGGCATCGCTCCAGGCTTGGCTCCGCTGAGGCCACCGCCCTCGCCGGCCGTGTCTCCGGGCGCCGCCGGCGGCGCTCCCGGGCTACCGCCTCCTGCCGGTCCGCCGAGACCCGCTGCGGCGCGGCCGCCGGCGGGACCGTCCTCCCTGCCGTGGGCGCTCGAGCTCCCGCCCATCCGGCCGCTGCCCGGCGCGCCGGCGATCACTCCCCGCTCGCCGCTCGAAT
>DATGHG010000017.1:0-4544 GCA_035308185.1 Thermoanaerobaculia bacterium | reverse complement strand
GTCCTCTTGCCCAGGGAGCGGGGAGACCCCCACCAGAAACCCGAGCAGATAGCCGGACTCGTCCACGAGCCCGGCGCCGGAGTCGCCGTCCGTCGTGGCAATCGATACCAGGAGCGTGTTGATGAGGCTCTCGCCATTGATCAGCAGATTGACGTTCAGATACTGGACGACACCTCGCTGCAATTGCGAAGCGGCGCCAAATAGGCGAACCGAGATACCGTGGTCGTTGGAGATGGGTCGAGCGTCCTTCAGCGACAGGGGCGGGACGAGTTGGACGGAGTCGGCGAGCAGTACCTTGGCGGCGTCGACGCCGCTGGTCGTGCCGAGGACCAGCTGGCCGACGACCGGGCCGTCGCTCGGCGAAGCCATGACCAGCGCGGTATCGCCGGCAGATACATCGAGATCGGCCTTGCCGGTGACATGCATGGCCGTGATCGCCACGCGTTGCCTGGTGGCGAGATCGAACGCGAGAGCGCCGATCGTGCCCCACCTACCGGAGCCTGGTTCCCCAATGCTCTCGATGCCGTCCTGTCGTCGCAGCGGTCCCATCTGCACGACGTCGATGGGAATACGGCCGCTGCCGGATCGGATGGTCTTGGGGACACGCCGCGTTCGCTCCCGCTTGAGCTCCGCCAGAGTCTTCTTTTCGCGGACGAAGACAACCAGGCAACGCTCCTCGGTTTCCCTGCCTGCCTTGAAGCGCCGGCCAAGACCGTGACCGACCACCCCAGGGATCTTGGACAGCAAGGCGCGAGACCGTTCGAGAGCGGCATTGATCCTCCGCCACTCGCCAGCGAAGACGTGAGGCGAGCGGCGGCCCGGCTGGACCGCCGCGGCCAAGGCCTTGCGACAGGCGGCAATCTCGAGGTTCGCGCGATGAATCCTGCGAGCGGCTTCAACCGCCGTGATCCTTGCTTTGGCCATCGGTCCGTCCTCCAGGGCCTGGGAGGCACCCTGATCTCCTCGCTCATGGAGACGGACAGCAAGCGCGAGTTCCCGCGGCGCGGTGCCTCGGGTGCTACACTGATCGACGGAATTTGCCTGGAAGTGCGATGACTGCCAAGGCCACAGCCCACGGGCTGCTGAGCCTGGCTGGTGACCGACCGGGGTAAGGTGGTGGCAGAACTGCGGTCCCCGACGCCGCCGGCAGCGCGGCCCTCGATCCATCCGGGTCTTGCCGCGCTGGCGCGTCGCGGCATGCTCACCTTGGGCCGGTCGAACGACCCTGCGCTGTACGTATCCTTGCCGAGGAGCGAGAGGAGCGGTGAACCTCTACGCGCCTATCTCGGCGCTAAGACGGGCACTCCCCGAGCGGCCGCCGCCGTGGCCAACGCAGCGTCGTAGGCGACCATGGCTCCCAGGTCGCCGCCCAAGGACAGGGCCGACGCCAGCTGCACCGCGTCGAGAGAGCGCAACGTCCGTGGTTCCATCCGGGCTGCCTGCCCAAGGACCTCCTCGTCGATCTTCACCAGATGGACACCGGCCAAGACGGCCTCGGCGCGCTCCTCGACCGCCGGGTCCGCCGCGGCGCGGCGGGCCGCCCGCATCACCTCGACGCGGGACAACTCACTGGTCACGCGCGCCGGCCAGGACTCGAGGCTCGCCAGCAAGGCGGCGGTTTCGGTCTCCGGGAGCACCAGCTTGACGAGGGCCGAAGAGTCGAGGTAAAGCAGCTCGCCGCTCACTCAACGCTCCTGACGTTGCTCGGCGAGGGCTGCCGAGATTGGCTCCTCATGGGGCCGATCCGGCGGCGGTCCTAGCTCGATCAGATCGAGCCGGGCCTTTACCAGCCGATTGGCGGCGGCCAATCGCTCCAGCGCGGTGCTGCGCCCTGGCAGCGGACCAAGGACCGCGACCGGCAACCGGCGCTCCGTGACCTCGAATTGCTCCCCGGCAAGGACCCTTCGAAGATACCGGCTGAGATGCTGACGGAGCTCGCGGATCCCGACTTGGTGGGGCTTTGCGCTTCCAGTCTCCATGATGTAGCACATGGTAGCACATACGGAGAAGAGCAACCTGATGCTAGAATTGCACCATCCTTTGCAAGGTTGGCGACTCATGCAACCGGCATCTGTTCACCGGGAGCGGTGGTCACCATACCGGAGGTGCCATGACCGTCAAGCCGCCAGCCGCCGCCGCGATCCTGCTCTGCTTCTGCCTCATGGCCTGCGGCGGCGGCCACGGCGGCCCCACCGCGCCCGCGGAGCTGCAAGTGAAGATCACCACCGCGCTGCTCGACACCAGCCCGACGGCCACCATCCTCGAGGCCAAGCTCCTCCTCGACGGCAAGCTCGCCACCGACGCGTCCGCCGGCGCCGGTGCGCTTGGCTTCCTGGACCTCTTCGCCCAGGGCACCGCCCGGATGGACGGACAGCAGCACACGCTCTCGGTGGTGATCGCGCGGCAGACCGTCTCCCCCACTCCCTATATCGTCGCGCCCCCCGACATCTCCTTCTTCGACGCCAGCGGCAACCGCGTCGACGACATCCGCCTCGAGCAGCGCAACGTCACCCTCGCCACCGGCCAGGGCACCGACTACACGTTCACTTTCTGATCCCTGCCGCTACAGCTCCGCCAGCCAGCTCTTGATCGCCGCGTCGAGGCGCCGGCGGTCGCGATGGCGGGCCAGGGCGATGGCCACCAGGCGATCGGTGAGCTGCGGCAGCGGGATGCCGGACAGCTCCCAGAGGCGTGGGTACATGGAGATGGCGGTGAAGCCAGGCAGGGTGTTGATCTCGTTGATATAAAGGTCGTCTTCGCCTTCGAGCAGGAAGTCGACCCGCGCCATGCCGGCGCCGCCGAGGGCGGCGAAGGCGTCGACGGCCAGGGCGCGCAGGCGGTCGGCGGTGGCCGCGGGCAGCTCCGCCGGAGCGATCAAGCGGGTGGTGTCCTGCAGGTACTTTTCGGCGTAGTCGTAGAACTCGTTGCCGGGCACGATCTCGCCCACCGCCGAGGCCGCGATCGTCTCGTAGCCCAGCACCGCGCACTCCAGCTCGCGGCCGACGACGCCGCGCTCGACCAGCACGGCGTCGTCGAAGCGCAATGCGAAGCGCACGGCATCCTCGGTGCCGGCGCGGTCGGAGACGCGCCGGACGCCGATGCTCGAGCCGCCGTTGCGCGGCTTGACGAACAGCGGCAGCGGCAACCGCTCGAGGCGCTCGAGAAAGGCGCGCGGCTGGCGCTCGAGCTCGCCGCGGGAGACCACCTCGCCGGGCAGCACCGGCAGCCCCGCGGCGGCCAGCAGACGCTTGGTGAGCAGCTTGTCGATGGCGACGGCGCTCGCCGTGACGCCCGGGCCGACGTAGGGGAGGTCCAGCATCTCGCACAAGCCCTGCAGCGTGCCGTCCTCGCCCCAGCTGCCGTGAACGATCGGGAACACCGCCTCGACGCCGGCGTCGAGCAGGGCGGCGAGAGTCGGCGCCACCGCGGCGCCGACCGCCGGGATGGCTCGCACCTCGCCGTCGAGCGCCGCCGCCGACGCCGCGCGGTCCAGCCAGCAGCCATCCTGGGCGATGGCCAGCGGCGTCACCCGATGGCCGGCCTCCCGCAGGCCTCGCGCCACGGTCCTGGCGGAGGCGATCGAAACCTGATGCTCGACGCTGCGCCCCCCGAACACGACCCCCACGTGCGCCATCGAATCTCCTCCCCGATCCGAACCGGTCGTCGGCCGGTCGTCGGCCATGACCTCTCGCGGCGAGCCGAACCCCTTACCAGGCCAGATCGATCTGGCTGGCGCTCAGCACCTCGGGCAGGCCGCGCAGCCGGTTCACCACCGCCTCGCCAGCCGGCTGGTCGAGGCGCAGCACCGCCAACGCCCTCTCCTCGCCGTCGCGGCGCGCCAGGTGGATGTCGGCGATGTTGATGCCGGCCTCGCCGAGCAGAGTGCCGAGCTTGCCCACCACCCCCGGCACGTCGCGGTTCTCGAGCACCAGCAGGCGGCCCTGCGGCCGGAACTCGAGACGGTAGCCGCCGAAGCGCACCACCCGCGGATCGCGCCCGGCGACCAGGGTGCCGCCGAGCTCGGCGGTGCGGCCGGCGCCGGCGAGCGTCACCCCGAGCAGCTGGGCGTGCTCGGGATGGGCGGCGTGGCTGATCACCGTCAGCTCGATGCCGCGCGCCGCTGCCACGTGCTCGGCGTTGACGTAGTTCACGCCCTCGTCCATGAAGGCGGTCAGCGCGCCCTTGAGCGCCGCCAGGGCGGCCGGCCGGCGGTAGGCCTCCTCGACGCCCCAGACGTCGACCTGCAGGCCCTCGAGCGGCGCGCCGAGCAGCAGGCATGCCATCCGGCCGAGAGTCTCCCCGAGCAGCAGGTAGGGCTCGAGGCGCCCGGCGCCCGGGCCGCCGCCGGCGCGGAACGGCAGGTTGACGGCGGCGATCGCGAACGAGCCGCCAAGCGCCGCCAGCACCATCTCCGCGGTCTCGGTCGAGGTGCGCTCCTGCGCTTCGCGGGTCTGCGCGCCGAGGTGCGGCGTGGCGACCACCCGCGGATGGCGGACCAGCCGGCGGTCTGCCGGCGGCTCTTCGGCGAAGACGTCGAGGCCGGC
>DATGHG010000016.1:0-33054 GCA_035308185.1 Thermoanaerobaculia bacterium | reverse complement strand
CCACCTCGGCGGCCTACTGGGGCTTCACCGCGGCCGCGGGCAGCCACCTACAGCTCGAGCAGGACGTGCGCTGCACCGGCAACCTGCAGAGCAACGGCACCATGGACCTCGATCGCCGGAGCTCGGTGACCGGCAACGTCTCGGCGGTCGGCCGCATCACCGGCGGTGGCGAGGTCACCGGTACCTCGACCACAGGCGCACCGCCCCTGGCGCTGCCATCGTTGCCGACCGCCGCGCAGGCGCGGGCCCTCGCCAACCGCGTCTTCGAAACCGACACGACTTTCACCAACGCCGCGATCGACGACATCGTCTTCGTGGCGGGCAACGTCCATATCCGCGGCAGTCTCACCGGCAACGGCACCATCATCGCCAGCGGCAACCTGCGATTCGGCGGCGAGCCCGACGACCTCCCGCCGGCGAGCGCACCGCCGCCGCCGCTGGCGGTGCTCGCCCTCGGCAATATCACGGTGGCCCCGGAGTGGCCCGTGCGCGGGCTGCTGTTCGCGGCCGGCAACGTCGAGATCGGCGCGCAGGCGGCCATCACCGGCGTCCTGGTGGCGGGCGGCGAGATCCATCTCAAGCACACCGCGACGCTCACCTTCGCCGAGCTCGACACCACGCCGCCGATCGTCCAGATCACCTCGCCGCCGGCGACGGTGACCGGCACCGCGGCGCCGCCGATTGCCGTGTCGTACACCGATGCCACCTCGGGCGTCGACCCCACCACTCTCCACGTGCTGCTCGACGGCACCGACATCATTGCCGCGTGCCAGGTGGCCGCCGCGGCGGCGGCCTGCGTTCCGCCGCAGCCGCTGGCGGCGGGCGCACACAACCTGAGCGTGTCGGTCAGCGATCGCGCCGGCAATAGTGGCAGCGCCAGCCTCGTCTTCACCGTCGTGCTCGAGATTCCCGCACCGGTCGTCACCCTCACGGCGCCGACGAGCGGCATCTTCGTCAGGTCATCCAGCATCACCGCGACGGGAACAATCACCACATCGGCTCCGCTCGCGAGCGTGACCGTCAGCGGCCAGCCGGTCGCCCTGCAGGCCGGAGGGTTTTCGACGCAGGTGAGCCTCACACCAGGACCCAACGTGATCGTGGTCTTGGCGACCGACACTTACGGCAACGTCGGCGTCGCATCCGCCCAGCTGACGCTCGACACCACCCCGCCCACCTTGGCCGTGCTGCAACCATCCCCAGGCGCCTTGATCAACGCCGCCAGCGTACAGCTGACCGGCCAAGTCAGCGACGACAATGGCGTCGCCCAGGTCACGGTCGCCGGCCAGCAAGCGACGATCAACGTCGACAGCAGCTTCCAGGCCCAGGTGCCGCTCGCCGAGGGCAGCAATGCGATCGCCTTGGATGCGTTCGACTTGGCCGGAAACGAGACCGCTCAGACCCTGACCTTGGTCCGCTTCTCGCTGCCGGAGGTCGCCATCACCTCGCCGGCCGATCTGAGCTACATCGCCACGACCACCGTCACTGTTTCGGGCACGGTCAGCGATCCTGCGGCAACCGTCAGCGTCAACGGCCAGCCCGCGACCGTGGCCAGCGGCGGTTTCACGGCGCCCGGCGTGCCGCTGCTCGAGGGCGGCAACGTCCTCACCGCCACCGCCACCGGCGCCACCGGTCACGTCAACACCGCCACCATCAACGTCGTCCGCGACCTCACTCCACCTCTTCTCGCCATCGCCTACCCGCAGAACGGCGCCACCGTCTTCGATCCGCTCGTCACGGTCTCCGGGCTGGTCAACGACATCGTGGCCGGAACCGTCAATGCTTCGCAGGCCACCGTCACCGTCAACGGCCAGCCGGCCGCAGTCGCGAACCGCTCCTTCCTGGCCACCGTCGCGCTCGTCCATGGCACCAACGTGATCAAGGTGCAGGCGACGGACGTGAGCGGCAACACCTCGCAGGCGGCGGTGACGGTCAACCTCCAGGCGGCCACCGTGCCACGGGTGGCGCTGGTGGCGGGCACCGGGCAGTCCGCCGTCATCGGCACACAGCTCGGCGCGCCATTGGTCGCCGCATTGCTCGACGCCACGGGTCAGCCCATCGCCGGCCAGAGCCTCTTCTTCCGGGTGCGCGGCAACAATGGCAGCATCCTCGGCGGCCAGCGCGGGGTCGCCGTGACCACCGACGCCTCGGGACACGCGGCCGTGCCCTTCACCCTCGGCACTCGCGCCGGCGCCGGCAACCAGGTGGTCGAGGCGTTTGCTCCGGGCTTTGCGGGTCCAGCGGCCTTTCAGGAGACAGCGCTCCCCGGCAGCCCCGCCTTCATCGTCGTGGACACGGGCGACCAGCAGGTGGGCATTCCAGGACAGCCCGCGCCCCGGCCGCTGGTCGCCGTGGTGACCGACAGCGGCTACAATCGGCTCGGGGGAGTGCAGGTGCAGTTCACCACCAACAAGGGACAGGGCACGTTTGCCAACGGCCAGCAGACGGTGACCGCTACCACCGACTCCGATGGCCGGGCGATCGTCACCTTCACCCTCGACCCGGCCGAAGGCATCTCCAACAACGGTGTGCGGGCGGCCATCGTCGGCCTTTCGAACAGCCCCATCGCCAGCTTTGCCCTGTCGGGGCGAGCCGCCGGCGACCCCGCGGCAACCACGGTCAGCGGCGTCGTCCTCGACAATGCCCAGCAGCCGGTTCCAGGGGTCACCGTCAGCATCCTCGGGACCGTGCTCAACGCCCAGACGGACAGCGCGGGACACTTCCAGCTCCAGGCAGTGCCTCCGGGAACGGTCACACTCATCGTCGACGGCAGCACCACGCAGCGCCCCGGGGTCTGGCCGGACCTCGAGTACTTCGTCACCGTAATCCCGGGCCGCGACAACACGGTCAACATGCCGATCTACCTGCTGCCGCTCGACCTCGCCCATGGCGCCCAGGTGAGCGAGACCGTTGGCGCCACCCTCACCCTGCCCGACGTCCCCGGCTTCGCCCTCCAGATCGCGCCAGGGTCGGTGACCTTCCCCAACGGCTCCCGTAGCGGCCTGGTCAGCGTCACCGTGGTGCACGCCGACAGGGTGCCGATGGTGCCCAACTTCGGCCAGCAGCCGCGCCTCATCGTCACCATCCAGCCCGCCGGCGCACGCTTCGATCCCCCGGCGCGCCTGACTCTCCCCAACGTCGACGGCCTGGCGCCCGGATCGGTCACCGAGATGTACTCGTTCGACCACGACCTCGGCCACTTCGTCAGCATTGGTCCTGCGACGGTGAGTGACGATGGGACCGTGGTGACCGCCAATCCAGGCGTGGGGGTCATCAAGGCGGGATGGCACTGCTGCGGCAATCCGGCAACCTCAGGCCTTCCCTTCGACTGCCCGGACTGCAAGACCTGCGAGGGCGCAATCGGCCTCTTGTGCATACCCGATCCGACCCAGAATGGACTGCCCTGCAAGCACGATCCAACGATGATTTGCAATGGCGGCGACTGCGTGTGCCCGTTCCCCATCAATTTTCACGGCACCACTGGTGGGGCGTTCGGAGACGAGATCCACGAGAACTATGCATGGGACTCAAGCACCGGAAATCTGAGCGATCTCGTGGGCTGCAACGTGCTCGAAAACCTAACATATCCGGAAAACCCGATCTTTACCTGGCCACCGCCCTACAACGGCCAAACCATCAACAAGGTGCCGTTATCCGAGCCGGCCACCCTTGGCGCACTGAGCGATCGTCATGTGCATAAACCAATTGTGGCACCCTATGTCACGAACAACTTCGTAGTGCACCAGATTTTCACCTATACCTGTCCGTGTGCTCAGGGAGCGTTGTTCTTGTCAGACCCCATCGTAAGGACAATCTCCCAGCGCCCCGACGGGAAATGGAAATATGTCATTGTGCATGGTAATGTCTGCGCCTCGGCAGACCCCCTGCCCTAGGGTGCGACGGAGGCGTCTATGCGCTTGATGGCATTGAAACTCGGGCTGATGGCAATGATTGCTGCGGCCAGCGCGCCTTCGGTGCCTCCCCTTGCGCTTAGCGACCTGGAGGTGACGGTCCTACCCGCGCGCAGCACCTGGTCAATTCGTGAGCCGATAGTGGTAGGCTATCAGTTCAAGAATGTCTCAGCGAAGCCTACATCATTCACCTTGGCCAGGAGCCCCTTTGGTACCCTGTTCTTCATGGTGCTTACAATCACCTTGCCGAGCGGCTCGCATATAATTCGCGAGTTACCTGATGAAGCTGATGAGATGTTCTCGCCTGGGGACATCTCCCTTTCCCCTGGCGAAAGCGTGATCCTCAATCAGGTCTTGAATGAATGGTATGATTTCCACGAGGTCGGCGAGTATCGCGTCACTGCGACAATACCCATCACTCCTTCGGGCAAACAGGGCTTCTTTAGCCGATCTGACCCAGCGGCAACCGTTACCTTCAGTATCAAGGTGGGACCGCGCAATGCGGAAGAGATCAAGGAGACATGCGACACGTTGGCATCGAAGGCGCACTGGCGGAACGGACTGGAAGCGGTTCATGCAAGCCATGCGCTCCGCTTTGCGACCGATCCGCTATGTATACCTGCGCTGGTTATCACCCTCGGCCAGCTAGACTCGATGATCCGGACTGAAGCGCTTCTCGGTCTCGCAAGAGTCGGTACGCCGGATGCGGCGGCGGCCGTGGCAGCCAGTTGGGAACATCTGGATGCGTCCGATAGGACGTACGCGCTTCAGTTCTTTACGTCCGCCGGTGCCGGAGAGATGCTCCGTGCTGCGCTGGTCAAGATCAAAGTTCATCCCTGACGTTGCATCTCATGGTCTCATGGTCATTTGATGATTCGATTCTGACGCCATCTGGAACGAGGCCGCCCCACCTTGTATTCACCGACTTTCAATGTTGCACTCGCCCTAGCATTGTCGCTCTCAATACTTCTTGAAGCGACGACTATCGACTGCACGCCCGGCACGGTACGGGTGACGCTGGTCAGCTGCACCGAGGACGCCCCACCGTTGGTCCGCAGCGGCAACCTGACGGTCTGGAGCCCGCCGAAGCTGCAAGAGCGGTTCCTCAGCAACGACGTGAGGCTCGAGGTGGTACCCACCGACGAGGCCCGGCTCGGCGTCATCTGCGAGGCGCTGACCCAGCAAGCGATCGCGGCCAGGCGCACGGATGAAGGTCTGCAGGCTGCCGAGGCCTTGAGCTGGATCGACCTGCCGCTCGCCGAGCCTTTTCTCGAGCGTCTCCTGCCTCTGGAGCACATCCTGAGCCACGAAGCCGTGGTCGTGACAGAACCGAACTGAGAAGGCAGGCTGCCGGCGATCCTCGTCGCCGGAGATGGTTGGACAGGACGCTACGCGTTGCGCTTGATCAGCGGGCCGCTGTGGACCTTCACCAGGGCGCCCTGGCGCGCCATCGATTCGCGGCGCTCCTGGGCCTCGCGGCGCACGAAGTCGAGCAGGCGGTCCACCTCGCCCTGCATCTGCTCCATGCGCTCCTTCATGTTGAGGATCACCTCGACGCCGGCCAGATTGACGCCGAGGTCGCGGGTCAGAGCCAAAATGATCTCTAAGCGGCGCATCGCCTCCTCGTCGTAGAGGCGGGTGTTGCCGGAGCTGCGCGCCGGCTTGATCAGGCCCTCGCGCTCGTAGAGCCGCAGCGTCTGCGGATGGATGCCGTAGCGCTCGGAAACCACGCTGATCATCACGTACTTGGGTCGGCCGTCGCGGCGCCGGGCTGGCATCAGCTCTTGTCCTTCTCACCCTGCTTGGGGACGTGCACCCGCAGGATGCCCCGCTCGAGGCCGGCAGAGATGCCGTCGGCGTCGACCGCCGAGCTCAGCTCGAAGCTGCGGCGGAAGGGACCATAGCTGCGCTCCATGCGCAGGAAGTTGCGGTGCTCGCCGGGCGGCTGGCGGCGGCCGGAAAGCTCCAGCCGCCGTTCCCGCACCTGCAAGTCCACGTCCTCGCGCCGCACCCCCGAAAGCTCGGCAAACAACAGATAGGCGTCCGCCGTCTCGATCACGTCGACGGCAGGCGCCCAACTGCCGGGCAGACCGGCGTCCCGCTCCTCGAACTCCGCGGCAACCAGCGCCTGCTCGAACAGGCCGTTGATCCGATCCTGGATCCGCGTCAGCTCCTCGAGGTAGATCTTGCGGAACGGTGGCATGCCTCGGCAGTCCTCAGAGGTCGGCGGCGAAGACGCTCGGGATCTCCGACCTCAACGCTTCTCGTCCACGTCCACGTACTCGGCGTCGATCACCTCGTCCGCGGAGGAGCCGCCGGCACCGCCAGCGGCGGTACGCTGCCCCGGACCGCCGCCACCCGGCCCGCCCGCGCCGCCAGGGGCGCCGCCGGCCTCGCCCTGGCCCGGCTGACCCTGGTAGAGCTTCTCGGCCAGCTTGTGCGACGCCTGCTCGAGACGCGTCGTCGCCTGCTGCATCTTGGCCGCGTCCTCGGACTCGAGCGCCTGCTTGGCCTCGGCGAGCGCCTGCTCGAGCTGCCCCTTGTCGTCCGCCGACAGCTTCTCCTTGTGCTCGTTGTAAGTCTTCTCGGTATTGTAGACCAGGGCGTCGAGCTGGTTGCGGGCCTCGACCTGGCGGCGACGCTCCTTGTCCTCGTCGCTGTGCGACTCCGCCTCCTTGACCATGCGCTCGATCTCGGCGTCGTTGAGGCCGGACGAGGCGGTGATGGTGATCTTCTGCTCCTTGCCGGTGCCGAGGTCCTTGGCCGAGACGTGAACGATGCCGTTGGCGTCGATGTCGAAGGCCACCTCGACCTGCGGCCGGCCGCGAGGCGCCGCCGGGATGCCGTCGAGGTGGAACTTGCCCAGCGTGCGGTTGTAACGCGCCATCTCCCGCTCGCCCTGCAGCACGTGCACCTCGACCGAGGTCTGGTTGTCGGCGGCGGTCGAGAAGGTCTCGGTCTTGCGCGCCGGAATGGTCGTGTTGCGGTCGATCATCTTGGTGAAGACGCCGCCCAGCGTCTCGATGCCGAGCGACAGCGGGGTGACGTCGAGCAGCACCACGTCCTTGACGTCGCCGCGCAGCACGCCGCCCTGGATGGCGGCGCCCACCGCCACCACCTCGTCCGGGTTGACGCCCTTGTGCGGCTCCTTGCCGAAGAAGTCGCGGACCACCTTCTGGATGGCCGGCATGCGGGTCTGGCCGCCCACCAGCACCACCTCGTCGATGTCCTTGGGGCTGACCTTGGCGTCGTCGAGCGCGCGCTTGCACGGACCCATCGAGCGCTGGACGAGGTCTTCGACCAGCTGCTCGAGCTTGCTGCGGGTGAGACGCAGGTTCAGGTGCTTCGGCCCCGAGGCGTCGGCGGTGATGAACGGCAGGTTGATGTCGGTCTCCATCGCCGAGGAGAGCTCGATCTTGGCCTTCTCGGCGGCTTCCTTGAGCCGCTGCAGGGCCATCGGGTCGCTGCCGAGGTCGATGCCCTGGTCCTTCTTGAACTCCTCGAGCAGCCAGTCGATGACCCGCTGGTCGATGTTGTCGCCGCCCAGGTGGGTGTCGCCGTTGGTGGCCTTGACCTCGACCACGCCCTCGCCCACCTCGAGGATCGAGATGTCGAAGGTGCCGCCGCCGAAGTCGTAGACCGCGATCGTCTGGTCCTTCTTCTTGTCCAGACCGTAGGCCAGCGCCGCCGCCGTCGGCTCGTTGACCAGGCGCTCGACGTTGAGCCCGGCGATCCGTCCGGCGTCCTTGGTCGCCTGGCGCTGGGAGTCGTTGAAGTAGGCGGGCACGGTGATGACCGCCTGCTCGACCTTCTCGCCGAGGTAATCCTCGGCGGCCTGCTTGAGCTTGCCCAGGATCATCGCCGAGATCTCGGGGGGCGAGTACTTCTTGCCCTCGACCATCACCCGGACGTCGCCGTTGTCGGCGCGCTCGACGCCGTAGGGGACCATCTTCATCTCCTCGGTCACCTCGGAGAACTTGCGCCCCATGAACCGCTTGATCGAGAAGACGGTGTTCTTGGGGTTGGTGACCGACTGCCGCTTCGCCACCTGGCCCACCAGCCGCTCGCCGGCCTTGGTGAAGGCCACCACCGAGGGGGTGGTGCGGTTGCCCTCGGCGTTCGGGATCACCTTCGCCTCGCTGCCCTCCATGACCGCCACGACGCTGTTGGTCGTTCCCAGGTCGATACCAATGATCTTGCTCACGTGCGCCTCCTCCTTGTTCATCGCTCGGGCCCGATTCACGGCCCGTCCACGAGGGAGATTCTAAAACCTTAGTGGCGCCGTGTCAAATCCGGCGCACGCCTATGTTGACAAGATGGCGCGCAGATTTATTCCGGATTGCGAGCGGCGGTCGATGTCGCCGAGGTCAGGCGCCGGGGCGAGCCGCCGGACGGCGCAGCGGGACGAGCCCGCGCAGCCATGGGTCGCGCAGGTAGAGCCCTCCCCAGATCAGCACGCCGAAGAGCACCGGGACGAGCATGCGGCCCACCGGGTCGCCGGCGCGCACGTGGGTCGAGACGGCGCCGCCAAGATAGCCGGTGAGCACGATCGCGCCCAGGATCGAGGTGCGGGGCACCACGTAGAGGATCACGCCGGCCAGCAGGGCAAGGCCGATGCCGAGCACGGAGCCTGCGGAATACCCATACTTGGTCATCCCCTCCATCACCATGGACGGCCTTACCAGCTCCAGCGCGGCACTCCAGAACAAGAGGAGCGCAAGGATGCCGCTGATGATGCGTCCCGTCCACAGGGCGGCCTTCGACACCGGTGGGGCTGACACGTCGGTTTGCATGGATCTCTCCTTTCATCAAGCGCCGAGCGACCACTATCACAGTTCGGCCACCGCTGGTTGCGCGCTATGCTTCCCGGCATGACTCGCCTGGTCGGGATCGCGGGCGCGGCGGCGATCGCCATCGCGTGGACCCAGGCGCCCGCTCCCCTGGCTCACGGCCCGACGACCGCCGCGGCGCTGGGCAAGATCCACTTCCCCACCTCCGGCGCGCCCGCCGCACAACCGGACTTCGAGCGCGGCGTGCTGCTGCTGCACAGCTTCGAGTACGACGACGCCGCGGCGGCCTTCCGCGAGGCGGAGCGGCGCGACCCCGGCTTCGCCATGGCCTACTGGGGAGAGGCCATGACCTACAACCACCCGCTCTGGCACCAGCAGGACCGGCAGGCGGCGCGCGCCGCCCTGGAGCGGCTGGCGGGGACGGCGAGGGAGCGCCTGGCGAAGGCGCCGACGGCACGGGAGAAGGCCTACCTGTCGGCGGTGGAGGCGCTCTATGGCGACGGCGACAAGGCGACGCGCGACGCTCTCTACGCCGCGGCCATGGCACGGCTCGCCGCCAGCGATCCCGACGACCTCGAGGCGGCGAGCTTCCATGCCCTGGCGCTGCTCGGCAGCTGCGAGGCCGGCCGCGACATCGCCACCTACATGCGGGCGGCGGCCGTGGCGGAGGAGGTCTTCGCCCGCAACCCGCTCCACCCGGGGGCCGTCCATTACCTGATCCATGCCTACGACGACCCGGTGCACGCGCCGCTCGGACTGCGGGCCGCCCGCGTCTACGCGCGGATCGCTCCGGCCGCCGCCCATGCCCTCCACATGCCCTCGCACATCTTCCTCGCCCTCGGCATGTGGGACGAGGTGGCCGCCGCGAACGAAGCCTCGTGGGCGGCATCGGAAGCGCGGCGGCAGCGCCTGCGGCTGTCGATCGAGGAACGCGGCTATCACGCCCTCTCCTGGTTGCAGTACGCCTACCTGCAGCAAGGCCGCTTCCGCGATGCCCGCCAGCTGCTGGCGGCGATGGCGGCCGACGCCGCCGCCAGCGGCTCGGAGCGCACCCGCGAACACCTGGCGCGCATGCAGGCGGCCTGGCGCATCGAGACCCGCCGCTTCCAGGCCGAGGTCGGCGATCTCCCGGACCTGGCCGGCCTGGGCGACGACGTCGCCGCCGCGGCCCTCTTCGCCCACGGCTTGGCGGCGCTGCGCTCCGGCGACCCCGCCGGTACCCACCGCGATCTCGCGATGATTGAAGCGCGGCTTGACGCCGCGACTGATGCGCGGCTTGGCGCGGTGACTGATGCGCGGCTTGACGCGGTGACCGAAGCGCGGCTTGGAGCCGCGACCGACGACCCGGCGCGGCGCTCCGCCGCCGTCCTCCGGGCAGAGCTCGCGGCCCTGCTGCTGCTCGACGGCAGGACCCCCGCCGGAGCCGGTGGCGGCGCTTCCGAGATGGAACGCCAGGGGCGGGAGCGCGCGGCGCTGGCGGCGATCGAGCGCGCGGCAGCCGAGGAGGATGCCACCAGCTACGAGTTCGGGCCGCCGGTGGTGGTCAAGCCGGCGCACGAGCTGGCCGGCGACCTGTTGCTCGACCTCGGACGGCCGGCGGAGGCCCGCCGCCACTTCGAGCAGGCGCTGGCCCGGGCGCCCCGGCGCAGCCTGTCCCTGCTGGGACTGGCGCGCGCCGCCAACCGCATCGGCGACACGGCGGCGGCCCGGCGGGCCTATGCCGACCTGGCGCGGAGCTGGCGCCAAGCCGACGCCGACCTGCCCGAGCTGGCCGAGATCGCCGCCGCCGAGCCTGCCGCCCGCGGCCGGCGTTGAGCCCGGCGCGTCACCGGACCCCAGGACGCTAATCGAGCAGGACGATCGGCGGGCCGCCTTGCGGACTGGCCTGGAGCAGGGAGGGGTCGAGGAAGAAGTTGCCGGCGATCGAGCCGCTGGTGTCCGCGTCGGCGATGGCTTTGCCGGACTCGGTGGCCTGCAGGGTGTAGCTTTCCTCGCGCGCCGAGTAGAGCAGCGGCTCGCCGCGCGGATCCTCGAGGTCGTCCGGCGACAGCAGGCCGGAGTCGCGCAGCTGGCCGAGCTGGTCCGGGAAGCGCCCGTCGCGCAGGAAGGCCGTCTTGGCGGCGCCTTCGATCTTGTCGTACAGCGATTCGCGCTGGTTGCGCTCCAGGGCGGCGCGCTCGGACTGTTCCCAGGGCAACGGCAGCAGCACGCTATCCGGCGCCAGGCGGGCGAAAGCGACCAGCGCAATCGCCGCGGCCAGGGCCAGCACGGCCGGCGCCAGGCGGTGGGCCGGCGACGCCACCCGCTCCGGCTGCTCGACCCGCATCTGCCGGAACCGCTGCGGCCGCAGCCGGATGGGAGCGCCGGGGCGCGGCTGCATGGCGGCCGCAGGCGGCGGCACCTCGGGAGCGACGGCGGCGCCCGCGGTGCCAGCGACGCCGACGCCGCCGGCGGACCTTGGCCGGGGTCCGCCCGGCGCCGGGGCCTCTGGCGGCGGCGTCAGCGCCGCGGCGGGCCATGGCACCGGCTCGGAGGCTGCCGGCGCCGTCAGGGCAGCGGCGGGCCATGGCACCGGCTCGGACTCCGCCGGCGGCCGCACCAAGGCCGCCGCGCCGACGGCGGCGGTCGCGAGCGCAGGGAGACCCGTCGTGACAGGCGCGGCGGCCGGTGGCGACTTCCCCGGCGGCGCACCCGCCAGCGACACCTCCGGCAGCTCGGGCACCTGCGGCAGCCACAGCTCGCCGCCACTCTCCACGGCCGCCGGGCCTGCCGGGGCTGCCGGCGCCGGCCGGGTCGCCGCTGCCGCCGGCAACTTCCCGGGCACCACGCTCCGGGCACCGACTGGCGGGGCGCCGGCGCGAGGCGCGGCACCCGGGTTGGCCGCCGGCGGGCGCGGCGCCGGGCGCGCGGCCGAGCCGGCGACGGACGGCGGCGGTTGGACAGTGAACGTACGCGCCGGCGGTATCCCTCGGGTCTCCCGGGTGCTCTGAGTGTTCTGAGTGTTCTGGGCAGGCTGGCCCTGCCGGGTGGGCCGGGCCTGCAGGGCGGGCGGGGCGGCCTGGGCCGCACGGGAGGCGAAATCGGCCAGGTTCCGCAACAGCAGGTCCTCGACCGAGATCGGTTCGAAGCCCTCCTCGTACGACACCTCGTCGCCGCTGTAGAACTTGAAATCGCCTTCCTGCCAGCGCAACAGCGCCTCGAGCTGCCGGACCGTCTGCAACCGCAGGGCGGCGAGCAGCTGCTGGCGGGTCAGGTACCGGCGCTCCACCAGCAGGTCGAGGAGACGGCCGGCGCCCGCCTGGTGCTCGGCGGCGGCGCGCGCGAGCTCGGCGGCGCTGAGCAGCCCCTCGTCCACCAGCAGCTTCGACAGGCCTTCCTCGATGGTATGGGCGAGCGAGTCGGCGGCGACGATACGGCCGCTCAAGAACGAGATGGCGACGATGTCCTGCTGGCCCTGGATGGTGAGGATGCCGGTCTTGCCCTGCTGCGAGATCATCTGCAGGATCTCCGGCAGGCTGAAGAGATCCAGGCTGCCTTCAACCGCCATGGGCGACGACCTCAGCGCTCATACCGCGTTGCGCAGCTCCCAGCGCAGCCTGGCCGCGAGGTAGAGCAGCAGTCCCGCGACCGAGACCGTCCATGCAGCGACGTTGCCGGCATCATATCCCCAGGGGATCCGGTAGCCGAGACGCTCGAACCACGGCAGCATCAGCAGCGCCACCGGCGCCAGCAGCGCCAGGAAGGCGCGGGCGCCGTCGCCGGCCTCGGCCGAAGTCAGACCCGGCACCATGACCCGCCGCCAGCGGTCGAAGCCGCGATGCCCGAGGTGCCAGTGCAGGCGGCCCTCCCCATAGCCGAACGGACGCCGGGAAAGATGCAGTGCCACGGCGAGCAGGATGGCACCCAGGGAGACCGCCAGGGAAGCGCCATGCTGCGCCAGGTCCGGGCCGGCGGCAGGCGGACCGATCAGGCTGCGCTCGATGTCGGGGATCAGCTCCAGGCCGCCGCTGCCGGCCACCACCCGCTCCTGCTCGGCGTTGCTCAGCCAGCGGTCGACCCGCTCCGCGTCGATCCGCTTGGCCTGTGCCAGGGCGTGCCGCGCCTCGTCGAAGAGATAGCCCTCGTCGAAAGTCTGGCTCAGGTCGAACTCCGGCGCGGCGTTGTGCGGGTCGGCCGCGGCGGCCTGCTGGAAGTACTGGCCGGCGCCGCTGAGGTCGCCCCGGTTGAAGGCGTAGACGCCGAGGTTGAGCAGCGCGGAGGCATTGTGCGGCTCGGCGGCCAGCACCTCGCGATAGAAGCCGCGGGCAAGCTCCCACTGGCCCAGCATGCGGTGCACGTCGGCCAGCAGGTGCTTGACCGCCGGGCTGTCCGGCAGGCTGGAACGCAGCAGCCCGAGGTCGGTGAACAGGCCGCCGTAGAGCCGCCGCTGGCGCAGGCTCTCGAGCGCCTTGACCGGCGGCGACATCCGCACCGCCACCGCCCGCTGCTGCACCCCGACCAGCAGCGGCGCCGCGCCGAGCAGCAGCCACAAGCCGATCAGCACCGCCCGCTCGCTGGCAGAGGCATACCCCCACAGCAGCAGCGACCAGAGCAGCAGCAGCCAGACCAGACGCCCGGGCAAAGCCAGCGGCCAGAGCAGGGCGGCGGCGGCGAGCGCGGCGGCCACGGCGCGAGGCAGGCGGCGCCCGGACAGGGCCGCGAGGTCGTGGAACAGGCCGCCGCCGCGGGTGGCCATCAGCGCCGCGACGAAAAGACCGCCGGTGAGCAGCAGCAGGTACATGCACCAGAGCAGCAGGTCCTGCAACCACAGGTAGCGTTCGAGCGGCAGCACGAACAGCCGCGGGTAGGCGCGGCACAAGGCCGCCGCGGACCGTGCATACGAACCGGCGGCCCGCGCCACCGCCGATTCCGCGAAAGCCACCTCGGGCCGTCCCGGATCGAGACGCTCGGCGGCCGCCAGCGCCCATCCCGCCCGCGCGAAGTCCTTGTGCCGCGCCGCGTCCACCGCCCAGGCCAGCGCACCGAGCGCGAGATCGGGCAGCCGCGACATGCCGAGCTGGCCGGCGGTGGCCAGCATCTCGTTGACCGCCGCCTCCGAGTGCTCTCGGTCGGTGGCGCTCACCCAGCGCAGCCACTGCTCCTGGATCCGGTGCAGCTGCTGGCGCACGGCCGGAGTGATCTCGAAGCCGGCGCCGTGCGACGCCGCCGGCGTCTCGGCCGGGACGGGCGGCGGCGGATCGGCCGCCGCCAGGGCGGGCACCGCCGGCACTGCCAGCGCCAGCGCGCCGCCCAGCGCCAGCGCGCGGATCGCGGCCGCGGCGCTCCCCACCGCCGGCCGGCCGGAGCTGCAACGCCGGCGGCGGTCAGCCGCGCTTCTGGACATAGCGGACCCGCATGCGGTAGAGCAGGTCCTCCAGGAATCCGGACTCCTGGGCGGTCAGGTTGCCGACCGTCTTCTGGCGCAGCACGTCCAGCAGGTCGATGTAGAGGCGTGCCATCTCCAGGTTCTCGGCAGACTGGCCGTCCGGCAGCTCGACGTCGCCGAGGTAGATGGCGACCGGCTCTGCCAGCATCGCGGCCAGGTCGTAGAAGCTCGGACCCGGACCGGGAGCCGAGGTCGGCAGCTCCAGCCGGGCGCCCCTCTCGCCAAGGTCGCCGCCCGCGCCCATGTCGCCAATGTCGCCAATCTCGCCAATGCCGCCAATCTCGCCAATGCCGCCAATGTCGCCAATACCGCCAACGCCGCCGCCATCGCCAGGCGGACGCCCATCCGCGACCCGGTCGGCGCGGCCGCCACGGCCGAAGTCGCCGAACTCGCCGTGATCGCCGCCGTGGCCGGGATCGCCGGTGGCGGCGGCGGCGCCGCGGGCGCCGGCGGCGGACCTGGGCAAGCGGTCGGGGCGCGCCGCGGCACCGGCATCACCCGGGCGAGCGACGGCGGGCTGGTCGGAGCGGGCGCCGGCAGGCCGGTCGGGCCGCGCCGGGCCTGGAGGAGGGGGTGCGGTAGGAGCCGGCGCACCGGCGTCCGCCGTCGCCGCGGCGGTCGATTTTTCCTCCAGGAAACGGTACTCTTCACGCAGGTTGCCGTCAGGCGTGAACATCCGCTTGTCGGTGATCTTGATCTCCTTGCCTTCCTTGCTCACCGGCACCTCCACTCCTCGGGACCAAGCGCACGCTGCCTCGGGATTTGCACAAAAATCGTAGCAAGTGCGCGGTGGCGAGGGCAAGCCGAAACGGCGGCGGCCGTCATCGTGTCACGCCGCGCCATTTCCCGCCAGACTGAAACCAAGGAGGGGTCCAGCCGCCCATGTCCGACGCGACCCTGCAACCCTTGCTCGACCTCGTCGAGCGGCTGCGCGCTCCCGGCGGCTGTCCGTGGGATCGCGAGCAGGGGCTGGGAGAGGTGCGCGCCTACCTGTTGGAGGAGGCGCACGAGCTGGCCGCCGCCATCGACGGCGGCGACTGGGGCGAGATCGCCGGTGAGCTCGGCGACCTGCTGTTCCAGGCGGCGTTCATCGGCCGCCTCGCCGCGGAGGCCGGGGCTTTCGACCTGGCGGCTGCCGTCGACGGCGTGCGCCGCAAGATGGTGGCCCGCCATCCGCACGTCTTCGGCGGCGAGGAGCTGGCGGACGCGGCGGCGGTGCGCGCCGCCTGGGAGCGCCGCAAACTGCAGGAGGAGCCGCAACGCGCCTCGCTGCTGGCCGGCGTGCCCGCCTCCCTGCCCGCCCTGCTCGGCGCCTACCGCCTGACCCAGAAAGCCGCCGGCGTAGGCTTCGACTGGGCTTCAGCCGCGCCGGTGCTGGAGAAGATCGAAGAGGAGCTCGGGGAGCTGCGTCGCGCCATCGCCGCCGGCGCGGCACCGGCGGTGCGCGAGGAGGTCGGCGACCTGCTGTTCACCGTCGCCAACCTGGCGCGCAAGCTCGAGCTCGATCCGGAGGCCGCGCTGGCCGCCGCCAACCGCAAGTTCCGGCAGCGCTTCGAGCACGTCGAGCGGGGCCTGGCCGCCAGCGGCCGGCGGCTCGGCGAGGCGACGATCGAGGAGATGGACGCCCTGTGGGAGGAGGCGAAGCGCCGGCCCGGCCGGCAGCCTTGAGCAGCCCGCGTGGCGCCTGGCGCGGCGGCGAGCCGCGCGCGGTCACCGGGGCCGGCCGGCCCCGGCCCGGGCCGCGGGCGCAGACGGTGACGCCTGGCGCAGCACCTGTTCGAGGAACGGCCTGACGTTGGCCGCCACCTTCTGCTGGCCCGCGGCGGTGGGATGGATGCCGTCGGCCTGGTTGAGCGCGGCGATGCCGCCGACCCCGGCAAGCAGGAAAGGCACCAGCGGCACGTGCAGGTCGCGCGCGACCCGCGGATAGATGGCGGCGAAGGCGCCGGTGTAGTCCGGCCCGTAGTTGGACGGAATCTGCATCCCGAGCAGCAGCACCTTGGCGCCGGCCTGGCGACTCTGGACCACGATGGCGCGCAGGTTGCGCTCGATCTCGCCCACCGGCTGGCCGCGCATGGCGTCGTTGCCGCCCAGCCCGATCACCATCACCGCCGGGCGCTGCGCCAGCAGCCAGCGCAGGCGCCGCAGGCCCCCGGCGGTGGTGTCGCCCGAGACCCCGGCGTTGATCACCCGCACCGCGAAGCCATCGGCGGCCAGCTCCCGCGCCAGCAGCGACGGAAAGGCCTGATCGGCGGGCAGGCCCAGCCCCGCGGTGAGGCTGTCGCCCAGGAAAGCCACCAGCGTCTGCCCGGCTGGCAGCGGCGTCGCCGCCGCTGCCGATGGCGGCGCCGGCGGCGCCGCCGCGCGCAGCAGCGCGGGAATAAGCAGCAGCAAGGCCGGAGTTGCGCGCGTCATGGTGCGATTGTATGCCGCCGCGCCGACCGCGGCGCCGCCCCCCCGCATCGAGCTGATCCGCCTGACCCGCCGCCTGCCGTCGGGCGACCGCGAGCTGACCATCGTCGACGCGGTCGACCTGGCCGTGCCGGCCGGAGAGTTCGTCGCCATCCTCGGGCCGTCCGGCAGCGGCAAGTCGACGCTGCTGGCGCTGATGGCGGGGCTCGACCGGCCGACCGCCGGCGAGGTGCGCATCGACGGCCGGGCCATCTCCGGCCTGTCGGAAGACGCCCTGGCGCTGCTGCGCCGCCACCAGATCGGCTTCGTCTTCCAGAGCTTCCAGCTGCTCGGCAACCTGACGGCACGCGAGAACGTGCTGCTGCCGGCCGAGCTGCGCGCGCTGCCCGATCCGCCGGGGCGCGCCGACGAGCTGCTGGCCGCCGTCGGCCTCGCCGACCGCGGCCACCACTACCCGAGCCAGCTCTCGGGCGGCGAGCAGCAGCGCGTCGCCCTGGCCCGCGCCTTCGCGGCGCGGCCTCCCATCCTGCTGGCCGACGAGCCCACCGGCAACCTCGACGGCGCGACCGGCCGCATCGTCCTCGAGCTGATGACCGAGCTGCGCCGGCGCGAGGGCACCACCCTGGTGCTGGTCACCCACGACCCCGCGGTGGCGGCGCTGGCCGACCGCCAGATCCACCTGCGCGACGGGCGCATCGAACGCACCGAGGCGCCGCGGCCGGCTGCCCCGCCCGCGCCGGCCACCGCGGTGGGGCGGTGACGCTCTCCCTCTACCTGCGTACGCTCGGGCGGGAGTCACGCGGCGCGCGGGCACGGCTGGCCTTCTTCGTCGCCTGCCTGTCGGTGGGCGTCTCGGCGGTGGTGGCGGTGGCGGGCTTGTCGTCCAGCCTCGACGACGGCATCCGCGTCGAAGCGCGTCAGCTGCTCGCCGCCGACCTGGCGATCGTCGGCAATCGCGCGCTGCCGGCCGGCTTCGATCCCATCGCCGCCGCCGGCGAGGACCCCGCCGGCATCCGCCAGACCCACATCGAGGAAGCGCCGACCGTGGTCGCGGCGCCGCCATCGGCTCCCGGCCGCCCGGGAGCCAGCCAGCTCGTCGAGCTCAAGGCGGTCACCGGCGACTACCCGTTCTACGGCACCCTGGTGCTGCGCCCGGCACGGCCGCTCGCCGCGCTGCTCGCTCCCGACACCGCGGTGGTGGCCTCGGACCTGCTGGCGCGGCTGCATCTGCGCCTGGGCGACCAGCTGCGCATCGGCGGCCTCGCCTTCCGCATCGCCGGCGTGGTGCTGTCGGAGCCCGACCGGGTGGGAGTCTCGTTCACCGTCGGGCCGCGCGTCTTCATCTCCGGCGCCGGCCTGGCCCGCACCCCGCTGATGGGCCGCGGCAGCCGCATCTCCCATCGCCTGCTGCTCGAGTTCCCGCCGGGCACGCCCGGCACCCGCATCCAGGCGGCCGCCGAACGGCTCAAGGACAACATCCCCAATCCCGCCTTCTACCGCGTCGAGACCTACCGCGACGCCCAGCCGGCGCTGCGCGAGAACCTGGCCCGGGTCGAGCGCTTCCTGGGCCTGGTGGCGCTGCTGTCGCTGTTCGTCGGCGGCATCGGCGTCGCCGAGAGCGTGCGGGCCTGGCTCGCCGGACGGCTGGACGCGATCGCGGTGCTCAAGTGCCTGGGGATGCGGCCGCGCGAGATCTTCCTGCTCTATCTCGGCCAGACCGCGCTGCTGGGCCTGGCCGGCAGCCTGGTCGGCATCGCCGCCGGCGTCGCCTTGCAGCAGGTGCTGCCGGGGCTCTTCCCCGACCTCATCCCGGCCGGCCTGGTGCACCCGTGGCAGCCGCTGGCGCTGGTGCGCGGCCTCGTCCTGGGCCTCGGCGTCGCCATGCTGTTCAGCCTGGCGCCGCTGTCGGCGGTGCTGCGGGTGCCGCCGGTGCGGGTGCTGCGCCGCGAGGCCGAGCCGCTGCCGCGCCACCCGCTCGCCTCGCTGGTCACCGGCGTGACGCTGGTGGCCGGCATCCTGGCCCTGGCCGTGGTGCAGTCGCGCTCCTGGCTGCTCGGGGCGCAGTTCACCGGCGGCGTGGCGCTGGCGACCGTGGCGCTCGCCGGCGCCGCGCTGCTGATCGTCCGCGCGGTGCGCCGCCTGCCGCGCGACTTCGCGCGGCCCTGGCTGCGGCAAGGGCTGGCGGCCCTCGCGCGACCGGGCGCGGCGACCTTCGGCGCCATGGTCGCCCTGGGCCTTGGGGTGCTGGTGGTGCTCGCGATGTCGCTGGTCGAGCGCCGGCTGGCCGGGGAGTTCGCGCGCCAGCTCCCCACCGACGCTCCCAGCGCCTTCCTGATCGACATCCAACCGGACCAGTGGCCGGGAGTGCAGGCGCTGCTCGAACGGGCCGGCGCCACCCACGTCGAGTCGGTGCCGGTGGTGACCTCGCGGCTGGCGGCGGTCGACGGCGTCAGCGTCGACGACCTCGCCGCCCACCGGCCCAAGGACCGCAACCGCCGCTGGCTGCTGACCCGCGAGCAGCGCCTGACCTACCTGCGCCAGCTGCCGGCCGACAACGTCATCGTCGCCGGGGCGCTGTGGAGCGACCCGGCGCGGTCCGAGGTGAGCGTCGAGGAGAGCTTCGCCGAGGACCTCAAGCTGCACCTGGGGTCGGTGCTGCGCTTCGACGTCGAGGGCGTGCCGATCGACCTCACCGTGACCAGCATCCGCAAGGTCAACTGGCGCTCGTTCGGCATCAACTTCTCGCTGGTGGTCGAGCCCGGGGTGCTCGATCAGGCGCCGCAGCAGCGGTTCGCGGCGGTGCGCCTGCCGCCGGGCGGCGAGCAGCGGGTGCAGGACCTGCTGGCGGCGAGCTATCCCAACGTCACGGTGCTGCGCATCCGCGAGCTGCTCGCAAAGGTGGCCAAGGTGCTCAACCGCATCGCGCTCGGCGTGCGCTTCCTCGGCAGCTTCACCGTCCTCGCGGGCATCGCCATCCTGGCCGGCGCGGTCAGCGCCGGCTCGGCGCGGCGCGGCCGCGAGGTGGCGCTGCTCAAGACCCTCGGCATGACCAGGCGCGGAGTGGCAGTCCACTTCGCCGTCGAGTACGCCCTGATCGGCCTGGCCGCCGGCGCCATCGGAGCGTGCGGCGCCGCCATCCTGGCCTGGGCGGTGGTCACCCGCGGCTTCAACCTCCCCGGCCGGTTCGAGCCGCTGCCGCTCGTGATCGGCGTCGCGGCCAGCGCCCTGCTCACCGTCGCCGCCGGGCTGGCGGCCAGCGGCCGCGCCCTGCAGCGCCGGCCGATCGAGGTCTTGCGGAGCGAGTAGCTCAGCGGCCGCCCGGCGCCGATCCGGCAGGCGGGGGCGTTGGCGGCCGTTCGAGCAGCGCGCTGACCGCGACGAAGCGATAGCCGCCGGCCTGGGCGCGCGGCACCTCGGCCGCCAGGGTGGCGAGGGTCGCCGGATGGGGGTGGCCGATGGCGATGGCGTTGCCGCGGCCGCGGGCCAGCTCGAGGAGGCGCTGGAACTGGCTGGCGACCGCCTCCGGCCGAGGGTCGTCGTCGAGGAAGACCTGGCGCTCCGCCGCCGGCACGCCGAGCTCGGTGGCGACCCGGAAGCCGACGCTGTGGGCGCTGGTGCGCGAGTCCAGGAAATAGAGGCCGCGCGGCGCCAGCACACCGAGGATCGCGGACATCGAGGCGGCGTCGGTCGACAGGGCGGAGCCCATGTGGTTGTTGACTCCCACCGCCCCCGGCACCGCCGCGATCGCGGCCAGGGTGGACTCGCGCAGCTGCTCGCGGGACATCCCGGCGCGCAGGGCTCCCGGCCCCGGGTCGCCGCCGCTCGCCGGCTCCATCGGCAGATGACAGAGGATCTCCTCGTGACGCTGGCGGAGAGCGGCGGCCACCTCCGGCGTCTGGCTCTCGAAGGGCAGCACCGCGTAGGTGATCGGCACGCCCAACCGGCGCAGGCGCTCGAGGTCTTCCAGACTGCGGCCGAGGTCGTCGATCACCAGCGCGATGCGCGGCGGGCCCGCCGCCGCCGGGCCGCCGGCGGCGGTGCCGCGGGCGGGGGCCGTGGCGGCGCCGGGCGCGAGGGCGCCGGCGGTGTCGCCGGTGAGGGCTGCACCCTCGCCGGACCGGCGCACGCCGCCGGCCGCGGCCGTCGACGAGGCCGTGGCGTCCGGGCGCATGCCGCCGCGACGCCGGGGCCGCGACGCCGAGGCGCCGGGCGGCGCCTGGGCGACCCCGTCATCCTGCAAGCTCGCAGGGTCCCGGTGCGCGGCCGCCACGCTGCTCAGACCCGCCACCAGCCGGCGCCAAGAGGAGCCGTGCTCGGCGAGCCAGCCGCCGCCGGCGCCCACCGCGATGCCCAGCAGGAACAGCAGCGCCCCGCCGCCGGCGCGGCGGCGCGGCGGGATGCCGTTGCTGGCGGAGCGGGGGCGAGGGTGGCGGCGGATGGGCAAAGCGCGCGGCTCGCGTCAGGCCGCCTTCTTCGCCGCCTCCGCAGGTTCCTGCAACAGGTGATGCACGCCGCGGCGCAGGATGAGCTCGCTCATCGGCACGTCCTTTTCGAGGAACGTGCGGTTGCGCTCGCTCACCAACAGGTCGGGCTTGAGCGACTCGTTGATCGGCTTCTTGTCGGGACCGGTGTAGAAGGCGTCGGTGAAGAACAGCCGGCTGCCGGTGGAGAGGTCGGCGGTCGATTGATGACCGGCATAGCCCAGGGTGCGCTCGCCGACCAGCTCCGCGCCGGCCCGCTGCCGCAGCACCGAGGCGAACACTTCCGCTGCGCCGGCAGTGCCGCGGTCGACCAGCACCACCAGGCGGCCCCGCCAGACCGGGGTGTCGCTCGACTCGAAGCCCCGAACCTCCTGCTGGCGCCGCATCATCGCGCCGAGCTCGCCGGCGGCGAACGCCTTGGCCACCTCATAGGCCTCCTCCGGCTGCCCCGAGGAGACGCCGCGCAGGTCGATCAGCAGCTTGCCGTTGCCGGCCGTGCCGCGCGGTCCCAGCGCGCCGCGCACCTGCGCCGCGGTCTCGGCGGTGAAGCTCGGGATGCGCAGCATGGCGGCGCCTTCGGCAGGCGCCGGGCTCGCCGAGGGCGCGGCGGAGCCGTTGGCCCGATCGGCAACCTCGGAGAGGCTCACCGCCGGCGGCGTGAACGGCTTCAGCTCGAAGCTGGCCTGCACCGGCGCACCAAGCCGGATCAGCTCGATCGCGATCTTGGTCCCGGGCGCACCCGCCAGCTGCTCCTGCATCTCCCAGATCGGCATGGTGCGGGTCGACGTGCCGTCGAGCTTGGCGACCAGATCTCCGACCTTGAGCCCCGCGGCATCGGCCGGGCTGCCCTTTTCGACCGCCATCACCAGCGTCGCCCCGCGTTCCTTGAGCAGCGCCAGACCGCTGAGGCTCTTGCCGGCGGCGAGCGCCTTGACGTACCCGGGAACCGCCGGCCCCGGCACGTAGACCGTGAACGGGTCCATGGCATCGGTGACGCCTTCGAGGGCGCCGGCCATCAGCGCGTCGGTGTTGGGCTCGTCGACGTAGGTGTCGCGGATCAGGCCGAGCACCTCGCTGAAGACCTTGAGGTACTTGAGATAGGTGTCGAAAGTGTCCTCTTCCTTGGCGGCGGCGGCGTGGAGGCCGTGCGTCGTCTTCGACGCGACGGCGCCAGGACGCGGATCGGAGCTCTGGCCGCGGCCCGGATCGGCCGCCAGCACCAGCGCCATCAGCATCGGCAACACCAGCAGGGAAGAGCAGACGAGGAAAAGCAGTCGACTTTGGTTCATAGCGGGTTCATAGCGCGCTCAATGCAGCCAGCTCAACGGGTCCTCGGGATGGTTCTCGACGCGGATCTCGAAGTAGAGACGGTCCGCGGCAAGACCCACGGTCTCGGTCAAAGATACCATATCGTCCTTGGCTTTCCGCAGCTCCTCGAGGCCTGCATAGAGCGTGAAAACGCGCCCCGGGTGGTGCACCACCACGGTCAGCCCATAGCCTTCGAAGGGCGCCGCGTACAGCACCTTGCCGGGGTAGACCGCCTTCACCTCGCTGCCCGCGACGGTCTCGAGGTCGATGCCGTTGTGCGGCACCTGGGTGTGATAGCGCGGATCGAGGCGGGGCCCGAAGCGCGCCACCACCCGTCCTGCCGCGGGCCAGTCGAGGATGCCGCGGAACTGCTGGATCGGCGCCCCTGCCAGGGCGCCGCCGCTGCGGTCGTATAGCAGGTCGAGGAAGGCCGCCAGCTTGCGCTCGCGATCGGCAAGCTCGACGGCGCGGGTGGCCAGGGCACTGCGCTCGCGCTCGACGCGGGCGAGCAGCGCCACCTTGCGCTGGCGGGCCGCCACCAGCTCGTGGCGGCGCGTCTGCTCCCAGCCGAGCCAGCGGTCGCGATCCAGGCGCTCGGCCGCCAGCTGGTCGCGGCGGCGCGACAGGCCGTCCTTCGCCTGCTGGTAGCTGTCGACGGCCTGGCGATCGCGCCGCACCAGGTAACGCATCAGGCGGATCGACGGCAGCAGGCTGGAATCCGGCTTGAGCAGGAAGAAAAGCCGCAGGTAGCCCTGGCGCCCGAGGCGGTAGAGCCCCGTCAGCTGCCGCTGGAACTCGCGGCGGCGCTCGGCGAGAGCCTGCTCGAGAGCGCTCACCTGCCGCTCTCCCGCCGCCTCGCGCTCGGCCGCCTGGTCGCGCGCCGCGACCGCTTCGGCGAGGCGCTTCTCCTCGAGTTGCAGCGCGAGGTCGGCCGCCGCCAGTTCCCCGGCGGCGCCGCTCTGCTGCCGCCGCGCCGCTTCCAGCCTCACCTCGAGCGCGGCGATCTCGCCGCGCAGGGTTGCCAGCTCCGCTTCACGCGCGCGGGCCTCCGGGGGCGGCGCCGCGGCCGGCGACGGCGGGATGGACGCCGCACTCGGCGCCGGCAAGGCCGGCGGTGCCATCGGCGCCGTGAAGGCAGCCGCCAGCGGCAGCAGGAGCAGCGGGAGCAGCATCAGAGGTAGCCCAGCGAGCGCAGGTCCCGCAGGTACTCGGCCCCCTCCGCCGCCGGCGCCGCGGGGAAGCGGGGCAGCGGCGGGCGGCCGTAGCCGGCCACGGTGGCCGGCGGCTCCGGCCAGCGGCACTGCGGCGGCGGCGGCGGCAGCTCGGCGCTCTGCGGCAGTCCGAGCGTGCGCAGCAGGCCGGCGGTCAGAGCCTCCGGAGTGGTGTCGGCGGCGCCGCCGGACGGGCTCGCGGCCGGCGTGGCGGGCGCGGTGGCGGCGGGCGCGGCGAGGCAGCCGCCGCGCCGCCACAGCAGCAGCCGGCCGCCGCCGCGCCGCCGCCGGCCGGGATCGAGCACCACCGCCACGGTCCCCCATCCCGGCCGCGCCAGGGCCTGCGCCAGCAGGCGGTCGGCGGCGGTCAGCTCGGCGCGCACCAGGTCGGCGAACGCCACGTCGCCGCCGTGCCAGCCGGCGGCAGCGATGTCGAGACCCGGCAGGTACAGCGCCGCGGCGCGGGGCGGCGGATCCAGCAGCAGCCGGCCGGCGAACACCTGGCGGTAGAACTCGTCTGGCCGCATCGCCCGCTCGTCCACCGCCGCGGCCTCGGCCGGCGGCAGCGCCGCCGCCAGCAGCCGGCTGGCCGCACCCGCCGGCGGCGCCGCCGCCAACGCCAACGCCTCCCGGCGCAGCCCCGGCGCCGCCGCGGGCGACGAGACGGCGCCCGCGGCGCCCTCCCGCAGCAGCTGGTAGGCGTCATGGGCCAGCACCTGGCCGGGCAGCGGCGGCGCCGGGAAGGTCGCCCACCAGTTCACCGCCAGCACCGGCGCGCCGCCGCGCGAGGCGAGCTCCCAGAAGGTGAAGGCGCTGCGGCGGTTGGCCAGCACCGGGCGGTAATCGGCCAGCCCCAGCGGCACCTCGACGCGGCTCAGGTAGGCGCGCAGGAAGCCGCTGCGGGCGAGCGGCGTACGCACCCCGAGAGGCAGGAAGCTGTCGAGCGACGCGACGCCGTGCGCGGGCGCCGCGAGCCCGGTCGCGACGCTGGTCCAGAAGGCCGCCGGCGGCTCCTCCGGGCGGCGATAGCGCAGCAGCCGGCCCCCGCGGCGCGCCAGCTCCGCCATCGCCGGCAGATCGCCGTGGCGCAGCAGGTACTCGGCCTCCTCGGGCAGCACGCCGTCGAGGCCCAGGACCAGCGCCCGCTCCCCCGGCGCCATCGGCAGCAGCGGCGGCGGCGGCGGCTCGACGTCGCGCGCCGCCAGCACCACCGGCACCGCCAGCAGCAGCACCCCGGCCAGCACCGCGCCGCTCACCCAGCGGCGCCAGCGCCAGGCCGGCAGGCCGGCGGCCGGCGCGCGCTCGGTGAAGCGGATGGCCAGTGCCAGCAGGCCCTGATAGACCAGGCGCACCAGGGCGTAGGCGGCGGCCGCCGCACCCAGGCCAAGCGCCAGACGCTGCGCCGTGCCGCTCCCCGCCGGGATCTGCTGCGCCTCCCGGAGCGCCAGCGCCAGCACCGCCAGGCCCGCCACCAGCGCCGTCGCCAGCGCCGGCGCCTCGATCCGCCGCACCGGATAGAAGCGCAGCACCAGCAGCACCGCCGAGGCCAGCGCCAGGAACGCCGCGCCGGCCGCCGCCGCCGCCGGCGGGAAGAGGTGCAGGAACAGCACCGGCAGATCGAGCGGCGACGACGCGACGCTGCCGTTGGCCACCACCAGCGCCACCGCCAGCGCCGCCGCCAGCACGCCGCCGGTCAGCAGGCCCACCTTGGCGGCCAGCACCGTCATCGTGCGCAGCGGCTGCCGCGGCCGCAGCGCGTCCTGCAGCAGGAAGCGCTCCAGCCCATGATCCAGGTAGCCGAGGCGCCGCAGCTCCAGCCGCGCCCGCTCCAGCTCCGCCTCGCCGGCGGCGTGGGTGCCGCTCATCACCGGCTAGTGTAGCCGGACTCCGATAGACTCCGGCGGCGGATCTCGGCCGGCGCCGCTGCCGTTCCGAGACGCTGCGCCGGAGGTGACATGGAGGCAGGCAGGGTGCGCGCATGGTGGTTCCATCGCCAGGGGCTGGACGGCGGGCTGCATGGCGAGCCGCCGGCCAGGGTGCTCGAGCGCACCGGTTGGGCGCGCTCGGTGGGGGGCTCCGGGCCGTACCTCGGCCTGCGCGCCCGCTGCGGCGCCGGGCGAGAGGCGGTGGACCGCGCGATCGCGGCGCTCGAGATCCATGAGCTGCCCAGCGCCCGCGGCTGCACCTACGTGGTGCCGGCGTCGGATTTCGCGCTGGCGCTCCGGCTGAGCCAGAACTTCGGCCCGGAAGCGGACATGCGCGTGGCGCGCAAGCTGGGAGTGACCGATGCCGAGGTCGACCGCCTGTGCACGGCCGTCCTCGACGCCCTGCGGCAGGAGCCGCTCTCGCCCGACGAGATCCGGGTCGCCACCGGCGGCGCCGCGCGCAGCCTGGGCGACGCGGGCAAGAAGAAAGGCATCACCACCACCCTGCCGCTGGCGCTCGGCCGGCTGCAGACCGCGGGCGAGATCCGGCGGGTCCCGATCAACGGCCGCCTCGACCAGCAACGGTATCGCTACGCCCTCTGGCGGCCGAACCCCCTGGACGGCTTCCGGCTGTCGGCCGCCGAGTGCCAGGTCGAGCTGGCGCGCCGGTTCTTCCACTGGATCGGGCCGGCGAGCCTCGCCGAGCTCGCGGCCTTCGCGGCGCTCGGCGTCAAGGCGGCGCGGGCCGCGATCGAACCGCTACAGCTCGATTCGCTGCCGGGCGACGACGCGCAGCGCCTGGTGCTGCCGGAGCACCTCGCGGAGCTCGAGACCTTTGCGGCGCCCGCGAAACCGCGCTTCGCCCTGGTCGCCAACCTCGACGGCATCCTGCTGCTGCGCCGCGACGTCAAGAGCCTGCTGGTGCCGGAGGACTGGACCCGTCAGGCCGCCGGCGACCAGGGTCCGGTGGAGGTGGGCGCCATCGCCGACCTGCCCAACCACGCCATCCTCGACCGCGGCCGCCTGATCGGGCTCTGGGAGCACGACCCGGAGGCGGGAGAGATCGCCTGGACCTGCTTCCACCGGGTCGATGCCGAAAACCCCGCGCTCCGCGCCGCGGTGGCCGCCACCGCGGAGTACGTCCGCGGCGACCTCGGCGACATGCGCGCCTTCAGCCTCGACAGCCCCAAGAGCCGCCAGCCGCGCCTGGCGCGGCTGCGCGCCGCCCAAGCCGACCAAGCCGAGTAGCCGGCGCGATCGCGCCTGGTCGATCACGGCGGGGCATCACCCCGTGCGGGCCTTGATCTGCTGCGCGGTGTGATGGGCGAGCGCCATGACGGTCACCATCGGGTTGACGCCGGAGGAGGCCGGAAAGGCGCTGGCGTCGGCCACGAACAGACCGCGGACGCCGAAGACCTCGCCGCCGGCGTCGCAGACCGCGGTACGCGGGTCGCCGCCCATCCGGCAGGTCCCCATCTGGTGGGCGCTGAACAGGGTGGACCAGTTGCGCTCGCTGCGGCTGCGCGCGACGCCGGCGAAGTAGTCGTCGACCGCCGATGCCGCCGCGGTGTCGCGCAGGCCGAGCCGCCGGTGGTTCAGAGCCAGCAGCTGGCGGGCGCCGGCGGCCAGCAGCACCCGCGAGGCCGCGGCGATGCCCTGGCGCAGCAGCGCGCGCTCCGCGGTGCCGGGGCGGTAGTCGACCACCGGCGCGCCGGCGCGGTCCACCCGCACGCGGCCGGCGGCACGGTCGCGCACCAGCACGATCAGGGTGCACTTGCGGGCGCTGGCCTGCATCTCGCGCCGGTGGTCCCGGGCGCCGCACCAGGGCGTCGACATCGCCAGCAGGCCGGGGTGCGTCGGCGCCGTCTCCAGGCGGAAGCCGTAGCCGCCCCCGCCGCCCCCGTCCCCGCTGCCGCCGCGCCCACCGCCGCCGGCGGCGTCCGCGAGCTCGTCACAGAGGATGCTCTGCGGCGGGCCGCTCCACGGCAGGATCGGGCCGTCGAAGGTGCCGGCCACGCCGCTCGCCGGATGCAGATGGAGATGGCGGCCGAGGGCCGGCAGCGCCAGGCCCGAGCGCAGCAGCAGCGCCGGCGAATGCAGGCTGCCGGCCGCCACCACCACCGTCGGGGCGCGGACCGCGACCGCCACCTCCTCGCCGGCCGGCGTGACCGCGACCGCCTCGACGCCCCGCACCCGGCCGCCGCTCCACAGCACCCGCCGCGCGCTGCAGCCGGTGACGACGCGGGTGTCGCCCTGCTGCTGCGCGTCGTGCAGGAAGGTGGTGGCGGCGGTCTGCTTGCCGCCGTGGCGGCAGCCGAAGATGCAGTAGCCGCACTGCCGCGGATCGCAACCCCGCGCGTTGCGGGCCACCTGCCGCCAGCGCCAGCCGAGCGCCTGACAGCCGTCGCGCAGCACCGCGTTGTTGGCATTGACCTCGCTGGCGCTCGCCGGCGCGCCGGCGCCGAGGCGCGCCAGCACCGTCGCCAGCGAGCGGCTGAAGCTCTCCTCGGCGAAGCAGGCGCAGCCCGAGCGCGCGGCCCATTCGTCGCGCACTCCATCGGGCAGCGCGATCGAGGTCTGCCAGTTGACCGTGGTGCCGCCGCCCAGGGTGGCGCCCGCCAGGATGGCGATCCCGAGATCGCGGCTCGCGGCGACGCCGCGGTCCAGCAACAGCGCCCGCATGCCGTGGAGCTCGGTCTGATCGAAATCGGGGGCCTGGCTGCCGCCACCGGCCTCCAGCACCACCACCCGGCGTCCGGCAGCTGCCAGCTCCGCCGCCGCCACGCAGCCGCCGGCGCCCGACCCGATGACGCAGACGTCGGCATCGAGCGTCGCCGTCGCCGTCGCAGGCACCGCGGTGCGCGCGATCGTGGTCAGCCGCACCAGGGGTCCGCCGGCCGCCGGCGGCGGGTTGGCCGACCGCACGTAGCCGAGCGCCGGCCAGGTCGGGTTCTCCCCGCCGTCCGGACAGACGCTGTAGAACAGCAGCGTGGCCAGGCGCTTGAGCACCTGGAAGCCGGTGCGCAGCGGCTCGAGACGGCTGGTCGCCATCGCCAGCAACGCCCGCTCGCGCCGGTCCGGCGGCAGCTCCGCGAACGGCAGCGCCCGGCCGGCGAGCAGCAGCACGAAGGCCGGCTGCGCCAGCAGCCGCAGCAGCTTGCCGAAGTCGGCCCGCTGCGCCGCGCCCAGGCCGCCGACCACCCCTTCGACCTCGGCGGCGATGCCGAGCGCCGCCGCGCCGAGCCCGAACAGCCGCGGATCGTCGCCGGGCTCGGCGTGGAGCTCCGGCAGCAGCGCCTCGCAGACGGCCGCCAGCGTCACCCGCTCCGCCGGCGACAGCAGGAGATTCGGCTCGCTGGTCATCGCGGCTCCTGGTGTCCCGGGTCAGCGCGTCCGGTGCTGGACGAAGTGAGCGAGGGCGCGGAGCGGATCGCCCTTGCGGCCGAGGGGGGCGAGAGAATCGACCGCGAAGCCGAGCAGCTCGGCGGCAAGGGAGCGCGCGCCGGCGACACCCAGGAGCTTGACGAAGGTGACTTTCGCCGCGTCCTGGCGGACGTCCTTGCCGGTGGCGTCCGCGGTGCCGAGGACGTCCAGGAGGTCGTCCGCGATCTGGAAGGCGAGCCCCAGGTTCTTGGCGTAGCGGGCGATCAGCTCGAGGTCGCGCCGCCGCGCGTCGGCGGCCATCGCCCCCAGCTCGCCGGCGGCCATGAACAGGGCTCCGGTCTTGTGGCTGTGGATGTACTCGAGCAGCTCGAGGTCCAGCTCGCCGGGGCCGGTCAGCAGGTCCAGCGCCTGGCCGCCGATCAGCCCCTCGCTGCCGATGGCAGCGGCCAGGTGGTGGACCATGTCTTCGCTGGTGTAGCGCTTGGGCGACAGGCGATGCGCGCTTTCCGCCACCAGCGCATAGGCGCGGTTGAGCAGCGCGAGGGCGGCGAGCAGCGCGACGCTCTCGCCGAAGGCGAGGTGCACGGTGGGACGGCCGCGGCGCAGGGCGGCGTCGTCCATCGACGGCAGGTCGTCGAGCACCAGCGAGCAGGCATGGACCATCTCGACCGCGCAGGCAAGGTCGAGGACGGTCTCGGGCCGGGCGCCGAAGAGCTCGGCCACCGCCAGGGTGAGCACCGGGCGCACGCGCTTGCCGGCGCCGGTCAGGGCGTAGTGCATGGCGCGATGGACCGGCTCCGGCCGCTGGCCGGCGGGCGGCAGCAGCTCGGGCAGGCGCCGGTCCACCCGCGCAGCCAGGGCCGCCAGGCCGCCGGCCAGCGAGCCGAGCTCCGCTTCAGGCACCGGGGCCGCTTCAGAAGGAACGAATGGCCTCGTCCTCGCTGTCGAAGACGTCGAAGACGGTGATCAGCTGGGTGATCTGCAGGATGTCGTTCACCTTGGCGGGAAGGTTGGCCAGCTTGAGCTTGGCGCCGCGGTTGGTGGCGGTGGTGAAGGCGCTCACCAGCTCGCCGACTCCCGAGGAGTCGATGGTGGTGACATCGCGGAGGTTGATCACGACCTTGGTGGCGCCGCCGTTGATCGCTTCCTGCACCGCGTTGCGCAGCGCCACGTCTCCCACCCCGATGGTGATCTTGCCCTTGAGGTCCAGAATCGTGACGCCGTCCCTCTGCCGCACGTTCACTTTCATCGCATGCCTCTCCTATTCAGGCCTGGCGTTCGCGTTCGGGCTGTCCGGCCGGGTCGCCGCGCCGCGAGACGCCAGCCGCTTGCGCAGCGTCACCACGGTGCCGCCGCCCGGCCGCACCCGGTATTGGATGTCGTCCATGAAGCTCTTCATGTAAAAGATCCCGCGGCCATTGGGTTTGAGCAGGTTCTCCGGCGCCAGGGGATCTTCGAGGTCGGCCGGATCGAAACCCGTGCCCTCGTCCTGCACCCGGATGACCAGCCACTCGCCGTCCTGGCCCTCCCGGGTGAGGTCCACGTGCACCTGCTTGGCCGGGTCCTGCTGGTTGCCGTGCTTGATGGCATTGGCCACCGCCTCGCGGACCGCGACGTCGATCCAGTGCCGGTTGTCGTCGTCCAGCCCGAGCTGGTCAAGGGAGTCCTTCAGCACAAGCTGCACCAGCTCGATGTTTTCGAAGCGGCTTCCGATGGCGAGATGGAAGCTCTGTTCGTCCGACATGGCCGGGGGGCGCCTCCGCCGCAGTCTACCAGATCCGGCCCAGGGCGCCGGCGACCCCGGAGAATACCGCCATCGCTGGTTTTCCCCCCCCGTGTCCGGGCGCCGGTCCGAGGTAGCGCATCGCCATCGGGATGATCACCAGCAGCTGGACGCCGTCGAAGAGCGCGTGCGCGGCGATCGCCGGCCAGATCGTCTGCCGCCAGCGCACCAGGAAGGCGTAGATCAGCGACAGCATCGCGATGCCCAGCAGCATGAACGGTTGGCCGTAGGACAGGTGCGCCAGCACGAAGCAGCCGGTCGACAGCGCGATGCCGGCGCGCGGCTGCAGGAAGCCGCGGAAGAAGATCTCCTCGACGAAGCCCGCCGACAGGCTCACCAGCAGCCGCACCAGCACCGGCAGCGCCGCGATCCAGGGCACGATGGCGGAGGGCTTGGGCAGCGCCTGCTCGCCGCCGATCGCATAGATGGCGATGGCGGCGGCGAACAGCGCCAGCAGCACCGCTCCCCAGGCGCAGGCGCCCAGCGCCAGGCCGATGAGCACTTCACGAGGGACGTCGGGCGCCACCAGACCGAGCTGGGCGGCCACCTGGCGGAAGAACGACGGCTGCCGCACGGCCGCTGTCATGGCCGCTGTTGGAGCCGGCGCCGGCACGGAGTCCGCCGGCGCTTCCAGGGGCGCGGCGGCGGCCGGCGCCGCCGGCCGCGGCCGGCGGGCGCCGGCGAAGCCGAGCAGGAACCAGCCCAGCACCGCGGCGGCCATCATGCCGTGCAGCAGGAAGAGCCGCGGGGTGCTGATCGCGGACAGGTCGAGCTTCTCGTCGAGGCCGACCTCGCCGATCGGCGCGAAGATCCCGAACCAGAGGATCAGGAAGACCAGCGCCCCGGCGGCGGCCCGGCGCCAGGGGCGGTAGAAACCCGGCGGCAGCAGTCCCTTGCGCTGGCACAGCCGGTCGAAGGCCCAGGCAGCGGCCAGGGCGAGAACCGCCGGCCCGAGGAGGCGCAGCAGCAGCGACAGCGGAGCCAGTGGCGGCGGCGCCAGGGCCACGGCGCGGCTCAGGGCTTCTGCCGGCTGCGGAAGCTGCGCAGCACCAGCATGGCCTGGTTGAGGCGCTGGATGCGCCGGTTGCGCTGCTGAATCGCCGGGATGTCTTCGAGGGCGGGCTGATCGCCGCGCAGCTCGCGCAGGTGGCGGTCCATCTCGAACACCAGCTTGTCGAGGTCGCCCGGCGTCAGGGTGCGGAAGGTCCGCTCGGTGACCAGCGTGTAACCCTCCGCGATGTCGCGGCTCATCGCGTAGGCGCTGCCGCCGGGGAAACCCATGGCCCCGGATGATATACCCCGCCGTACCCCGGCGCCCCGTACCTCGGCGCCCCGTGCCTCGACACCCCGCACCCCTCCACCCCTCCGGATACCGCGTGGTATGATCGCGCAGTCGCGCGAGTCGTCCCCGTCAAGCACGGATCTCCGGCGGTGCCGCCGGGCCGTTGGCCTTGCACCCGCCAAACTCTCGCAGCACCCGATCGCAGGAGGTTCCGTGAGCCGTTTTCCAGGCGTCGATCTCTTGGAGGTGGATGCGCTCCTCGGCGACGAGGAGCGGTTGGTGCGCGACACCGTCCGCGCCTTCGTCGACGACAAGGTCAAGCCGATCATCGAGGAGTGCCACCGCGAGGGGCGCACCCCGCTCGAGCTGGTGCCCGAGATGGGCTCCCTCAACCTCTTCGGCGCCAATCTCGCCGACTACGGCCTGCCGGGCCTGGGCGGCGTCGCCTACGGCCTGATCATGCAGGAGCTCGAACGCGGCGACTCCGGCCTGCGCAGCTTCGCTTCGGTGCAGAGCAGCCTGGTGATGTACCCGATCCACGCTTTCGGCTCGCAGCAGCAGAAGGACCGCTGGCTGCCGCTTCTCGCGACCGGCGAGGCGATCGGCTGCTTCGGCCTGACCGAGCCCGATTTCGGTTCCAACCCTGGCGGCATGCGCACCGCCGCCCGCCGGGTCGGCGACGATTGGGTGCTCGACGGCAGCAAACAGTGGATCACCAACGGCACCCTCGCCGACGTCGCGGTGGTGTGGGCCCGCACCGACCAGGGTATCCGGGGGTTCCTGGTGGCGAAGGGCACGCCCGGCTTCACCGCCGCCGATCAGCACGGCAAGTTCTCGCTGCGCGCCTCCACCACCTCCGAGCTCGGCTTCCACGACTGCCGCATTCCCGGCGACGCCATCCTGCCGGGCACGACCGGCCTCAAGAACGCCCTGATGTGCCTCAACCAGGCGCGCTACGGCATCGCCTGGGGCGGGATCGGCTCGGCCATGGAGTGCTACCACACCGCCCTCGAGTATGCCCGGCAGCGCATCCAGTGGAACGGCCAGCCGATCGCCTGCCACCAGCTGGTGCAGGAGAAGCTGGTGTGGATGGCGAGCGAGATCGCCAAGGGCCAGCTGCTCTGCATGCAGCTCGGCCGCCTCAA
>DATGHG010000015.1:0-2975 GCA_035308185.1 Thermoanaerobaculia bacterium | reverse complement strand
GCGGCGACCGCCCGGCCCGGGGCCTTCAACATTCGGTAGAGATACGCCCGCACGCCGTCCCGGCCGCGGCTGACCGTGGCGTCGTGCCAGGTGACGACGACATTGGGGTGGAGGAAGGTGAGCTCGCGATCGATGTCGCCCTGGTTGATCGCGTCGAGCAGGCCGTCGCGGAAGGCCCTCAGCTCGTCATGAACCGCCGCCTCCTTGGCCGGCGGCGCTTGCGACGACGCCGGCACGACCGCCACCCACAGCAGCAACAGCAGGACTGCGCTCGATCTGGTCATGGTCACCTTCGCTCGTTTCCGGTTCCCGTGGCTCTGGACCCGCCTGTGGCAGCGTCGCCACCCAGCGGAAGAAGTCGATCATTTCCTGGTCGTTGACGCCGAGGCTCCGAGGTCGGTAGCGCGTGCCACGCAGGCGGCGCGCTTCCTCCTTCAGATAGCCATGGGTGAACAGCGTCCGCGCTCCCAGGCGGCAAGCATCCAGGAGACGCAACGGACTCGCGGCGCGGCGGGCCAGGACGATTCCCTGGCACAGCGTGCAACCGTCCGCCAACGGCTCCATGGCGATGATGAAGCCACTCCGCAGACGTTCGTAGTCGGCGGTGATCACGGCCAGCGTGCCGCCCCAGATGGTGAGGGTGATCTTGACCGTGCGCCCGGCGACCGCCCGCAAGACCCGGTCGAGCAGGGTGCGGCCGACGATCCTGGCGGGATAGCTGTTGCGCCGCGCAAACGGCGCCGGGCAATCGATCGCCGGCGGCGCCAGCAGCTCGCGGTCGTGCACCGCGGCGAAATGCTGGCGGTCGAACGCATGTGCCGAGTTCATGTACCAGGTGCAGTCGGCGACGTAGCGGAACACCTTGCCGGCGACGTAGTCCTCGGCCGCTTCCCCGAGCAGGAACGGCAAGGGGAAGAGCGGCTCGGCGCCATTGAAGAAGAACAGGTAGCCGTGCCGTTCGACGGCGGGATAGGTCCGCAGCCGGGCGAAGGCGGGGGCGCGATCCAGGTTGGGGACCGCGGCACAGACGCCGTCGGGGCGGTAGCGCCATTGGTGGAAGGGACACTCGATGGTCTCGCCGACCACGCGGCCGTGACCGAGGTCGGCGCCGAGGTGCGCGCAGTGCGCGTCCATCACCGCGACCCTGCCGCCGGCGGTGCGAAAGGCGACCAGGCGGCGCCCGAGGACGTTGCGGGAGAACGGTTCGCGGCGGAGCTGGCGGCTCTCGCAGAAGAGGTACCACGACGCCGGGTAGGCGGCAAAGGCGTCCACCGCGGGAGGCCCGAGCCCGCTACTTGATGACTTTGCCGGCATAGCGGTTCTCCACCCGCTCGGTCGAGAATCGAGGGCCGCGCCATTCCCGCAGGTAGGCCCTGACCAGGCTGCCGCGCTCCTCGCCGCCGCCCGAGAGCGACGGCAGATAAACCCACGGCACGGTGGGGTGCTGGTGATGGTTGAGATGCCAGTTGTGGTTCAGCCAGGCGCGGTCGAGGATGCCGATCGTCCGCAGGTTGAGGGCGCCCTTGGCGACGTCGCGCACCGTGCCGTAGTGGTGCGCATACTGCATCGCCGACCAGATGAAGCCGAAGCCGAAGAGGACCGCGAAGTAGGCCGGCAGCGGGATGCGCCAGCAATAGATCATGGCGGCGTGCAGGAGGATCGCCGCCCAGGCCTCGAGCTGCACCAGCCGCCGATAGCGCGGGTTCAGCGATTCGAGGAAGGCAGCGGTGGGGCGATTGCGCCTGGCTCGCCGCGGCGCGATGATGGCCGGCCTGAAGGCGACGACGAAGTTGGTGAGCAGGATGAGCACCCAGAAGAGCCCGGTGAGCGTGCCGTAGAGCTGGAGGTATTTCCAGAAGCGGTTCTCGTCTTCGAAATAGAGATCGAACGCTTCGTCGTCGGAGCGGTTGCGGATATGGTGCCCGAGATGACCCTGGCGGATGAGGTGGAAAGGTGCCGGAAAAAACAGCGCCAGGACGGCGCCCACGGTTTGATTGATCACCGGGTTGGGATGCAGCAGGTTGTGCTCGGCCTCGTGCAGCATGGCGTAGCCCGAGTTCATCGTCACCCCGTAGGCCAGCGCCAGCAGCGCCACCCAGCCCCAGCCGTGGACCTGGCCCGCCGCCCAGAGGATGGTGCACAGCAGCACCAGCTGGACCGCGGCGATGCCGAGGTTCAGCCGCGCCGGGATGGGGAAGGCCGACCGGCTCATCGCGCCGCTGCTTTCCGGTACGGCCGCGGCTGATAACCGCGGAGGCGCAGCCCCCGGAGCTCCGGCGTGGCGTCGAAGCGGGCGAAGCTGATGGGCACGATCTCGCGCGAGTAGAGGGACCCGCGGTAACCCTCGTCCCCGGCCAGGGCCAGCACCTGGCGCCGCATCTCGGGCAGCCGGCCGCGCAACTCCGGGAGCTCCCGCACCAGCTCTTCGAGCACCCGCAGCTGTGCCCGCTTCGGCGCGCCGAAGAACTCTTCGAGCATCCAGGCCATCAGCCGCGCGTTGACCGCGCGCAGCCAGGGATGGGCGGGCCGCCACAGCCGGTCGATCAGCTCCTCGTCCCAGCGCACGTGCCACACCTCGTCGGCCAGGTGGCGGCGATGGGCCTCGACGAAGCTCGCCTCGAGCGCGCCGCCGTGGCGGATATAGCCGCGCGAGTAAAACAGCGCCCGCTCCTCCTGCAGCAGCATCAGCCAGAAGAACATGGGGAAGAGCGCCGGGTGCGCCACGGCCCAGCCGAAGACGGCCAACCAGGGCCCGGGGACACGGACGAAATAGAAGTCACGGCCGGTGTAGAGGTGAGGAGCGGCGCGCTGGATCAGCCGCCGGAACATCGCGGTGTGCTCGCGCTCCTGGTCCCGGAAGCGGCGGAGGGTTGCGGTCAGCGGCGCCGGCAAGGCCGCGCGCAGCAGGGCCTCGAGGATGCCGCCGCCGAGAACGGTCTCGAAGAACGTGACCTGTTCGTGGAAATAGCAGGCCT
>DATGHG010000014.1:0-5253 GCA_035308185.1 Thermoanaerobaculia bacterium | reverse complement strand
CGGCCTGCTCGACTTCCGGCCGGATCCGGTGCTCCACCAGTTCGAGCGGCGCGCGGCCCTCGTTGACGAAGGCGTACTGGATGCCGTGCGGGATGGTGAGCAGGCCGTTGGCGGACAGCGGCAGGCTGGGCGGGGTGGGCCGCCGCATCTCGGCGGCGGTGCCCATCAACACGCGGCCCTCGCCGGCGCGCACGTAGAGGGCGGCGGCGCGGCAGGGGTCGGCGCCGATCTCGGTCTCGCCGCGCGGCTCGACGCGGATCTGGGTGGCGACGACGAAGCCGTCGGCGAGCAGGGTCCGGCTGCCACCGGCAACCGGACGCGGCATCAGCTCCGTGCTTGTCGCGGGCTCGGCGCCGGCACCCGGCCGCGGGCCCGCCACCAGCCGGCTGGCGGCGGGGGAGCGGATCTCCCGCAGGCGCTCGGCGGCATAGGCGCGGTCGAAGCCGGCCGGGATCGGCTTGCCCTGGTTCTGGTCGTGCAGCCGGTCCACCATGTCGGTCGAGATGGTCGCGAACTCCTCGAGGATGCAGCCGATCACGGTGTGGACGATCCCCAGCCGATCGAGCACGAACACGTCTCCGGGGCGGGCCGGGAAGCGGTAACGCTCGTACTCCGGGTCGGAGCGGTCGCCGGCCAGCCAGGCGGCGAAGCGCTCGCGGTCGTAGCAGCGCCGCCACTCGTCCGAGGTGCAGAGAAAGACGAACCCCCCGGGATGGACGTCGAGGATGTGGAAGACCTCGGTCTTGTGGGTGAGGTGGCGCTGGAAGCTGAACCCCTCGCCGGGGTTCTGCAGGAAGATCGAATAGCCCAGCGGGCTGCTCGCCTTGATGGCGTAGCTCTTGTACTTGAGCAGCAGGCCGACCTGCCGCTGGAAGGCGGCAAGGGTGCGGGCGCCCTCGCCCGACACCTCGCCCGCCAGCTCCCGCCGCATGACCGCCTTCCACACCGCTTCGTAACCTTCCAGCACGGCGATCGGCAGATCGCTGGCCAGGTAGGCCGCGAGCGCCGGCAGCACCTCCAGGCCATGGCCGGCGAGGCGCTCGCGCAGCGCGCCGTCGTCGGGCCGGCTGCCGAGGTCGCGCAGGTCGCGATCGAGATGGGACGTCGGCGTCAGCATGATGGAGCCCGAACGTGATGGAGCCCGAACGGAGTGCGGGATCCTACCACGCCAGCCGTCGCCGCCGACGGCGGCGAGCCGCGGCGGGTCCGATCCGGGGACCTGGCGCGGCCTCAGGCCTTGGCGAGGCCGGCCTGGCGGGAGACGGTGGCGTGGCTGGCGGGCTCCAAGGCCCCGGGGCGGGCGCCTGGATGCAATCGGGCCGCGGCGCTCGACGGGCCGGCGGGCCCCGCGGTCAGGGCGCCGAGGGCGGCGGCCCGCGCCAGCAACGCGACCGTGCGGTTGCGGGCGATGCCGGTGCCGCCGGCCAGGCCGGCCGACATGCGGGATCTGGCCATGGCGACGGCGCGGCTCGGCTTGGCGCCGCGGACCGGTCCCGTCTGGGCGGCGGGACCGCCGGCCGGGCGGCCGCGCTGCAATCGCGCCCGCCGCGCCAGCTCGCTCTCGGCGGCAACGATCATGCGCGCGATCTCGGCCCGCAGCCGCATGCCCCGGATCCTGGTGCGCGCGGCGGGGCGGAGGCGCGCCAGGACCTCGCCGACCCTGCGCGCGGTCGGCTCGACACCGTTTTCGGCAAGATGACCGGCGCTGTCGAGCGAGAGGAAGGAGAGCGCCGCCGCGTCGTCGAGCAACGCCTGCTCGGCGGTCGCCGCTGGCGAGCTCCCGGCAGCCGCGGCCGGCGAGCGCTCGTGGCCGGCGATCAACCGGTAGACACGCACCCGGGTCACCAGGTCGACGCCCAGGTCGGCGAGCAATTCGTCGGTGGTCAGAGCGCCGCGGCGCAAGCCGTCCTCCGGGGAGGCCGGGCAGGCCGGAGTGGCGAGGACGCCGGCCAAAGCGGCCGGCGGGACCGCTCGACAGAACAGGCCCGCGAGCTGCACCGCGAGGCTCGCCTCGGGGTCGAGGCGTAGCAGCCACTGCCAGGTGTCGAGGGTGCGGGCAAGGCTTGCCGCCGCCACTGGATCCGCGCGGTGGTGGAGGTCGCGATGGGCGCCGAGGACGCGATCGAACAGCTCGCACGCCGAGGCGGCGTTGCGGCGTTCGGCCAGGCGCTGGCAGCGGCTGCCCACCTGGGCCGCGCCCGCTTCCAGCCGGCGTTCCTCGCCGCTCAAGCGGATCTCGAATGGGCCGCCGCGGGCGGCGCCGGCCAGCGCCTCGACGCGCCGGTCGAAGGCATGGCAGGGGAAGTCATCCGCCTCCCAATCGGCGAGCGCGAGATCGAGCCCCGGCAGCTCACCGCCGCCGCCGTCGTTGCCGCCGCCGCCGATCGCCGCCTGCCGGCGGCCGGATAGGAACCTGATCTTCAGGACTGCCGGCGCGTCGCTCGTGGGCACAGAACCTCCTTGTTCAAGGAGGCGACGTGCAAGCTGCGAGCCAGCCGCGCGGCGCGCCGGCGCCGCGGCTCACTTCATCCATTCATAGAGGGCGTAGTGCTCGTGGGTCATGCCGAGGCGCTCGTAGACGCCGCGGGCGCGGCGGTTGCGATGATCGACGTAGAGCCGGATGCCCTTGAGATCGGGGGCGGCCTCGACGCGACGGCGCAGGTGCTGGTGGAGCGCCCGGTAGACGCCGCGGCCGCGCCACTCTGGCAGGACGTAGACCGACTGGATCCACAGCACGGTGCCGTCGCGCCAGTCGCTCCACTCGCGCGTCGCCAGCAGGCAGCCGGCGACCTTGCCGTCGACCTCGGCGACCCAGTACTCGCCGAGGCCGGGGTCGTCGAACACGGCGCGCACGCCGCGCCCGAGGACCGCGGGATCGAGCTCGATGCCCTCGGTCTCGTGGGCCAGCCGCAGCTGCCAGTCGATGAGCAGGCCGGCCTCGTCCGGCCGGGCCGGTCGGACGTGCGGCGGCAGGACGCCGGCGGCGGCGCCAGCAGCGGTGGGCCGGCTCATCGCAGGTTCGCCGACAGCAGCCGGTAGATCCGCCGGTACTCGTCGAGCCAGCTGCTCGGCCGCGTGAAGCCGTGCGATTCGACCGGGAAGGGCGCGAGCTGGAAGTCCTGCTTGCCGAGCTCGATCAGCCGCTGCACCAGGCGCACGGAGTCCTGGAAGAAGACGTTGTCGTCCACCATGCCGTGGCAGATCAGCAGCGGCTTCGCGAGACCGGCGGCGAACTCGATGGGCGAGCTGCGCTCGAAGGCCTCGGGGTCGACCTCGGGCGTGTTCAGGATGGCGCTGGTGTAATCCTGGTTGTAGTCGGCCCAATCGGTCACCGGCCGCAGGGCGGCGCCGGCGGCGAACAGATCGGGCTGGCGGAACAGCGCCATCAGCGTCAGGAAGCCGCCGTAGGAGCCGCCATAGACACCGACCCTGGCGCGGTCCACGTCCTTGGTGCGCACCAGCCAGTCGACGCCGTCCGCCAGGTCCTCCAGCTCGGGATGGCCCATCTGGCGATAGATCGAGGTGCGCCAGTCGCGGCCGTAGCCGGCCGACGCCCGGTAGTCCATGTCGAGCACCACGTAGCCGCGCCGGGTGAGGAAGGTGTGGAACATGAACTCATGGAAGTAGAAGGACCAACCGTAGTGGGCATCCTGCAGGTAGCCGGCGCCGTGGATGAAGACCACCGCCGGGTGCTTGCCGCCCTGGCCGCTCGCGCTGCCCGCGGTGTCCGCGGAGTAGACGCGCGAGTAGATCACGCCGGCGCCGTGGGTCGACGGGATCGGCACGATCTCGGGCAGGGTCCAGCGCTCGGCGCGGAAGGCGGCAGAGACGGTATCGGTGAGGCGGCGGGCTTCGGCACCGGGCCGGTTGGCCTGGACGTAGAGCTCGTCGTGGCGGGCGAGGCTCGAATGGACGATCAGCAGCTGGCGCTCGTCGAACGACGGCCAGAACCCGGTGAGACCGCCCAGGCGGGTGAGCTGTTCGGACCTGCCGGTGGCGGTATCGACCCGCCAGACGTCGTAGTTGCCGGGGTGCGCGGCATTGGCGACGTAGTAGAGGGTGTGGCCGTCGAAGCTCGGCTCGGGCGAGCTCACCTCGTACTTGCCGCTGGTCAGCTGCCGGGTCCTGCCGTCGCGGGCGTCGAGCGCATAGAGGTGGTTATAGCCGCTCTCCTCGGAATCGAAGTAGAGCGTCTGGTCGTCGGGCAGCCAGCCGATGGTGTTGAAACCCCAATTGATCCAGGCGCTGTCGGTCTCCCGGTGCCGGGGCACGAGGCGGGCGCCGTCGAAGTCGAGGGTGGCGATCCAGCGGTCCTTGTGGTCGTGTGCGACGAGCTCGACGGCGGCGCGGCGGCCGTCGCCGGTCCAGGCAATCTGCAGCACGTCCACCGGTCGCACCGCCGGCGGCTTGGCGGCGGTGGCGGCGGCGGTCAGCTCGGCGGCGCCGGCAGAGGTGGCAGTGCCGGCGGTGTTGGAGATGAGGGCGGCGCCGGAGGTGCCGGAGCCAAGGGCGGCGCCGGCCGCCGCCGTGGCGCTCGCCTTGCCGCGCGCGGCGGCGGCTTCGCGCAGCGCCGCCAGCGGGTCGTCCTTGATGCCCGGCAACGTCGCGAGGTCGAGGTCGTGGCGCTGGTGGTAACGCAGGTCGAGCAGGATCAGGCTCTGCCCCGCGCCGCTCTCGGTCCCGACCAGCGGCCGGCCTTCCTCGGGGTCGACGTAGGCGCTGTCGGTGACGAAGTGCGGCACCACCCCTTTCCTGCCTTCCTTGGCGTCTTTCGGATGAGTGACCAGCAGCATCCAGTCGCCGTTCGGCGACAGCGAGACGTCGTCGATCTTGAGCTTGTCGCCCAGGTACCAGGGCAGCGGCGGGCGGGTCGGGTCGGCGCGCTGGGCGGCCTGGGCGCGCTCGCGCTCGGCCTGCTTGTGATCGCGGTCTTCGCGCAGCGTCGAGAACAGGCGCAGCTGCTCGCTCTTCAGGAAATCGCCGGGCTCCTGCTCGGCCGGGTCCTTGGCCAGACGCAGGTCGGCGGCCTGGCCGATCAGGCCCGAGCGCAGGTCGTAGACGAAGACCGCCTCCTTGACGCGGAAGGCGACACGGTCGTCGCCGGCCATGAACTTCGGATCGCTCTTGGCCTCGGCGGTGCGGGTCAGCTGGCGAATGGCGCCGGTCGCCAGCTCCTCGATGAAGAGATCGCCGTCGCGCGCATAGACCCGCCGGCGGCGATCGCGCGAGACGTCGCCGTCCGCGGCGCCGGCC
>DATGHG010000013.1:0-19528 GCA_035308185.1 Thermoanaerobaculia bacterium | reverse complement strand
GAACGTCTTCTGGATGTACGGCCTGCTGGTCGAGGACGACTTCGGCTGCTCGCGCGACGAGCTGCGGCGCCGCCTGGCGCGCCGCGGCATCGAGACCCGGACCTTCTTCATCCCGGTGCACCTGCAACCGATCTACTTCCGGCGCCACCGCGGCGAGCGCTATCCGGTGGCCGAGGAGCTCTGCCGCAAGGGGCTGTACCTGCCCTCCGGTCCGGCGCTCTCCGCGGCGGAGATCGACCGGGTGGCGCGAGAGGTGGCGCGCGCGGCAGGCGGCCCTCCCTGAGGCGATGAGCCCCGACGTCGTCCTGGTGGCGGGGCGCGATCCGCTCGACGAGCCGGCGGCAGGTCATTCGAGCTACGTCCGCGCCCATGCCCGGGCGGTCCTGCGGCTCGGCTTCACGCCACATCTGTTCTGCGCCGGCCGCGACGAGGCGGTGGTGGAGACCGACTTCGGGGTCATCCACCGCTGCGCCGCCCGGGTGCGGCCGGTGCGCCAGCTGCTCGCCGGGCTGCACGCGCCGCGGATCGTCGCGGCCATCGCGCGCTTCGCCGCCGGGCGCCGCGGACCGCTGCTGCTGCACGGCTTCGGGGTCTGGGGCTACGCGGGAGTGCTGGCCAGCGCACGGCTGCGCGCCGCCGGCTGCGAGGCGGTCCCGATCGTCAGCTCCTACACCACCTACGGCAGCGAATCGCGCTCGCTGCTGCGCAGTCCCGGCGGCTACGGCTGGCGGGTGCGCCTGCGCTACGGCGCCGCCCACCTCTGGGTGCTGCTGGCCGTCGAGCGCTGGGAGCGGCGCGCCTACTGCGAGTCGCGGCGGGTGCTGCTCAACTACGACTCGGTGGAGCGCCTGGTCGCCGCCAGGTATGGCGCCGCGGCGCGCTGCGTCAAGCTCACCTATGCCGCCGAGGCCGCGTTCCTGCGCGAGGGCCCGGCAGAGTCCGTGCCGCGGGACGCCGGCGCGCCGCGGATCGTCGCGGTCTCCCGCCACGACCCGCGCAAGGGTTGGGACGTGCTGCTCGCGGCCCTCGACCGCTTGCGGCGTCAGGGGGTGCCCTTTCGCGCCTGCCTGGCGGGCGGCGGGCCGCTGCTCGCGGTGGACCGCGACCTGGCCCTGCGGCTCGGGTTGGGCGGCGCCACGGTGGAGATCCTGGGCGAGGTCGCCGATCCCTTCCCTTACTTGCAGCGCGCCGACGTTTTCGTGCTGCCGTCGCGCGCCGAGCAGAGCGGCTCGCTGGCCCTGCTCGAGGCGCTGCAAGCCGGTTGTGCCGTGGTCGCGTCGCGCGTGGACGGCATCCCCGAGGACGTGACCGACGGCGCCAGCGGCCTGCTGGTCGAGCCGGGAGATCCGGCAGCGCTCGCCGGCGCCCTGGCGCGGCTGCTCGCCGACGCCGCGCTCCGCCGCCGGCTGGCGGAGGGCGCCCGCCGGACCTTCGCGGAACGCTTCTCGGCGGACGCCTTCGCGGCGGCGCTGGGCCGCGTCTACGCCGAGCTGGGGTTTCCGGCCCCGGCGCGGCAGCCCGCTGGCGCCGGTCACCGCGGCAGCGGCGTGAACGTGAGCGGATGAGCGAGCGGCGCTGGGCCGGCGCCGAGCGCCGCGCGGCGCTCACGCTGGCGGTGCTCGCCTTCGCCGTCTACAACCTCAACTGCCGCGTCATCCAGGACGGCGACACGGTGTCGGCCCGCCTGCTGCCCTTCGCCCTCTGGCGGACGGGAAGCCTGAGCCTCGACAGCGTGGCCGAGCTCGCCACCCTGGTGCCACCGGGCAGGCCCTACAAGGAGGCGTACTGGCTCTGGCGCTCGCCGGGCGGCCATCTCTACACGCGGTATCCGGTCGTGACTCCGGTCCTGGTCGCCCCGCTTTACGCCCCTGCCGTCGCCTACCTCGCCTGGCAAGGCTGGGATAGCTGGCGATTGGAGAACACTTCGCTGCGCATGGAGAAGCTCGCGGCGTCGCTGGTGGCTGCCCTGTCGGTAGGGCTCTTCTATCTGCTGGCACGCCGGCACGCCGAGCGCCCCCGCGCCTTCCTTGCCGCAACCGCCTACGGCTTCGGCTCCGCCACCTGGGCGATCTCGGGCCAGGCGCTCTGGCAGCACGGGATGGGCGAACTGCTGGCGGTCGGCGCGCTGCTGGCGGCGACGGCGCCGCCCAGGGCCGCCAGCCTCGTCGCCGCCGGCGTGGCCGCCGGCCTCCTCGCCGGCAACCGCCCGCCCGATGCGGCGCTGGGGGCGGCGGTCCTGGTCTACCTGCTGGCGCGCCACGGCCGGCGCGGCCTCTGGGCGCTGGGAGCGGCGGCGGCGGCGCTCGCGCCGGTGCTGCTCTTCAACCTGGCGGTCTTCGGGCATTGGGCCGGCGGCTACGGCGTGTCGGGGATGGCCGGCCCCCACCCCTTCTATTCCCACCCGCTGCTGCCAGGGCTCGCGGGGCTGCTGCTCAGTCCCGGCAAGGGGCTGCTGGTGTTCTCTCCCTTCCTGCTTTTCCTGGCCTGCCGGCTGGCGCCGGCGCGGTGCCGGCCAGCGTCGGCGCCGGCGTCCGCGCCGCCCGACCGGCTGCTCGAACTGGCGGTCGCCGCGGCCCTCCTGGTGCAGATCTGCTTCTACGCCCTGACCGACTACCGCGCCGGCGCCTGCTACGGGCCGCGGTACCTGACGGACGCCCTGCCTTTCCTGGTATGGCTGCTGGTGCCGGTCGTGGTACGGCTCCGCGGCTGGGGTCTCCGGGCCTTCGTGCTGGCGGTGGCGGCAGGGATCGCCATCCAGGCGGTCGGCGCCTTCTGCTACCCGCGCGGCCACAGCGACGACCTCTTCTATCCGCCGGGGCTCAGCCGCCGGGTGATCGCGCCGGCGGTCTGGTCGCCGGCCAACGCGCCGTTCCTGGTCGAGGCGCGCGCCGGCCTGGCGTCGCCCGAGCTGCTGCCGCACCGCCCGGGGCGCCGCTAGCGGACCGCGCCGGCGGTCGAGGGACCTCGCCAATCGCCGGGCCGGCGCTGTCTCGCCCGCGGGCGCTGGCGGCACGACGCATTCGAGAAGGTTTGCCAGGAGCCCGCGCGCGTGAGGTATTACGAATACTGCCATCGGGTGGGGTTCGAAGAGACCAACCTGCTCGGCAACGTCTATTACGTGAACCACCTGCGCTGGCAGGGCCGCTGCCGCGAGCTGTTCCTCCACGAGCACGCGCCGGAGGTGTTGCAGGAGCTTGCCGGCGGCCTGGCGCTGGCCACCGTCCACTGCTCCTGCGATTACCTTGGCGAGTTGCAGGCCTTCGACGAGGTCGCGGTGCGCATGCGCCTGGCGGGGATGGCGCAGAACCGCATCACCCTGCGGTTCGAGTACTGGCGCCGCTCGGCCGCCGGCGAGGAGCTGGTGGCGCGCGGCGAGCAGCAGGTGGCCTGCATGCGCCGCGACGCCGGCGCCGGCGGGGCCCTGGTCGCCGCTGCCATCCCGGCCGCCCTGCGCGAGGCGCTGCGCCCCTATGCCGGCCCGGAGATGGTGCTGTAGCCCGGGCCCGATCACCGCGACATGTTGCAGCTTGCCCGCGCCGCGCTTGCCCGGCCGCTCGTGGTGCTGGCCGTCCTCGCCATCGCCACCGCGGCGGCGGCCCGCGGCCTCTTCCGGCTCGAGCTGCGCACCGACGGCGAGGCCATCTATCCGCAGGGCGACCCGGCGGTCGAGCGCACGCGTGCCGACCGCCGCGACTTCCTGGAAGCCGACCAGATCGTGCTGCTGGTCACCGCCCGGCGCGGCGGTCCGCGCCTCGACTCGCCGGCCGGCTGCCGCTTCCTGCTCCGCCTGCAGCACACCCTCGCCCGCTTTCCCGGCGTCGAGCTGGCCGGCGTGCGCTCGGCGGTGACGTTGATCGATCCGCCGGCAGCGCTCGCGCCGCTGCGCATCCGGACCTTCTTCGAAGAGTGGAGCGGCGGCGAGGCGCCGCTCGGCGACGTCCTGGCCCGCATGCGCCGCCTGCCGGTCACCGGCGGCCTGTTCCTCGCCACCGACGGCGCGGCGGCGGCGTTCTACCTGCCGGTGGGCTACCGCACCACCCGCACCGCGCTGCTCGCGGACCTGCGGCGCTTCCTCGCCACCCGCGCCGGCGAGCCCTTCGAGATGCGGCTGACCGGACCGGTGGCGGCCGAGGCCGACCTGGGAGACGAGGTGGTGCGCGACCTCGCCCGTCTGGTGCCGGTCATGGTGGCGGCCATCGCCCTGCTGCTGGCGCTCTGCCTGCGCACCGCCGGCGGCGTCCTGATCCCGCTGGCGCAGGTGCTGGCGACGCTGGTGTGGACCCTGGGCCTGATGGGTTGGGCCGGTGTCCCCGTCACCCTGGTGACCACCGTCCTGCCGGTGCTGCTGATGGCGATGGCGATGACCGACGAGATCTACCTGCTCGAGCGCCTGCAGGACCACCTGGCCGGCTTGGGCGGCATGCCGCAGGGCGCCGGGCAGCTCGGCACAGCGCCGAGCTTCGATGCGGCTGGCGCTCCTGCCGCGACCACGGCCGGCTCGCCGGCGGCCGCGTGGGCCGGCAGGAATGCCGCACCGCACCTCGGGCCGCGGTGTGCCGGCCCGGAGCAGGATCGGGAGCGGGTGCGGCTCGCCGCCGGCCGCGCGTTCGCCGACCTCACGGCGCCGCTGGTGCTGATCTCGCTCGCCACCGCCGCCGGTTTCTTCTCCTTCCTGGGGGCCGCGATGGCGCCGCTGCGCCACCTCGGCCTGTTCACCGGCATCGGCCTGCTGCTGGCCATGCTGTTCACCTTCACCCTGGCGCCGGCGCTGATGGCGGCGCTGCCGCCCTCCTGGCTCGAACGCCGCCCCCGGCCGGCGCCGGGGGAGCCGGGCCCGGGTCGGGCCGGGAGCGATGCGGCCGCGGCCTTGCCACGCTTCGAGCGGCTGACCGCGCGGCGACCGCGGGCGGTGGCCGCGGCGGCCCTCGTCCTGCTGGCGGCCGCGGTTCCCGGCCTGCTGCGGCTGCGGGTCGAGGATTCGTGGCTCGACAACTTCGATCCACGTTCGCCGCTGGTGACCGCCGCCAAGCGCTTCGACGCCGAGTTCTGGGGCATCTACCGCTTCGACGTGGTGTGCGCCGGCCCGGGCGGCTGGGCCTGGACGCCGGCGGCGGCGGCGCTGCTCGAGGACCTGCGGCGCTGGGCGGACAGGGCGCCGCACGTCGGCGGCATGGTCAGCGTGCTGCCGGCGCTCGAGGCCGGCGCCGTCGCCCGGGGCCATCCGCTGCCGCTGTCGGCGCTGCCGGCGCCGGAGCTCGGGCGGGTCGGCCTGCTGGTCGAGATCCTGCGCCTGCGCCTGTACCTGCGCGACCTGCTGACTTTCGACGGCGCCCGCCTGCGCGCCCACCTGCTGGTGCGCGGCGCCGATTACGGCAAGGCCCGCCAGCTCGCCGCCGCCTTCGCCGCCGAGCGGCCGCTGCTCGAGCGCGGCCGGCAGGTCGAGGTGCACGCCTCCGGCGAGGTGCCCGTGGCCCTGGCGGTGGTGCGGGCGATCGTCGGCAACCAGCTGCGCTCGATCGGCTGGACGGCGGCGCTGATCGCGGCGATGCTGCTCGCCGCCCTGCGCAGCCTGCGCTGGACCGCCGTGGTGATGGCGCCGGTGCTCGGCGCCACCCTGCTGCTGTTCGGCGGCCTCGGCTACGCCGGCGTGCCGCTGGGCATCGCCACCAGCATGTTCGCGGCGTTGAACCTCGGCGCCGGGGTGGATTTCGCGGTGCAGTACGCCTACGCCTGGCGGCGCGAGCGCCGGGCGGGCCGCGACCACGGCGAGGCGGTCGCCGCGACCCTGCGCACCACCGGCCGCGGCCTGCGCCGCAACGCCCTGGTGCTCGCCCTGGGCATCGCGGTGCTGACCCTGTCGGCGATCAAGCCCAATCGCAGCCTCGGCCTGCTGCTGGTGCTCGCCATCCTGGTTTCCTATGCCACCAGCCTGGCGCTGCTGCCGGCGTTGTTGCGCCGCCAGACTCCGGGAGGCTAGTCGGGACCGTCGGGCGCCGCCACCGCCAGGGCGCAGGCGCCGCCGAGCTCGCGCACCGCGACCTCGAAGCTGGCGATCCGCAGGCTGCCCGAGCGCAGCAACAGCCAGCCGTCGTCGAGAGCGGCCTCGAGGAGCAGCGGCGCGCCGGGAGAGACGCCAAGCTTGTGCAGCGCCTCGGCCGCGGCCCATACCCGCGTCGCGGCGGCGTCCGGCCGCTCTCCCGGGTGGCCGGCGATGAGCTCGGCGAGCGCGAAACGTTCCGCTCCGAGCAGATCGCGCCAGGTCGCCGCCGGCCGCTCGGCGATCGCTTCGAGATCGCACCCGAGGCGGCCGGACCCGCCGCCGGCGCGGCCCCTGGTGCCATTGGCGCCGGCGCGGCGATTGGTGCCATTGCTGCCGACGATCGCCAGGATCAGGCCGGCGCCGTGGGCGACGGAGAGCGGCGTGCCGGCGGGCACCTCCGGGCGGCCGTCCGGACGATGAGCCAGGCGCGGCGCCGGCGCGGCGCCTGGTTCCATGGGATCTCGGGCCAGCAGGCGCTCGACCAGCGGCGCGCTATCCGGCCTGGCGCGGCGGCCGCATGGCGCCGCTTCGAGGGCGACCCGCAGATGGGCGCGCGGAAAGATCTCCTGCAGACGACGCTCGAGGTAGGGAGCGAGCAGCGCCGCGTTCCAGGAAGCCGGCAGCCGCGTGCGGTCCACCGCGTGCAGGCGGAGTCCCAGCCAGCGCTCGCGCAAGCTGCCGTCGGCGCCGAGCAGGTCGAGGTCGTAGACGAAGGTGTCACCCTCGCGCACGCGCTCGCGGGCGGCGAGCAGCAGCGGCTCGTCGGCGGCGATGCGGGTGGTGAGGATGCTCTCGACCGCGGCCGGCAGCAGCTGGGCATGTGGGATGCACGCCTGGATGCCGTGGATCGCCGCATCGCGTGCCGCCGGGTCGCCGAGCAGCAGCGTCGGCGGCAGGTAGTTGCCGAACCAGCGGGCGGTGCCGTCGGGGACGATCTCGGCCAAGCACTCCGTGGCACCCAGCCGGCGATAGCCGCCGAGGCGCCGGAAGCGGCCGGTCTGGAACAGGATCCCCCCATACAGGTCGCGCGGCGGGTCGAGCGCCAGGCGGCCGGCCGCCGGCGGCGGCGCCGCAAAGGCGCCCGTCACCGCCACCGCCGGCGTGCCCGCGGCCACCCCTGCCGGCGGGTCGAAGCGGCAGAAGGCGCGGAAGTGGTCGGTGGCGAAGCCGCTCGCACGATCGCGTACCGCGACCTCGACGTGGCCTGGGCCGCGCACCAGCGCGGCGATGCGCAACGTGGTGGCGCCGCCGGGCGGGACGGCGATCGGGCGCCGCAGCTCGACCTGCTCGAAGCGCGGCAGCCCGCTGGCGCCGGTCACCGCGGCGGCGACCTGGGCCATGGCTTCCAGACCGATCACCGCCGCCAGCAGCGGCTCGCCGTGGAAGACGTGGTCGGCAAGATAGGGATCGCTGTCCGCCGAGACCGCCGCATCGGTAACCAACTCGATGCCCGGGTAGTGGATCCGCGGCTGTTCGAGGAAGCGCAACAGCGGCAGCTCAGCGCGCTCGATCGCCAGCGTCGGCGGGTTGCCGAAGCGGCCGGTCACCACCACTTCCCCGCGCACCGCGGGATCGGCGGCCAGGCGTAGGAGCTGCTCGACGCCGGCATCGGGAGAGATGGCCGCGATCCCCTGGCGGGTGAGGGTCTCCAGCGTGCCCAGGCGTTCGCCCATGCCCGTGCCGGACCAGACCGACCAGTCGAGGACCAGGCAGCGGCAGGCAGGATGCGACGCCGCGTGGCGGGCCAGGAGGAGGGCCAGCCATTCGTTGGCGAGCGCATATTCGGCCTGACCGCGAAGGCCGGTGCGGGCGATGATCGAGCCGAAGCCGACGATCAACCGCAGGCGGTCCGGCTGGCGGGCGGCGAGCGCGGCGAGGAGGTGCCTGGCGCCGGCAACCTTGGGGGCCAGCGTCTGCCGCAGGCCCTCCTCGTCGAGATCGCCCAGCAGGCGCGGCGCGTTGCGGCCGGCGGCGTGCAGGAGCGCGGTGACCGGTCCCAGCGTCGCGGCGACGTGCTCGACCGCGGCCTGGACCGCCGTCTCGTCGGCCACGTCGGCGCGCAGATAGAGGGGCCGCACGCCGGCGTCGGCCATGCGCGCGAGATTGGCGGCCAGCTCGGGATCGGCGAGCGGGTCGGAGCGGCCAAGCACCGCCAGCCGGGCACCGCTGGCGCGGGCAAGGGCCAGCGCGCACTCGGCGCCGATCCCCTTGCCGCCACCGGTGACCAGCAGCACGTCCTCCGGCCCGAAACCGAGGTCGGCGCCTGGGTCGGAGCCGAGGCTGACGCCGGCGCCTGAGCTGCCGGTGCCGACGCCGGAGCCTGAGGCGGTGCTGCGGTCGTAGCCCGGGGCGGGGCTGGCGCCGGTGCTCGAGCCTGGCACGGAGCCGGAGTTGGCGGCGACGGTCTCGACTCGGCGGAGTCCCGGCAATGGCACGTCGGCCAGCGGCAGCAGCCGCAGCCGCGGCACGCGTCGCCTGCCGGCAGCGTCGTAGTGTGCCTCGACGTAGCTTCCCGCAGCATCGCCCCCGGCCACCCGCATGCCGCCGGCGGCGACACCCTGCGGCTCCCCTCCCGCCGCCACCTCTGCCGCGACCCACGCCGCGGCCGCGGCCGGGTCGACGCCGGCTGGCAGGTCGACGAGCCAGGTCGCCGCCGCGGGCAGCTCGAGGTGAACCGTGCGGGCGAAGCCGCCGCCGCCACCGCCCTGCTGCAAGACCACCACGCGCCGTGCGGCAGGAGACGTGGCGGCAGCGCGAGCGGCTGCCACGAAGAGACCGAGGTGCCCGGGGTCCCGCTCGTCGAGCTCGGCAGGGAGGCAGACGAGCAGGTCCGGAGGCGGCGCGCCGGCAACAGCCGGCACCGTTTCGGACGCCCTGGGCGCCGGTACGACCGGCTCCGCTGCCGCGGGAGCAAGCGCGGCCAACGCGGCGGTAACGGCCCGGGCCAGCGGGTCTCCAGGCACGGCGAAGACCTGCCAGGAGCCGGACGTGCCCGCGCCCGCGGCGACCGCCGACGCTTCGAGACGCCGCGCCAGGGCCACCGGTCGTCTTCGCTCCGGCAGCGGCTGCTCCACCAGCTCGACCGTGAACGGTCGCACCCACGTGTCGATGCCGGCAATCGGGTTCGGCGCCGCCGCCCCTCCCGGCGCGGCATCCGGGGAGGCGCCGGGCAAGCCGCCTCCGGGCTCGACGCGGAGGCGCTCGCTCAGCGCCTCGGCCACCTCCGCGATGGTGGCGGTCGCGTAAGCGGTCGGGGAGGCCGGTGGAGAGAGTCCCAGCCGCCGGCTGGCCTCGATCACCAGCTGACCCACCGTGATCGAGTTCAGGTGCAGGTCCGAGAGCAGCCGGCTCTCGTCGCGGATCGCGGACAGCGGCAGCTCCGCGCGCGCCGCCACCAGCACGCGCAGCAGCTCCAGCGCGGTCGTGGGCACCTCACCGGCCACCACGCGACCCTGGTCCTGGTCGACGATGCCGCCGTCGCTCGCCGGTCGAACGATGCCGGCGCCGAATGGTGCCGGCAGCGGTGCGCTCTCGCAGGGGTTGGCGAGGAAGGTCAGCGGCCGGTCGAGGTCGAAGGGCCGGTGGAAGCGGCCCGCGAACAGGCATTCGAGATCGATCTCCACGCCGGCGGCGAACAGCGCACCGGCGGTGCTCCATGGCCCGGCCAGCGAGGGGCCGCCGGCGTCGAGAGCCAGCACCGCCTCGCCCAGCGCCTCGGCCGCCATTTCCGCCAGGGCGCGGCCCGGCCCGACCTCGATCCACAGCCGAGCGTGGGGGCGCGCCGCCGCGAGCGCCGCGCTGAAGCGGACTGGCGCGGTGACCTGCTCGCGCAGCAGGGCACGCGGGTCGGCGTCCGCCGCGAGCAGCGCCCCGGTGACGGTCGAAGCGACGAGGCGGCGGGGAGGCGACCAGGAGACCGCGGCCAGCGCGCGATCGAGGTCAGGGGCAGCGGCGGCCACGAGCGGCGAATGGAAGGCGCGCGTCACCTGTAGCCGGCTTGCCGCCAAGCCCCGCGCCGCCGCGCGCTCGACCACCGCCGCCACGGCAGCGGGAGCGCCGCTGACCACGGTCCGCGCCGCGCCGTTGAAGGCGGCGATGACCACCGGACCGCCGACAGGATCGGGGCCGCCGGCCCTGTCCGCGACGCCGGCCCTATCCACGATGCTGGCTCTATCCGCGATGCTGGCCCTGGCCGCGATGCCGGCGAGCAGCTCTTCGACCGCCGCCGCCGGGGCGCCGATACTGGCCATGGCGCCATCCTCCCCATTCTCCGCCATGGCGAGCCCCCGGGCCGCCGCCAGCCGCAAGCAAGCGCCGGCATCGCAGGCACCAGCCCAGCACAGGGCCGTCAGCTCGCCAAGGCTGTGGCCGGCCGCGACGCTGGCCCTGACGCCCAGCCGCTCGAGCAGCCATTTCCCGGCGAGGCTGTGGGCGACGATCGCCGGCTGCGCCACCGCCGTGTCGACCGCTCGGTCCCTCGCCTCGGACGCATCACGTCCGGCGTTGGCGGCACCGCCGGCACTCCCGGCACTGCCGGCCCTTCCTGCACCAGCCACCACCAGCTCAGCCGCCACGGTGTAGAGCTCCGCCAGATCCTCGAAGCGCCGAGCGAGCGCACCGCCCGCCAGTGCCGGCGCCGGGGCAGCGTCTCCGCACCGCTGGCTCCACCCGGCGGCGTAGGCCGGCGACCCCTGGCCGGTGAAGAGCAGTCCGACCGCCGGAGGAGCTTCGCCCTCTCCGAGGACGCCCAGAAAGACCCCGAGGCGCGGGTCCAGGCGGCGGACAACTCCCGACTCGATCCAGCCGGCCAGCAGCGCCGCCCGCTCCCCAAGCTCCTGCGGCGTGGCGGCCACGATCGCCGCCCGCACTCTCAGCCCCGGCGCCTCGGCCGCCAACGGCACGGTCGCTCGCGCCTCGGCTGCCGTCGCCCCGGCCGCTGGCGCCAACTCCGCGAGCGGTCTCCCTGCGCGCCTTGCCACGGCTGCCAGAAGAGCTCCAGTCTTTGCCCCCGCTGCTCCAGCCTCCGCCGCCGCTCCAGCCGCTGCCGCGACTCTCGGCTCGCCGTCGCGCCGGCCAGCGTCCCATCGCCGATGGAGCTCGGCGGCCAGGTCGCCCAGCTCGGCGCGGGCCAGTCGCGGCGCGAGCTTAGCGAGCTGGCGCGCCCGCGCCGCCAGCGCCGCCGCGTCCGGCGCGGCGAGCACCAACAGCTCGACGTCCTGGGGCGGCGCCGCCAGGGCGCGCTCCCTCGCCGGCAGCTCGCGCCGGCCAGGCTCCGCCCCAGACGCCGCCGCGGTCAGCACCGGCGCGGTCGCCACCGCCGATGCGCCCACTGCCGCCGCTGTGCCCACCACCGTCGGTCCGCCCACTGCCGTCGGTGCTCCCACCGCCGTCGGTGTGCCCACTGCCGTCCACGCGCCCGCCGCCACCCCTTCCACGACCACGTGCACGTTGACGCCGCCGAAGCCCATGGCGCTGACGCCCGCACGCGCCGGCCGGCCGGCCGGCCACGGCTCGGCGGCCGCCAGCGAGCGCAGCTCCGGGCTGGCCGCCACGAGCTCGGGATGCGGCTCTTCGCAGCCGGTCGCAGGGGGCAGCACCCGGCTCGCCACCGCCAGCGTCGCCTTGAGCAAGCCGGCTACCCCGGCCGCGGCCTTGGTGTGGCCGATGTTGGCCTTGATCGAGCCGATCGCGGCCGGCGGCGGCTGCGGCCCCGCGGCCGGCAGAGCCGCCCTTGCCTCGCGCAGCGACTGCGCCAGGGCCGCCAGCTCGGTGGCGTCGCCCACGGCGGTGCCGGTGCCGTGCCCTTCGAACAGCGGCACGCTGCCGATGTCGAAGCCCGCCCGCCGGTAGGCGCGGGCGAGCGCCAGGCGCTGTCCGGCGGCTTCCGGCCGGCTGATGCCACCGTGCCCGTCGGAGGAAATTCCCCAGCCGCGGATGACGGCATGGACGCGCCTGCCCCAGGCGAGCGCCTGGCGCTCGCGCATCAGCACCACGAAGCCGCAGCCCTCGCCGGGGATGAAGCCCGCGGACCGCGCGTCGTAGACGCGCATCTCGCCGCTGGCCAGGGCGCCGGCGCGCGCAAAGCCGACCAGCTCGAAGGGGTCCAGGCTCAGGTCGACGCCGCCGGCCAGCGCCACGTCGAGATCGCCGGCGGCCAGCGCCGTGCAGGCCTGGGCCACCGCCAGCAGCGAAGAGGCACAGGCCGCGTCGACCGTGAAGCCGCCGCCGTGCAGGTCGAAATGGTTGCAAATCCGGCCGGCGATGGTGTTCGACAGGGCGCCGGCCAGGCTCTCCTCGCCGGGTTCCGGAAAGGGCGCCTTGAAGCTCGCCTCGAGACGCGCCAGCAGCTCCTCTCTCCGCTCGCCCGCCCAACCCTCCTCGGCCAGGCCGGCGGCGACCACCCGGCGCACGTAGGGCCAGCGCAGGCGCAGCAGCTGGGAGCGCGACATCTCCCCGGTCAGGGTATTGCCGAGCAGCACGCCGGTGGCGTCGCGCGGCAGCCCCTGGCCCTCTTCGAACCCGGCATCGGCGAGCGCCGCGGCCGCGACCTCGAGCGCCAGCCAGTGCGTCAGGTCGGCGGCGCGGAAGGTGGCGCCGGCGACGCGGAAGCGCAGGCGATCGAACTCCCAGCCGGCGAGCACCGCCGCCTCGCGCAGCGGGATGCTGTCCGGATCCGCGGCGACCGGTCTCGGGGCACCGGCGTCGCCAGCGGCGCCGGATGCCGCGCCGGATACCGCGCCGGATGCCGCGCCCGCGGGCAGGCTGCCGCCGGATCTGGCGCGGTAGTCGTCGAGCCGCAGCCGCTCGGGAGGGACCAGGCGGAACGCCTGGCGCCGCGCCATCACCGTCTCCCACAGCTCGGCCGGCGACCGCGCATCCGGATAGCGGCATCCCAGGCCGACGATGGCGATTCCTTCGCTCATCCTGCTCCGGTCACCGCCACGGCCGCCAAAGCGCTCCAGGGCCTCACCGCCCGGGCCTGCCGGCGGCCCGCGGCGCCCGCGGCGCCTCGCCTGCCTGCGGTCGGCCTTTGCCCTCGACCAGCCACAGCGCCCGCCGCGCCGCGGGCGCCAGCGCCGCCACCGGCGCCGGTCTGGCGGGCCCCGGCGCTGCCGCCGCGGCGGTGGCCGCCCGCAGCCGCCACGCCGTCAGCCAGAGCAACGCGCCGCGTCCCATCGCCACCAGGGTGAGGGCGAAGAACGGCGTGAACACCACGTGCGAAGCGAGCAGGGCGCCGTAGACCGTCGCCACCGCCGCGCCAAAAGCGACCTGATGGCGCGCCGCCACCGGCGTCGTCGCCGGGTCGGTCACCATGTAGAAGGTGAACAGCAGCAGCGCCACCCCGGTCAGGGGCATCAGCGAAGCCCGCGGCAGGTTGCCGAACGCCCACCAGCGCACCATCGCCTGCAGCACGAAGCCGCCCACCCAACCGGCGATGAGCGGCAGCTTGCGGGTGAAGCGGCCGTTGAAGAAGGTGCCGGCACAGACCAGCACCGCCGGCAGCACCCAGGCGCCGGTGGCGTTCAGCTTCTCGGTGAACATGTACGGCTGGGCGATGCCGACGTAGGAGAACGCCAGCAGCGTGACGGTGATGCCGAAGTTCGAGGGGTTCAGGAAGTGGCGGCTGCCGGCGCCCGGCGGCGCCCCCGGAGCCGGCGCGCGGAAGACGTGCTTCGAGCCGATGGCGACGACCGCGGCGAAGACGATCGGCGCCAGCCGCTCGCCGGAGTACAGCAGCATCGACACCGCCAGCCCGCTGATGTGCGCCGACAGCAGGAAATCGACCATCCCGCCAACGGTGAAACCGCCGGCGAGGAACCGCGGCCGGCGACCCTGCTGCCAGGCGGCGACCACCTCGAGCGCGACCTCCGCGGCGTAGGCCGCGGCCAGCGCCGCCAGCGGCGCCGCCCACGACTGCTCGAAGCCGAGCACCGTGTGCCCGAGCAGGTTGAGCGCCGTGATGGCGAAGGCGAAGCGCCGCAGCGCCGGCAGCCGGAGATCCTTGGCGTCCGTCATCGACTGGTCCGATCGCCGCGGGAGATCGCGCGGCACGAAACCGGGGAACGGGGTGCCATGGTCCCCCTTGGTTGGAGTTTCGTTCTAGGCTCCTTTCCTCGTCGGCAGGTCATCCGCGCCGGCGGCCTGGTCAAGCAGGATCCGGTGCCAGCCCGGGGTCAGCCAGAAGGCGCGGCTGGCCAGCGCGCCGCCAGCCTCGCGCCAGCGCACCACCACCCGCAGCGGCGTGCCCGCCGCGATCCGTCCGAGCCCGAAATGCAGCGTCGGCGCCCGCTTGCCGGAGTGGCCGCTGCCGCCGTCCACCTGGCCCACCAACCGGCGCCCGTCGGGCAGGAAGACGGTGGCGGCGGCTCCCACCGCCGGCCGGCCGAGGCGGGCTCCCGGGCCGTCGCGCCCGGTGGTCACCGGCAGGCGCAGGTCGAGGCCCAGGAACGAGCCCACCCGCGGGCTCACGTTATGGAACAGGAACGAGTCGCCCCACTGGTTGGCGACCACGAAGTCGAGCCGCCCGTCGCCGTCGACGTCACCGACCGCGATGCCGCGGCTGATCTGGACGTCGCCGAGCCCGAGCTCGGCGGCGATGTCGAAGTACCGTCCGGAGGGAGCGCGCACGAAGAACGGATCGTGGACCTGGCCCGACAGGTCGTCGCCGGGCCGGAAGTGCGGCCAGAAGCCGGGCAGGTGCAGCAGGTCGTCGTTGCCCATCGCCAGCTCCTGCAGCTCCGGCCAGCGGTCCACCCGGCCGCGCACGAAGCCGCTCGCCTGGATCGCCTCCGGCACGCCGTCGTTGTCGAAGTCGGCCAGGCGCGCGTCCCACGACCAGGCGCTGCGCGCGAGCCCCAGCGGCTCGCTGCGATCGACGTAGGGGGCGATGCCCTGGCGCATCAGCTCGGGATGGCCGGTGCTCACCCACACGAAATGGTTCTCCTCGAGCGCGAAGTCCTGGGCGATGTTGCTGACGTAGATGTCGAGCAGGCCGTCGCCGTTGAGGTCGGCGAAATCGACCCCCATGCCCTTGAAGGAGTCGCGGCCGAGGACCTTCGATTGCGGCGTGGTCAGCGTCCGCCGGCCGTACAGCGGCACCAGCCGCGGATGGCCGGGCGTCGAGCGGTTGTGCAGTAGCCGGTCGTTGCCGAAATCGTTGGCGAAATAGATCTCCGGCAGCCCGTCGCCGTCGAGGTCGGCGGCGCCGACCGCCAGCGTCCACGAGCGGTTGGTCTGCGGATCGAAGGCGTCCGGCACATCCACGAACTCGGCGCTCGGATGGGCCCCGGCGCTGGCCCCCCGCCACAGCAGCAGGTGGTGGCGGCCGCCGTTCGGGGCGTGCGACATGCTCTTCTGCATCTCGACCTCGACGCCGGCATGGGCGTCGAGCAGCCGCGAGCCCTCCTGGAAATAGTTGCCGGCGATCAGGTCGAGATGGCCGTCGCCGTCCACGTCGGCGCTGGTCATGGCATTGGTGTACCAGGGCTCCGGGCCGCCGGGCAGCAGCTCGGCCGGCACGAAGGCGGCGGCGGAGAGCAGCGGCGCGTCCGCCCGCCGCAGGAACAGGATCGGCGAGCGGCCCCAGTAGTAGACCAGCAGGTCGGCGAGGCCGTCCTCGTTGAAGTCGCCGGGCAGGCAACCCATCGGCGCCATGGTCGCCGGGTCGTAGGGCAGGGGTCCGGGGTCCAGGGTGAACAGCGCGAAGCGGTCGCCGCTGCCGGGCGCCGGCGCCACCATCACGCGGTCCACCCGCGGATCGACCCAGCAAAGGTCGTTGGCCAGCCCGTCGCCGTCCAGATCGGCGAGCGCCACGCCGGCGCCGACGCTCGAGATCCAGGCCTGGATGTTGCCGACGCTGGGGTTGACCTGGCGCACGGCGTGGCCGGCCCCGCCACCGGCTCCCGCCAGCGCCGCCGGCAGGCGCGGCAGCGCGAGGCGCTGGAACGCGAAGCGCTCGGCGAGCGCCGCGCGCTCCGACGGCGACAGCGTCGGCAGCCGCGCGAAGCCGTAGAGCACCAGGACCATGGCGCAAGCCGCCAGCCGCGCCGCATGCCGGCGCCAGAAGCCGACGCGTCGCGTCATCGTGCCGCTCCCACCGCGGCAAATTGCCATTGGATGCGCTGCCGCCAAACCTCGAAGGCCGGTACCTCGCCGGCGGTGCCAGCGCCGCGGACGTCGCGGACATCGCGGACATCGCCGGCATCGCCGGCATCGCGGACGTCGCTGCCATCGCGGACATCGCCGGCATGGCGAGCACTGCCGGCATCGCGGGCACCGCGGGCGTCGCCGGCACCAGGTCCGCCGCCGGCAGGTCCGGCGCCCTCGGGGAAGGCGCGATCGGTGACCGCCGCCACCTCCTCCATCGGCTGTCCGCAGACCACCGCGCAGGCCAGCTCCAGATCGGGAGTCGGGTTGCCGCCCCAGAGGCGCGCCTTGGCGGCGAAGGCGACGCCCTGGGCAAGCTCCGGCCGGCAGGCTCCTGCCGCCCGGCACAGCGCGGCGAGCGTGTCGCGGTCGACGCCTCCCGCGTAGGCGCAGGCGAGCCCGACACCGGACCAGAGGTCGGGCCGGCGGGCTGCCGGGAACGCCGCCACGTCGGCGGCGATGCGTTCGGGATCGGCGCCCTCCACGAACCAGAGGCTGCGTCCCAGCCCCTGGTCGAAGCCGCGCCGCGCGTAGCCGCGGAGCCGGCGCGGCACCTGCTGGCCGCGGACCGCCTGCGGCCAGTGGAAGAAGCCCTGGTGGAAGCCGTAGCCGTCCAGCGCCAGCCAGCCCAGGATCGGGTCGAGCTCGGCGAGCAGCCGCTCGACCGGGATCGGCAGGCGCGCCAGCACCCAGCCGGCGCCGATGTGGAGGATGTAGACCTGCGCCCGCCCGGGCCCCGCGAGGAAGCGGCGCAACCGGCCGCGCCGCCAGGGCGCCAGCATGTCGCGCAACGCCAGGGCCATGCCCGCTCCCTCATAGGAGAAGCCCCGGAAGTCGCGCGCCACCTCGGCGTCGAGGCGCGCCGCCAGCGCCGCCTCGCCGTCCGCCTCGAGCCCCAGGTAGTAGCCGCGCACGAAGCAGCGGCCCACCTCCTCCAGGCGCTCGCGCACCGCGTCGGAGTCGCAGCGGAAGCCGCGCCGGGCAAAGGATGTCGCCTGCGGCGAGATCCCCAGCACGCGGCGGCTCACCATCCCCATCAAGGTCGGTCCTCCCGAGCGCACACCGCTCCCATACTTCATCAAGTGCAGGCGAGGCGGCGCCCCGCGACGGCGAGGAGCCCGGCGTTGCCCCGGCGCCGCCCCGCACGGCTCAAGAGTCCTGCTCCTGGGCGGGGTCGTCGCAGCAGACCCGCAGCCGCCCCGCCTGGATGCGCACGCGCAGGTGGCGGTGCCGCGCCAGGTAATGGATGCCGACGATCGCGGCGCCAATGCCCGCGGCGGCGCCGACGGCAAGCGCCCAGCGCGGGCCGCAGCGATCGGCGACCCAGCCGACGATGGGCGCGCCGAGGGGCGTGCCGCCCAGGGCGATGGCGAGAAAGATCGCCATGACCCGGCCGCGCATGACCGGTTCGGTCGCCAGCTGCACCGCGCCGTTGGCGGTGGTGGTGAAGGTCTGCGCCGACCAGCCGATGAGGCCGAGAGCGACGCCGAACAGGCCGTAGTTGGGCATGACCGCGGCGAGCGCGCACCCGAGGCCGAAGCCGGCGGCGGCGCCCAGCAGGAGGCCGATGCCGGGTCGCGCCCTCCTGGCGGCGAGCAGCGCGCCGGCAACCGATCCGACCGCCATCATCGAGGTCAGGAGCCCGTAGTTGCCCGCTCCCTGGTGAAAGACGGTGACCGCCATGGTGGCGATGAAGATCGGGAAGTTGAGCCCGAAGGTGCCGATCAGCAACAGCATCAGCAGAACCGCCCTGATGTCGGGCCGCTTCCAGGCATAGTGAAATCCCGCGACGAGGCTGCCGCGAGTGTGGGGGGCTCGCTCCCGTCGATGCAGCTCGCCGGCGCGCAGCAGGCTCAGCGAACCGAGCACGGCGCCAAACGAGGCGGCATTGATCACGAACACCCAGCCGGAGCCCACCACGGCGATGAGCACGCCGGCGATGGCCGGTCCGATCATCCGCGCGGCGTTGAACGACGTGGAATTCAGCGCCACCGCGTTCGCCAGGTCTGCCTCGGCCACCAGCTCCGACACGAACGCCTGGCGCGCCGGCGAGTCGAACGCGGTGACGCACCCGAGCAGGAGCGCAAACAGGTACACCTGCCACAGCTGGACGCGCCCGGCGACCGTCAGGACACCCAGCCCCAGCGCCAGCGCTGCCATCGCCGCCTGGGTGGCGAACAGCAGCTTGCGCCGGTCGAGATGATCGGCCGCCAGGCCGGTCAGCGGCAGCAGGAGGAGCTGGGGACCGAACTGCAGCGCCATGACCACGCCGACCGCGGTCGCGTTGCGGTGGGTCAGCCGCGTGAGCACCAGCCAGTCCTGGGCGATGCGCTGCATCCAGGTGCCGACGTTGGACACGATCTCCCCGCCGGCCCAGACCCGATAGTTGAAGGCGTGCAGCGAACGGAACGTGCCCCTCACCAGACCTCCCCCGCACCTGCATCCCGCCAGATCCGACGGGTGCCTGCGAAGGTTACTCAATTGGAGACTCGAGCAGGGGCACCGCGCAGCCGCGCACGCGCCCTTCCTGCCCCATCGTGCGGGAGCCGCGTCGGGCCGGCGGGCTGCCGGGCACGCCGTCGAAGGCGCGCCGCGCGTAGCGCGCCGGCCGCCGCGGGCGGGGGGTGGAAGCCCCCGCCCGGCGACGTCGGTATGGACGGGGACCTGGCTTCAGGCTCCAGGGATGAGCTTGTACGCTTTGCGGTGCTCCCGCTTGAGGGCCGTGGCCAACTTGCGGAATGCTTCGGGGGCCACGGTCTCGCCACTGGTCACCGAGGGCGGCGCCAGGACGAGGAACGATTCGATCGAACCGTCGCGGAGGAGGACCAGTGCCTTGAGATAGACCGGCGTGACTTCCAGAAGGCGGACCTCGACCTCGGCACTTCCCGGCAGCTTCTCGACCGCAGCCAGGCCGTCAAGGACGAAGGTCGAGCGGTAGAGCGAGACATGCTCGAGGGTGTAGCCGCCATCCGAGGTGCGGGCCATCGTCGCGGAGCCGATCGACTGGTCGCCTGCGAACAGGCAGACGCGGAGGAAGCTGAAGAAGGCATCGCGATCACCGACGCCGACAGTCAAGAAACGGGGCAGACTCTTGAGGTCCAGCCTTGCTTCCGCAAGCACGCCGCATGCTCTCAGGCTCTTGACGTCGAGACCTTGATCGAGCAGTCGCTTCCCGCCGATCCCTGACAGAAACGTATCCAGGCCGGCCTTGAGGGCAGTTGCCGCGTCGGGAGAAAAGTCCGCGATCCTCATCACGCCCTCCCCTGAAGGATGTAGGCCTCTTGCAGAGAGCCATGCCCAGGCAGCACGATCGGCTGTCCAGAGCGGGCGGAGCCGGAAACC
>DATGHG010000012.1:0-7062 GCA_035308185.1 Thermoanaerobaculia bacterium | reverse complement strand
GGCGGCCAGGGACAGCACGAACTCGCCCGCCGGCACCCGGACTCGGCTCTCCCCCGCCGCCAGACGCCCCCGCCACAGCAGCTCTCGGAAGTCATCGTCCGCCCGCGAATAGAGCTCCGCCGCGACCGTCGCATCCGCGGCCGCCTTGACCGGACCTGCACCGGAGGGTGGCGCCGCCGGGCGGACGATCTGGAGCCACGCCTTGCGCGGCAGGGCGACGAGCAACGTGCCGTCGGGCTGTGCCTGGATCTGCTCGCGCCGGAAGGCGACCGGGCCGTGCGCTTCTCCCTCGACCCTGACCCTCACGAACCCCTCGGGAGCGGCAACCGGCCGGTCGCCATCCGTGCGCCCGCAGTCGCCGCGGACCTGAGTGTCGAAGCAGACGTCGAGGGGCGCCGCGATCGCCTGCCCGCGATCGTCGACGAAGCGCATCGAGCGTGATGCACCGGCTCCTGTCGCAGTGGGAGCCGGCGCCAGCCCCAGAACCAGGAGCATGACCACCAACCAAGGCGCTCGCCCGCCAGGATCGAGCCTCATTCGCAACTCCCGGACTCCCCGGGGCAGATGCCGCTCGCGCCATTGCTGGCCCCTGCCGCGGAGGACGTGAGACGCTTTAGCATACTGCACAACACGCTCCGGCCCCGTCTGTCAGCACGCGGGCGCGATGAGCTCAGGATCTTCGGCAGCGCCCGTCAGGCGGCGCGTTGACGCTGGGTGACGTGCCGGTGCGTCGCGTAGCCGACGATGGTGCCGAGCAGGCCGCCGGGCAGCATCATCTGCCAGTAGTAGCCATTGCCCGGCATCGCGGCGACCAGGAAGGCGAGAAAGGCGCCGATCGCGAGTCCGAAGACGATGCCCCAGGCGAGCGACTGGACCTTGCTGGTGAACCAGCCGATCAGGACGCCGGTGATCAGGCCCTTGACCACCGAGCCACAGACGATGCCGACGATCTGGGGCCTCACCTGCGGCGCCGAGATCAGGGCCGAGAGACCATCGAAGATTCCCAGGAAACCGCCGAGCAGCAGGCCGAAGACAGGCTTGTTCATCTGGATCTCCTTGTTCTGCCTCGTCACCGAGGCGCGCCGCGGGAAGTCCGGAGCGTCCGACCTCCTCCTTTACAACGCCTCGCCGGAGTCCTTTAACGGCCAGCCAGGAAAAGCAGCAGGGCGCGGGCCGCCAGATAGGTCAGGACGATGAGGATCGGCGTGCGATAGCGGCGCACCAGCCGGCCGGCGCGCTCGACCGGACCCTCGCGATGCGCGAGCACGGCGGCGCCGTCGACGTAGTGACGGAGATCGGCAGCCAGGTCCTCGGCGCTCGCGTAGCGCTGCTCGGGCAACGGCGCCTTCGCCTTGGCCACGATCGCCCTGAGCGGTGGCGGCACTCGCTGCAACGCAACCCTCGCGAGCAGGGCTTCGAGGATCGCACCCAGGCCGAACACGTCCGTCCTTTCGTCGATTCGCTCGAGCTCGCCGCGCTCCTGCTCCGGCGCCATGTAGCCAGGCGTTCCCAGCACCGTGCCGGCGGCCGTCGCCCCGGGAGCCGCCGGGGGGTCGGGCATCGCCGGGGGGTCGAGCGCCGCCCGGTCGCCGCGCGAGCGGATCTCCGCCTCGCCGCGCCGTTTCGCGACGCCCCAATCGAGCACCAGCACCTCGCCGAACGGCCCCACCATGACGTTGGCCGGTTTCAGATCACGGTGCAGCACGCCGTGCGCGTGGGCGAAGGCGACGGCCTCGCAGATCCTCTCGAAGGCGCGCAGTGCCGCGGGCAGCGTAGCGCTCTCTGCCCAGGCATCCAGCCGGCTGCCGCGCACCCGCCGCATGGCGTAGAAGGCGCGCCCATCCGGCAGCAATCCCATCTCGTGAACCGGCACGATCCCCGGATGCTCGAGCTGGGCGAGGACGCACGCTTCCCTGGCCAGGCGCTCGGCGCCTCCGGCGTCCACCCTCGTCCAGGCTTCCGGGAGGTCCAGGACCTTCAACGCCACCTCGCGCTGGAGGTTGCGGTCGCGCGCCAGGTAGACCGTCGCCATCCCGCCGCGCCCGAGCGTTGCGACCAGCTCGTAGCGCGTGGCGGACAGGTCGGGCGCCGCGACAGCCTCGCGGAGCCTGCTCAGCGCCGGGTCGGAGAGCCAGGTCAAGGCAGCGCGACACCCAGGAGCGAGGACGCCTCGGCGCGGAATTCCGCCTCGCTGCCGGTTGCCTCGCGCAGGCGTTCCAGCACCAGGCGGCGGAGGTCGCGCCGCGCCGCCGCCAGCTGGTTGGTGACCTGCACGCCGTTGAGGCCAAAGGGGGCGCCGAGCGCCGCGTAGGTGGGCCGTTCATCAGGGTTCGCAGGGTTCGCAGGGTCTTCGGATTCGTCGAGGTCGTAGCGGGCGAAGAGCGTGAAGCGGACCGCCTGGCCCTTCGCTTCCAGCTCGCGCCGCAGGTCCTCGACCGCGAGGCTGAACAGGTTCCTGGCCCACTCGCGGTGGAAGTATTCCTCCATGCCAAGCCCTGGATCGGCGGGCTCCTGCCGGGCGAGCTCGCCCTCGGCGCCGGCGAACCTGGCAGCGAGCGCGAGCGGCTGGGCGCCGCCGCCCCGCTTGGCTCGCCGCGCCGCCTTCAGCTCGTTGGCCACGAAGCGATCAAGGCAGACCCGAAGAAAGGTGCGGAAGCGGGCGCGATCGGGCTGGAAGGAGGCGAAGGTCTGCTTCTCGAAGGCGCGGGCGAAGAAGCCCTGCGCGAGGTCTTCCGCGTCCTCGGGCGCCATGCGCCACTGCACCCGCAGGTATTTGTAGACCGGCTTCCAGTAAGACGCCGCCAGCCGGTCGAAGCCCCGGTGCCGCACGGCAGGATCCGGGTCTCTGGCGGCAAGGACGACGGAGCCCCGGGTTGCCGGAAACACGGCAAGGCCCGCGCTCTCGGAAGAGGTCACCTTTCGATCATACAGCGACGCCGTCCGGCGACGGGCCGGACTCATCCGCGCCCAGCGGCCGGCCGTAGTGAGGCCATGTACAGGCTGCCAGGCCACCAGGCGGGCGCCTCTCCGGCCGATCGGGGGCGATGCTAGACTCTGGTGGTGAGGATCCCGGCCGATGCTGTCATCGCGGCCGAAAAGCTCACGCGGTATCTGCTCCTGCCGCGCCCCTGGGACGACAAGGCGAAGTTCCTGGGTCAGGCCGGCTTTAATGTCGAGAATCCAGAGCGCCTGCTTGCCGCGTTGCGTATTTTGGCCTCCGAGGTGGAAGCGGTACCGGACGGGAAGAACGACTATGGAGAGTTCTTCCGCACGGACGGCGAGCTCGGTGGACCGAACGGACGGCGGCTTGCCGTCACGGCGATCTGGTTGCGGCAAGATGCCGACGGCAAGGTGAGGTTCGTGACGCTCAAGCCGCGAAAGGAGGGCCTGCGGTGAGTATCCCCCTTTACGAGCGAGTAGCCCTGACCCGCGACCTTGACGAGCACGGGCTGCGCAAGGGAGACGTGGGCGTGCTGCTCGATTACCTGCCCGATCCCCGTCAGGGCGAGAGTGGCGCGGTGCTCGAGGTGTTCAACGCCTTGGGCGAGTCCGTCGCCGTGATCGCCGTGCGTGCCTCCGATATCGAGGAGATGCGGGCCGACGAGCTGCTCGCCGTGCGCCCGTTCGCCAGGGCGGGATAGCGGATAGCACCTGCAACAGGCCGTGTATCACGCGACGGGTTCGTGAGCTTCGCCGCGCTAGGTCAGATCCACATCCACGTCGCGGTCGAGCCTGGCGAGCTGGGCGCGGTCCTCCCGCCAGCCTGGCTCGACCCGCACCTGCAGGTCCAGGTAGACCCGGCGACCCAGGAACTCCTCTAGGTCCTGGCGGGCGGCGATGCCGATCGACTTGATCATCTGCCCCTGGCGGCCGACCAGGATCTTCTTCTGGCCCGGCCGCTCGACCAGAATGGATGCGTAGAGGCGCAGCAGGTCGCGCCCCTCCTCCTCCTCCTCCCAGCGGTCGATCGCCACCGCGGTCGCGAACGGCAGCTCCTCGCGGGTCGCCGCCAGCACCTTCTCGCGGATGCGCTCCGCCGCCAGGAAGCGCTCGGGATGGATGGTCAGCAGCTCCGGATCGTAGATCGCCGGCCCCTCCGGCAGCAGCCGCCAGAGAGCCTCCAGCAGGCGGTCGCAGCCGTCGCCGGTCGCGGCGCTGATCGGCACGATCTCGGCGAACAAGCCGCTGCGGGCATAACGGTCGATCCGCGGCAGCAGGTCGGGCTTGCGCACCTTGTCGATCTTGTTCAAGACCAACACGCACTTGCCCTGGGACTCGCGGGCCTTCCCCACCAGCTCGAGCATGTAGGCGTCGCCGGCGCCCGCGGGCACGGCGGCGTCCACCAGCAGACACAGCGCGTCGGCATCGTCCATCGCCGCCATGGCGTGGCGCAGCATCTGACGGTTGAGCCGGTGCAGCGGCCGGTGAACGCCCGGCGTGTCGTAGAACACCATCTGGCCGCGCTCGTTGGACAGAATGCCCACCAGCCGTTGACGGGTGGTCTGCGGCTTGTCCGAGACGATCGCCACCTTCTCCTCGAGCAGCCGGTTCATCAGCGTCGACTTGCCGGCATTCGGCCGGCCCACCAGTGCAACGGTACCGGCGCGGCTCATGGCTGCTGCCCCGCCTCGGCCGGCCCGGCGGCCTCCCCGGGCGGCACGCGCTCCACCCGCAGCGTCTTGATCCGGCGCATGGCGACCTCCTCGATCGTAAACCTGAGCCCCTCCCGCTCCACCACCTCGCCGGGGAGCGGCACGCGGCCGAGGGCGGTGAAGACCAGGCCGGCAATGGTCTCGAACTCGGCGTCCTCGATCTTCACCTCGAACAGCTCCTCGAGCACCTCGAGATGGGCGCGGCCGTCGAACCGCCAGGCGCCGTCGCCGAGCGGCGTCCGCTCCGCCGCCTGGCCGTCCTCGTGCTCGTCGCTGATCTCGCCGACGATCTCCTCGACCAGGTCCTCGACGGTCACCAGGCCGGCCGTGCCGCCGTACTCGTCCACCACGATCGCCACCTGCTGGAAGCGCGTCTGCAGCTCCTTGAGCAGCTCGGCCAGCAGCTTGGTTTCGGGGATGAACAGCGGCGGCTTGAGCAGCTTGCGGATCTGAGCGGCGGACGGCGGTGTCGCCAGGCGCAACGACTGCAGCAGGTCGCGGATGTGCAGCACGCCGACGATGTGATCGATCGAATCCTGGTAGAGCGGGATGCGGGTGTGGCCGGAGGCGACGAACAGCTCGGCAAGCGCGTCGAGGCTCGAATCGACCGGCGCGCAGATCATGTCGACGCGCGGCGTCATCACGCTGCGCGCCTGGGTCTCGGGGAAGTCCACGATGTTGGACAGCCACTCGCCCTGCTCGGCCTCGATAATGCCCTCGCGCGTGCCGACGTCGATGAACGCCTCGATCTCCTCGTGCGAGGCGGCGTCGTCCTCCTCGGCCTCGTCGTCGCGCTCGAGCCGCGCGGCCGGCAGCCGCGCCGCGATCCCGGCAACCAGCGCCACCACCGGCAGCAACCCCATCCACGCCAGGCGGTACAGCGCGGTGAGCGCACGCAGCGCCTGCTCGCGGCTGCGGCCCACCAGCCGACGGTTGACGATCTCGACCGCCGCCAGCACCGCCGCGGTGAGCGCCAGCGACCACGCCCGCGGCTGCCGCGCACCCGCGGCCGCCAGCAGCGCCGCGGCGGCGGCAAAGAGGCCGATCGCCAGCAGCCGGCTGGCGAGCGACAGCAGCGAGCGGAAGGCGCCGAAGCGGACCGGCTGGTCGTAGAGCGCGCGCAGGCGCCCACCCGCCTCCTCGGCCCAATGGCTCAGCCGGATCGGCCCGCTGCGCTCGAGCAGCGCCGACAGCACCGAGGCCAGCGCCGCCGCCGGCAGCAACGCCGCCACCGTCCACGCCAACGCCTCCACGGACCAGGCCTCAGACCGCACGCCGCGTCCTCCCTGGCCGTCGCCGCGCACGGGCCGGACGGGCTCCCGGCGCTCCGGTCGGCCCGATCCAGCGCCGGCGCAGCCGCCGCTCGACGCGTTCCATCTCGCCGCCGTCCACCTCGTGGTCGTAGCCCAGGCAGTGGAGCACGCCATGCAGCAGCAGCACCCGGATCTCGCGCCCAGGGTCGCGGCCGGCCGCCGCCGCCTGCCGGCGCGCCTGCGGCACCGAGATGAGCACGTCGCCGAGATGGCCGCCGCCCGCACTCGGACCGGCGCCGCCGGCCGCGCTCGGGCCAGTGCCGGCGCCGGCGCTCGGACCGGCGCCGCCGTCGCCACCGGGAAACGACAGCACGTCGGTGGTTCGGTCCTTGCCCCGGAACTGCCGGTTGGCCTGCCGCATCGCGCGGTCGCCGGCGAAACGCACGCCGAAGCTGACGCCGTCGCCGCCCACGGGTCCCGCGGTCTCTCCTGCCACTGCCGGCGCCACCGCCGGCCCGCCCGGTTGCGCCGCCGCCGCCGTCGGCGCCGCCAGCAGCTCCGCCAGCAGCGCCGCCAGCCAGGGCCGCAGCGGTCGCGCCGCCGCCTCGACATAGCCGTTGGGATTCAACAAGGTGATCTCGATCTCGCCGCCCCTGCCGCCGCCGCCCCCGCCCACCGCCTCCCCTCCCATGCCGTTCCTGCCCGCGCCAGGACTCGCGCCGGCGGCACGCATGGCCGCTAAGAAGCCTTGACGGCGCCGGGCAGCTGCCGCTTCTCGCGCCTGACGCCGGCGTTGAAGTCGAAGCCCGGGTAGTCTACCCGCTGGTGGAAGATCCTCGACAGCACGCGCAGGAACGCCTCGGCGACGGCCTTGAGCTCGGCGAGAGTGAAGTCGGTCTGATCCAACTGGCCGTCCTGCAGGCAGTCGTCGACGAGCGTGCGGATCAGGCCGCGCAGCTTGGCGGACGTCGGATCGATCAGCGTCCGGCTCGCGGCCTCGACGGCGTCGGCCAGCATCAGCACGCCCATCACCTTGTTCTGCGGGCAAGGCCCCGGGTAGCGGAAGTCGGCCTCGTGCACCTGGCCGGAGCCGGGATCGCGCTGCTCGAGCGCGCGGTCGTGGAAGAAACGCATCAGCCGCGTGCCGTGATGCTGCT
>DATGHG010000011.1:0-7595 GCA_035308185.1 Thermoanaerobaculia bacterium | reverse complement strand
GTCCGGATCCACCGGCAGATACGCCGCCCCCGCTCCCAGCACTCCCAGCAGGCTCACCACCAGCGCCGGCGTCCGCTCCAGCACCACACCCACCAGGCTCTCCGCACCCACTCCACCCACTCCCACTCCAATACCGCGCAGCGCCGCCGACAGCCTCGCCGCACGCTCCATCAGCTCGCCGTAACGCAGCTCGCCGCCGCTCCAGGTGAGCGCCACCGCCTCCGGCTGGCGCGACGCCCGTGCCGCGATCCGCTCGTGCACCGCGCCCGACGACAGCGGACGCGCCGTCGCATTCCACTCCATCGCCAGCTGGCGCCGCTCCGCCGCGCCCAGCAACGGCAGCTCCGCGATCCGACCCTCCGGCGCGGCCACTGCCGACGCCACCAACACCCCGAAGTGTCCCGCCAAGCGCTCGATCGTCACCCGGTCGAACAGATCGCCGGCGTACTCCCACGACAGCTCCACCCCCGCGCCGTCCTCCCCGCCCTCCGTCAGGTACACCTGCAGGTCGAACAGCGCCGTGCTCCCCGCCACCCGCATCGGCTCGAGCGCCAGCTCCGCCACGCTCGTGCGCGGCGGCAGCGGTGTGTTGATCAGGTTGAACATCAACTGGAACAGCGGGTTGCGCGACAGGTCGCGACGCGGCTGCAACTCCTCGACCAGCTGCTCGAACGGCACGTCCTGGTGCGCGTAGGCCCCCAGCGCCGTCTCCCGCACCCGCCCCAGCAGGCCGCTGAACCCGGGCTCCCCGCCGAGGTCCGTGCGCAGCACCAGCGTGTTGACGAACAGACCGATCAAACCCTCCACCTCGCGACGCGTGCGGTTGGCGATCGGCGTCCCCACCACCATGTCCGACGGCGCCCCGTAGCGCCACACCAGGGTGTCGAAAACCGCCAGCAACAGCATGTACAGCGACACTCCCTGCCGCCGCGCCAGCGCCGCCGCCGCCGCGCTCACCTCCCGCCCCAGCATGCTCGCCACCCGCCCGCCGCGGAAGCTCTGCACCGGCGGCCGCGGCCGGTCGCCCAGCAGCTCCACCACCGGCAGATCCGACAGCCGCTGCCGCCACCAGGCCAGCTCACGCGCCAACACCTCGCCCCGCAGCCACTCCCGCTGCCACCGCGCGTAGTCGCCGTACTGCACCGGCAGCGCCGGCAGCGGCGACGCCTCACCGCGGCGGAACGCCCCGTACAGCGCCCCCACCTCGCCCACCAGCACGCCGAGCGACCAGCCGTCCGCCACGATGTGATGGATCGCGTACAGCAGCACGTGCTCGGCGCCCGCCGGGCCCGCCTCGCCGCCGCCCGACAGTCGCACCAGCGTCAGCCGCAGTAGCGGCGGCCGCGCCAGGTCGAACGGCCGCCGCTGCTGCGCCGCCGCCAAGCGCTCCACCGCCGCCGCGCCTGCCGCCGCCGGCAGGCCCGACAGGTCCACCAGCGGCAGCGCGCAGCCCAGCCGCGCCGCGATGCGCTGCACCGGCCGCCCCTCCCGCTCGCCGAAGCCCGCCCGCAGGGTCTCGTGCCGCTGCACCACCGCCGCCGCCGCCGCCGCCAGCGCCCCGATCGACAGCTCGCCGTGCAGCCGCACCGCACCGCCCAGGTTGTAGAAGGGATTGCCCGGCGCCAGGCGGTCCAGCAGCCACAGCCGCTGCTGTGCGAACGACAGCGGCACCTCTCCCGCCGCCGCGCCCTCCCGCACCGCGCGCACCAGCGGCGGCGCGGTGGTGGGCGTGGTGCCAGGGATCTCCGATGTCGCCGGGGCCTGCGGGCTCTCCAGCGTCGCCGGGGCCTGCGGGCTCTCCCGGGTCGCCGGCGCCACCGCGGCGGTGGCGCCCATGGCACCCTCGACGGGCGCGGTCCCGCTGGCCGGCGCCCGCGCCGCCTCGATCGCGGCCGCCAGGCCGGTCACCGTCGGCGCGGCGAAGAAAGCGGCCAGCGGCAGTTCCACCCCGAACGCCTCCCGCACCCGCGACACCACCCGGGTGGCGAGCAGGGAATGGCCGCCGAGCTCGAAGAAATCGTCCTCGGCTCCCACCTGATCCAGCCCGAAGAGGTCTTCCCAGAAGCGGGCGACGGCCTCGGCGGTCGCGTCCGCCGGCGGCGAGTAGGCGGTCGACAGCTGCGGCCGCGGATGGCGATCGAGGCTGCCGGGCGCTCCCCCGGCGAGCGCCAGCCGCGCCATCGCGCCCAGCCCGGCCACCGGGCCGGCGGCGCCACCCGCACCTGCCCCAGCCGTCGCCGCAGCGCCGGCCCCTACCGCCGCCACGGCGCCCAGCCCGGCCGCAATGCCTATCTCTGCGGCTGGCCCCTGGCCGGCTGCGAAGCCTGGCCCGACCGGCGGCCCGGTCGCTCCGTCTCCGCTGGCCGCCGCCGGCGCCGCCACAGGCTGGCGGCGCGGCTCGATCCAGTACCGGCGCCGCTCGAAGGGATAGGTCGGCAAGCCCACCCGGCGGCGCTTGTCGTGCGCATGGAAGCCGGCCCAGGCGACGGCGACGCCCCGGACCCAGAGCCGGCCCAAGGTTTCGAGCATCTGCTCCTGGTCGCCGAAGCTCTCCCCGTCGCCTCGGCCTTCCGCCGCGCCGTGGCCGCCCACCCGGCCGCTTCCGGACACTGCCGGCGAAACGAGCGCGGCCAGCGACGGAAGCACCTCCGGGCCGCTGGTCGCGGCTGCCTGGGCGTCTGGATGGGCTGGGCTCGTCGCCGCTGCCGCAGGCTCCTCCGCCACCATGCCGGCGGCCCCGGGCCGGCCACCGGTTCGCGGCTGGCTCCGGCGGCCCGCCGCCGCTCCTTCGCCACCATCGCCGGCGCTCGCGCCGTCGGCAACCGCGTGCGCCGGAGAGGCGGCTGCCTTCATTGCCCGTGGCGCCGGCCCCATCGCCAGCCAGAGCGCTCCGGGTGCCATCGCTTCAACCGCTCCGGTCGCCGCCGCCAGGCTGCCATCGTCGCCTGCCGCCTGCCAGGGCAGCCGCGCCCAATGAGCAGGATCGGTCGCCGGTTCGAGCCGCCCGCCGGTGGCTGCCGAGAACAGCGGGATCGACGGCGGCTGCAACGGGAAGCGCGCCAGCTCCGCCGACATGGCGGCGGCCAGCTCGTCGAGGCGCGCCGGCTCGATGTCCTCGGGCCGCACGCCGCCATCCGGCGAAAGGCCCGCCATCTGTTCTTCGGCGAGCACCGCAAGGCTCAGCGCGCCGTCGAGCGGCAGCACTCCGGCGAGGCAAGCCGCCGCGTACTCGCCGGCGCCGCGGCCGACCAGCGCCTGCGGGCGGACTCCCCACTCCAGCCACACCTGGGCCAGCGCATGCTCCACGGCGACGAGCGTCGGCAGCGTGATCCGCTTCGGCGCCGCGGTGTCGCCGCCGTCCGGCGGGTGGAGCTCGGCGCGGAGGTCGCGGCCGAGCCGCGACGCAAGCAGCTCGGCGCTGCGGTCGAGCTCGGCGCGGAAGCGCGGTTCCGCCTCGTACAGTCCGCGCCCGAGGCGGGCGATCGCGGCGGGGTCGAGATGGCCGGGCAGCAGGAAGACCATCGGCGGCGGCGTCTTGGCCTCTCCTGCCACGCTGGCGCGGGCACTCGCCGCGCCTTCTGATGGCGGGGCGCTTGCCGCGCCCGCGGATAGGGCGCTCACCGCGGTTTCGGATAGGGCGCTCACGGCGCCCGCGACGTCGCGCACCAGCACCGCCCGCCGGTGGCCGAAGGCGCGGCGCCCGACCTGCAGAGTGAAGGCCACGTCCGCCAGCGGCAGCTCGGGATGGCGCCGCAGATGAGCGGCGAGGCGGTCGCCGGCGGCGGCGAGCGCGGCGGCGCTGCGCGCCGAGAGCACCAGCAGCTGGGCACCTCGCGACGAGCGTGTGGAATCGGCCAAGCCGGCCGCGACGCCAGGGGCGGCGGCGCCAGCCGGGAGGTCGACGGGAGCGCCGGGAGCGGCCGGGGCCTCCTCCAGGATGACGTGCGCATTGGTGCCGCCGATGCCGAACGAGTGCACGGCGGCGCGCCGCGGTTGCGCCCCGGCCGGCCAGTCGAGCGTGGCGGTGTTGACGAAGAAGGGTCCGGCCTCGAGCCCGAGCTGCGGGTTGGGGCGCTGGAAGTTCAGGGTCGGCGGCACCGCCCGGTGCTCGAGGGCAAGCACCGCCTTGATCAAGCCCGCCACCCCCGAGGCGGTGTTGAGATGCCCGATGTTCGGCTTGACCGAGCCCAGGGCGCAGCTGCCGGGACGCGGCGGGGTGGCACTGCGGAAGGCCTCGGTCAGGGCGGCGACCTCGATCGAGTCGCCCAGCGGCGTCGCGGTGCCGTGCGCCTCGACCATGCCGATCGACGCCGGATCGACCTCGGCCATACGCAGCGCGGCCCGCACCGCCCTGGTCTGTCCCAGCTGGCTCGGTGCCGCATACGCCATCCTGCCGGCGCCATCGTTGTTGATCGCCGATCCCTTGATCACCGCCCGCACCCGGTCGCCGGCGGCAAGCGCGTCCTCCAGCCGCTTGAGCAACACGACCCCGGCGCCGCTGCCGTACATGGTGCCCCGGGCATCGGCGTCGAAGGAGCGGGTGTGGCCGTCGGGCGACGCCAGGCCGCCTTCGGACCACAGGTAGCCCTCCTGCTGCGGATAGCGGATCGAGCTGCCGCCTGCAAGCGCCATGTCGCACTCGCCGTTGAGCAGCCCCTGGGCGGCCAGGTGCACCGCCACCAGCGAGCTCGAGCAGGCGCTCTGCACGGCCAGGCTCGGCCCCGACAGGTCCAGCTTGTACGAGACCAGCGTCGGCAGGTGGTCCTTGTCCGAGCCGAGCAGGCTGCCGACGACGTCCAGCAGGGCGGGATTGGCCCACAGGTTGAGCAGCGTGTAGTTGCTCATGCCGACGCCGGCGTAGACGCCGACCGGCCGGCGGTAGCGGGCCGTGTCGTAGCCCGCGTCCTCGAGCGCCTCCCAGCAGCACTCGAGGAAGAGTCGGTGCTGCGGGTCGATGACCTCGGCCTCGCGCGGCGTCAGCTCGAAGAAGGGGGCGTCGAGCAGGTCGGCGCCCGCGACCACCGCACCCGCCTTGACGTAGCGCGGATCCGCGAGCAGCTTGCGGTCCACTCCCGCGGCCAGCAGCTCGGCGTCGCCGAAACGGGTGAGCGACTCCACCCCGGCGCACAGGTTGCTCCAGAAACGCTCGGCGTCCGCCGCTCCCGGCACCCGTAGCGCCAGTCCGACGATCGCGATCTCGAGGCCGTTACGGCCGGAATCGACGCTGCTCAGATCTCACCTCCTGCCGGCGCCGCCGGTGCCGCGGGGTCCGGATCGCCGCGCATCGCCAACCGCTGGCGCCGACGGGTCTTGCCCAGCTCGAGCTGCTGCTCCCGCGCTGCATCCGGCTCCTCCGCCGCGGTGGTCTCCGGCGCGCCGAGCGCGGCGGGTTCGGCGGCGAGGAAGCGGGCGAGCGAGGCGACGTCCGGATACTTGAAAAGATCGAGGATCGACAGCGGTTTGCCGAAGCGCTCGGCGAGCCGCCCCTGCACCCGCACCAGCAGCAGCGAATGGCCGCCGAGATGGAAGAACTTGTCGTGGACGCCCACCCGCTCGACGCCGAGCACGTCCTGCCAGATCTCGGCCACCGCCAGCTCCGCCGCGGTGGCCGGCGCCACGTAACCCGCCTCGTCGCCGGCTCCCGCCGCCGCCGGCTCCGGCAGCGCCCGCCGGTCGAGCTTGCCGTTGGCGGTCAGCGGCAGCGCCGGCAGGGTCACCCACGCTCCCGGCACCATGTATTCGGGCAGCGCCTGGCGCAGGAAGTCCTGCAGCGCGCTCGGCGCCGGCGCCTCGGCCCCGGCCGCCACCACGTAGGCCACCAGCCGCTTGTCGCCGCCGCGGTCGGCGCGCGCGATCACCGCCACCTCGCGCAACCCCGGATGCCGGGCCAGCGCCATCTCGATCTCGGCCGGCTCGATGCGGAAGCCGCGGATCTTGACCTGGTTGTCGGCGCGCGCGACGAACTCGGCCTCGCCGTCGGGCAGGTAGCGCCCCAGGTCGCCGGTGAGGTAGATGCGGTCCGCCGCCAGGCCGGTCCCCGGATTGACCACGAAGCGCTGCGCCGTCTGCACCGGATCCCCGAGGTAGCCGAGCGCCAGGTGCTGGCTGCGGATCGCCAGCTCGCCCAACTCGCCGATGCCGGCAACCCGACGCTGCCGGTCGAGCACCAGCAGCTCGACCTCGTCGATGCCGCGCCCCAGCGGCAGCACCTCGCGCTCCTCGAGCCCGCCGCCCCCGCCCGGCCGGCCGCCGGCGGGCGCCGGGTTGGTGACGTGATGGCTCACCGCCCGCTGCCCCTCGGTCGAGCCGTAGAGGTTGACGCAGGTCACCGCCGGCGCCAGCTCGACGAGCCGCTCCACCTGGCGGCGGGTCAGCACGTCGCCCACCAGGAAGGCATGGCGCAGCGACGGCACCGGCACCGGACCGTCTCCGGCCGCGCCGGGCTCCCGCTCGGTGAGCAGCTGCACCATCGCCGGCGTCAGGTTGACGAAGGTGATCGCCTCGCGCCGCAGCCAGCCGGCCAGCCAGCCCGAGCTCCACAGCGCCACCGGATCGGGGATGCAGAGCGTGGCGCCGAGCTGCAACGGCACGCAGATGTCGCGCTGCATCGGGTCGTGCGCCAGGCCCGAGGTCATCGCCGAAAGGTCCGCGGCGGAGAGCCCGAAGCGGCGCGCCGCCCACGGCGCGAAGTGCGCCAGCGACCCGTGCCGTCCCAGCACGCCCTTCGGCACCCCGGTCGAGCCCGAGGTGAAGGTGAGCACGCAGGGATCGTCGGGACCCACCGCGACGCCGGGATCGGTCGCCGGCCAGCCCGCCAGCTGCGGCAGCCGTCCACCCCGGCCGCCGGCCGCGCCGAGGGTGATCCGGCAGGGCAGCGCCGCGACCGCCGCGGCGAGCGGCTCCGGCAGCTCGCCGGTGGCCGCCAGGTGGACGAACGCCCGGGCGCCGCCAAGCCCCAGCAGCTCCGCCTGGCGGCGCGGCGGATAGGCGGGGTCGAGCAGCAGGAAGACGCCGCCGGCCTTCAGCACGCCGATCACCGCCACCACCAGCGGCGCGCCGCGGTGGGCGTGGATGGCGACCACGTCGCCCTTGGCGACGCCGCCGGCGACCAGCCAGTGGGCGAGGCGGTTGCTCTCGGCGTCGAGCTCGGCGTAGGTCAAGTTGGTCGCGCCGCTCTCGCTGCCGGCGGCATCGCTCACCGCGAGCTTGCCCGGCAGCCGCCGCGCCTGCGCCGCGAACTGCCCGTGGAAGGCGCCCTGCCAGGTCGCCCCCAGCGGCCGCTCGGGATGCGGCAACAACGCCGCCGCCGCCGCGGTCAGCAGCGACAGCGAGCCGATCGGCAACTCCGGGTCCGCCGCCGCCTGACTGAGCACGCTCTCGATCTGCGACAGCAGCTCGACCATCCGCCCACCGTCGAACAGGTCCGCGTTGTAGACCAGGTGGAACGCCACCTCGCCGCCGATCTCCTCGACGTAGAACGTCATATCGAACTTCGAGTCCGCCCCCACCGCCGCCAGCGGCGACTCCGTCAGCCCGGGTAGACGCAGCGGCTCCATCGGCACGTTGATCAGGTTGAACAGCACCTGGAACAGCGG
>DATGHG010000010.1:0-20149 GCA_035308185.1 Thermoanaerobaculia bacterium | reverse complement strand
GGGCCTGGTCGCAGACGGTGATCACGAAGTCGAAGGTCTGGCCGCGGAGCTCGTCCCATGACTTGCTACGGGCGCCCGTTGCATCGACGTCGTAATAGTCCCTCAGCACCTCGAGCGCCATGGGATGCACCGCTCCCCTGGGATGCGACCCGGCGCTGAAGGTTTCGAAACGGCCGCCGTCGAGCTTGCGCATCAGGTACTCGGCGATGATGCTCCGGGCGGAGTTGCCCGTGCAGAGGAACAGGATCTTGAACCTGCCGTCGCGAGGTTGGTCCACGGGTCGCTCACCTGGCGGTCGCGGCCGCCGGCTTCCGCGCGCGCACGAAAGCGGCCATGATGCGGCCCTCGACCTCGGTGGCCAGGAGCTCGGCGTCGAGGCCCGCGCTGGCCAGGAAGTCCCGGGCGTCCGCGAGCTGGTAGATGCGGGTCGGCTCGATCTCGGCAGCCTCGAAACCGACCTCGGCCAGCAGGCGCTCGAGCTCCGTCTCCTCGAGCGCTCCGGCGACGCAACCCACCCACAGCTCCAGGCTGCGGCGCACCGCCGCCGGCAACGCGCCGCGCACCACCACGTCCGAGACCGCGAAGCGGCCTCCCGGCCTGAGCACCCGGAAAGCCTCCGACAGCACCCGCCGCTTGTCGCTCGAAAGGTTGATCACGCAGTTCGAGATCACCACGTCGACCGCCGCGTCGGGCAGCGGGATCGCCTCGATCTCGCCGCGCAGGAACTCGACGTTCTCGACCCCCGCCCGGCGCTGGTTCGCGCGCGCCAGCGTCAGCATCTCTTCGGTCATGTCGAGCCCGTAGACCTTGCCGGCCGGACCCACCCGCCGCGCCGACAGCAGCACGTCGATGCCGCCGCCCGAGCCCAGGTCCAGGACCACCTCGCCCGGCGCCAGCTCGGCCAGCGCGGTGGGATTGCCGCATCCCAGCGAGGCGCGCAGCGCCGCCTCGGGGATCGCCGCCGCCTGCTCCGCGCCATAGAGGTCGGAGGTGATGGGATCGCCGCCGCCGCCGGCGCAACCGCAGCCGCCGCCGCTGCCTGCCGCGGACGTCCCGCAGCACCCGGCGGCCTCCTCGCCGTCCCGCGCCGCCCGCGCGGCGCGTCCGTATTTCTCCTGAACCAGGCTCTTGAGGCTATCGTCGACGCTCATCGCAGCTCCTTTCGCAGGGGTGAAATCGGGCAGCACGCCGGCGCCGCGGAGGGCCGCACCCGGCCCAGGAACGCCCCGGTCTCGCGCAACGCCGCCGCGTCCAGCGCGTAGTAGGACCACCGCCCCTCGCGCCGGTGGGACACCAGACCGGCGTCCTTCAGCACCTTGAGATGGAACGACAGCCGGGATTGGGCCAGGTCCAGATGCGCCGTCAGCTCGCAGACGCAGCGCTCGCCCCCCCGCAGCAGGTCGAGGATCTCGAGGCGGATCTCGTCGCCGAGCGCGTAGAACCGCCGTGCCAAGAGCCGCGCGTCCCAGCGCCCGGTCGCCATGATCGGGATATTACATCAAGATTTCTTGATGCGTCAAAGCCGATTCGGACTGACTCGGGCCGACCCTGGCAAGGTCGCTCGGGCGCCGGCGCCCGGCCGGCGCCTTGGCTTATCAGTCCTCGAAGTCGTCGGGGAGCTCGGTGGCGGCGGTGACGGCGGTGACGGCCGCGGCGGTAACCGCGGTCGCAGCCTGCCGTCCCGGCGTGTCGAAACGGTCCTCGGCCGTCGCCGCCGCGCGCTCCGGCGGCGGCCAGACAGCGCTGGCGGCCGCGGCCTCCCGCTCGCCGCCGAAGCTGACGATCTGGTCCCAGACGCGGGCGAGTTGGTCGCCGAAGATCACCACCAGGTCGCCGGCCCGCGCCGTCGCGAGCGCCTTGGCGACCGCCGCCTCCTCGCTCTGGATCTCGGGCGCGATGGCGTCGGCAGGGAAACCGGCCGCCACCAAGCCGCGCCGCAGCAGCTCCCCGACCTCCCCCGGCGGGCGGCCGCGGCGGTTGTCGTCCTCCCTCACCAGCACCAGATCGAACGCCGGCGCCGCGGCGGCGGCGAGCTCCGCGATGTCCTCGTCGCGGCGGTCGCCGGGCGCCGCGATCACCCCGATGCGCCGCCCGTGCACCGTCAGGCCGCGGATCAGGCGCGTCATCGCCTGCATGCCGTGGGCGTTGTGCGCATAGTCGAGCAACACCCGGAAAGGGTGCTCGTTGTAGAAATTCATCCGCCCCGGCGTCTGGAAGAAATCGGCGGTGAAGGTGCGCAGCCCCTGGCGGATGTTCTCCACCCCGATGCCCATGCCGTGCGCGATGGCGGCGGCGAACATGGCGTTCTGGATGTTGTGGATCGCATGGCCCTCCACCGTGGCCGGCACCTGCCGCGCCGGCAGCAGCGGCACCAGCTCGCCGCCCCGGTAGAGCACGATCATGCGGCCGGAGAGCCCCTCTTCGAGCGACACCGCGGCGCCGCGCTCGTGCCGCACGTGCGCCGCGACCTTCTCGTTGCGCGGATCCATGGTGACGTAGATCGGCCGCCCCGGGCTGTGGCGCGCCATCCGCACCACCCGCGGATCGTCGGCGTTGAGCACGCAGTAGTCCCGCGCCACCTCGACGATCACCTGCTTGACCCGCGCCAGGTCGTCGAGGCTTTCGATGCCGCCCATGCCCAGGTGGTCCGAGGCGACGTTGAGCACCGCGCCGACGCTGCACTTGCGCCAGCCCAACCCGGTGCGCACGATGCCGCCGCGCGCCGTCTCGAGCACCGCCGCATCCACCGTCGGGTCACGCAGCACCAGGTGGCTGGCCCACGGGCCGGTCATGTCGCCCTTGACCGTCAGCACGCCGTCGATGTACACCCCGTCGCTGGTCGCCATGCCGACGGTGTAGCCGGAGAGCTTGAGGATGTGACCCACCATGCGGGTGGTGGTGGTCTTGCCGTTGGTGCCGGTGATGGCGGCGATCGGGATGCGGTACGGCGTGCCGGCCGGGAACAGCATGTCGATCACCGGGCCGGCGACGTCGCGCGGCGTGCCCTCGGTGGGGGCGGTGTGCATGCGGAAACCAGGCGCGGCGTTGATCTCGACGATCGCCCCGCCGACCTCCTTGTGGCTGCGCGAGACGTCGGGCGAGATGAAATCGACGCCGCCGACGTCGAGGCCCAGGGCACGCACGCCGCGTTCGGCCATGATGCGGTTGTCGTAGTGGATGGTGTCGGTCTGGTCGATCGAGGTGCCGCCGGTGCTCAGGTTGCCGGTCGAGCGCAGGTAGCAGACCTGCCCGTCCGGCAGCACCGACTCCGGCGTCAGGCCGGCCTCGGCGAGCAGCCGCAACGCCTGGTCGTCGAGCTCCAGGCGGGTGAGCACCTTCTCGTGGCCGACCCCGCGCCGCGGGTCCTGGTTGACGATCTCGACCAGCTCGGCGACGCTGTGGCGGCCGTCGCCGGCGACGTGCCCGGGCACCCGCTGCGCCGCCGCCAGCAGCTTGCCGTCGACCACCAGCAGGCGATAGTCATTGCCCTCCTGGAAGGTCTCGACGATCACCGCCGAGGAGTACTCGGCGGCCAACTCGAACGCCGCCCGCACCTGCTCGGCGGTGCGCAAGCCGATGCTGACCCCCTTGCCGTGATTGCCGTCGAGCGGCTTGACCACCACCGGATAGCCGAGCGACGCGGCCTCCGCCACCGCCTCCTCGGCGTCGTAGACCCGCAGCTGGCGCGGCACCGGCAGGCCCAGGTCGGCGAGGATCTGGTTGGTGAGCCGCTTGTCGGAGGCGATCTCCACCGCGGTGTGGCGGGTCTCGCTGGTGATCGTCGCCTGGATGCGGCGCTGGAACTTGCCATGCCCCAGCTGCACCAGCGAGCGGTCGTTGAGCCGCATCCAGGGGATCTCGCGCTCCTCGGCGGCGCGCACCAGCGCCCCGGTCGAGGGGCCGAAGGCGCGCCGCTGCGCCAGGCGCACCAGCCGCTCCAGGCGGGCGGCGAAGTCGAACGGTCCCGGGTCGCTGGCCTCCCGCTCGGGCGGCAGCAGGTGGTGGATGACCGCCAGGCCCAGCTCGCCGGCGGCGCTGCCCACCGCCTCCTCGGCGAAGCTGTAGATGACGTGGTACTGGCCGGCAGGCAGCCCCTCGCTGCGTGTCTTGCCATAGGTGACCGGCGTGCCGGCGAGGCATTGCAGCTCGATCGCCACGTGCTCGAGCACGTGCCCGAGCCAGGTGCCCTCGTCCTCGCGCAGACGGCGCACGAAGCCGCCGGGCTCGCCGTAGGAGCACGAGTGCTCCTGCAGGGTCGGGATCAGCGCCAGCAGCCGCTCGTTGAACCCGGGCAAGCGCAGCGTCGGGTACTCCTCGAGCTCGCCCAAGTCCACCCGCAGCCGGATCACCGGACCCAGCGCATAGAGGTTGGGGCCGCGGTAGACCCGCGTCTCGAGGATCTTCATCGCCGGGTCACCGGTCGCCGGATCACCATCGCCGGGTCATCCTGCCGGGTCACCGGTCGCCCCGGTCGGCAGTGCGCTCGGCGAGCGTGCCGCCACCGCCCTCGCGCTCGGCGGCGGCGATCGTCTGGCCGTTCCCGGGCGCCGCGCCGGCCCGCTCGCGCTCCGCCATCTCGAAGCGATCGATGGGGTCCAGCCGCACCGTGCCCTGGGGCGGCGGGTGTGCGGCGCGGCGGTCGACGTCGTAGCGGCAGCCGGAGGTCAGCACGTCGAGCTTGACGCCCAGCATGGCGAGCGGCTGGCCGCGGTGCGCGGCATGGCTGTCGGTGTAGCGCAGGTCGTGGGCGTCGACGACGGTCACCGCGCCCGCCCCCAGCACGCGCAGCGAGCCCTCGGCGTCGATCACCGCCGCGGTGTCCTCGTCGATGCCGACCCCCAGCAGGCCGGGGTGGTACGAGAGCGCGGTGAGCAGGCGGCCGAGCCGGTCGCGGCGCCGGAAGTGCTGGTCGATCACCAGCTGGGGCGCGAGGCCCAGGCCCGGAGCCAGGTGCACCAGGCGCCGCCGCGGCGTGGCACCGCTGTCGCCCAGGGCGATCATGTGCTGGGAGAGGAAGGCCGCGCCGGCGCTGGTGCCCGCCACCACCATCCCGGCGGCGTGGCGGGCGCGGATCGCCGCCGCCACCTCGGTGCCGCCCAGCGCCGACGACAGCCGCAGCTGACCGCCGCCGGTGATGAACAGCCCGGTCGCGTAGTCGAGCAGCTCGTGCGCCTCGGCCCCCGCCGCCAGCGCGTCCTCGCGGCTGGCGATGCGCAGCACTTCGACGCTCTCGGCGTTGAGCGCATAGAACAGGTCGGCATAGCGCTCGCCGGTCTCCGGCACCTCCGAGGCGGTGGCCAGCACGACCACCGAGGCGCTCGAACCGCCGGCCACTTCCAGGAAGTAGCGCAGGATGGTGCGTTCGCGCACCTTGTCCTCGGCGCCCCCGATGGCGATCAGCGGCCCCGGCTTGCCGGCGGCCTGCGGCGGCAGCATCTCCATCGGCGTTCCTCCTCCCCTACCTCCTCGTGCGCGGCCTGAAATGCTAGCACGCGGCCCCCGTGCGGTCTGGTGTACGCTGCACGCCGCGCTCCCCGGCGCTCGACCGGGAGGACGGCATGCGGCTCCACGACTCCCGCCGGCTCACCGGACCGAACCTGCTCTCGCGGCGCCCCGGCGCCGTGATCGACGCCGCCCTCGCAGACGCCGAGGCGGAGGCCGCGGTCGGCGCCTGGTTGCGGCAGGCCCGCCGCATGCTCGACGCCGTGGGCTGGCGCGAGCAGGAGCTGGCGGTGCGTCGCTTCGGCGCCGGCGCCAGCCTCTATCTGAGCGCCCCGGTGGACGCGCTCTACGCCGCCACCGAGATCGACGAATGGGCGGCCGCGGCCGCCGCCGCCGAGGTGAACGGCGCCGGTGAGCCGGACGCCGCCGGCTTCGCGGACGCCGCCGCGCGGCTGCGGGCCGCCATCGCCCGCGAGCGCGACCCGGCCCTGCTGGCCCTGCGCGCCGCCGCCGCGGCGCACGGCGTGGCCTGCCTGGCCGACGACGACCAGGTCTCGATCGGGCTCGGCGCCGGCTCCCGCAGCTGGCCGCGCGGCCGGCTGCCGCGGCCCCGGGCGGTGGACTGGGCCGCGCTGCACGACGTGCCGGTGGCGCTGGTCACCGGCACCAACGGCAAGACCACCACCGTCCGCCTCGCCGCCGCCATGCTGACCGCCGCCGGCCGCACCGCCGGCGTCACCACCACCGACCGGATCGAGGTCGGCGGCGCCGTGCTCGACACCGGCGACTACTCGGGCCCGGGCGGCGCCCGCACCCTGCTGCGCGACCGCCGGGTACAGGCGGCGGTGCTCGAGACCGCCCGCGGCGGCCTGCTGCGCCGCGGCCTGGCGCTCGAGCGGGTGGACGCGGCGGCGGTCACCAACGTCGCCGCCGACCACCTCGGCGGCTATGGCGTGGACGACCTGGCCGGCCTCGCCGAGACCAAGCTGCTGGTCACCAGCGTCGTCGTGCCGGCGGGCCGGGCGGTGCTCAACGCCGCCGATCCCGAGCTGGCGGCGCGCGGCAGCCGCGGCCCCTCGCCGGTCACCTGGACCAGCCTCGAGCCGCACCTCCCTGCCCCGGCCGGCCTCGATCTGGCCGCCCACCTGGCAGCGGGCGGCGACGCCGTGCTGCTCGAGAGCGACCAGCTCGTCCTGGTCCGTGCCGGCAGGCGCGAGATCGTGGCCACGATCGCCGGCGTACCCATCGCCTTCGGCGGCGCCGCGCGCTACAACCTCGCCAACGCCCTCACCGCCATCGGCCTCGCCGCCGCCCTCGGCCTGCCGGTGGCGGCGATGGCCGACGGCCTCGCCGCGCTGCGCAACGACGATTTCGGCGACAACCCCGGACGGAGCTGCCTGATGGAGATCGACGGCTGCCGCGCCCTGCTCGACTACGCCCACAACCCCCACGGGCTGGCGGCCCTGGTCGGCTTCGCCGCCACCCTGCCCGCCAAGCGCCGCCTGCTGATCCTCGGCCAGGCCGGCGACCGCGACGATCAGGCCATCCGCGACCTCGCCCGCGCCGCCTGGGCGCTCCGCCCCGACCGCATCATCCTCAAGGAGCTGCCGGCGATGCTGCGCGGCCGCCTGCCCGGCGAGGTCCCGGCGATCCTCGAGGCCGAGCTGCTGCACCTGGGAGCCCGACGGGAAGCCATCGCCCATGCCGCCACCGAGCTGGAAGCCGTCCAGCAGGCTCTCGCCTGGGCCCGGCCGGGAGACCTCCTGGTGCTGCTGGTCCACCTGCAGCGCGACGCGGCGATGGCGCTGCTGGAGCAGCGGCGCCGCGCCGCGCCAGGGTGACGCCGCTGGCGCTCGGCGCCGCTCTCCCTCAGTCCTCCGCCACCGCCCCGCCGGCCAACCGCCGCACCGCCTCGGCCAGGGCTTCCAGAGTCACCGGCTTGACCAGGTGGAGGGCGAAGCCCGCTTCGCGGCTCTGGGCGATGTCGGCAGTCATGCCGTAGCCCGAAAGGGCGATGCCGACGAGGCCGGGACGGCGGCCGGCAAGGGCGCGCATGAGCTCGTAGCCGTCGCCGTCCGGCAGGCCCAGGTCGCTGACCAGGAGGTCGGGCCAGTCGCCGTCGGCCGCCGCGAGGGCCGCCGCGACGCTTCCCGCCACGGTGATGCGGTGGCCGATGGCCTGCAGCAGCGACGCCACCGCCGCCGCGGTGTCGGCATGATCCTCGACCACCAGCACGTGCAGGGCGCGGACCGGCGCCGGCTCGTGGTCGGCGCCGGCTGCCGCCGCATCACCGGCGCCCGCTCGGGCGGCCATGGCTGCCTGCCCGGCGGCCAGCGGCAGCCGCACGACGAACGTCGTGCCCCGGTCGCGCCCGGCGCTGTGCGCGGTGAGGCTGCCACCGTGGAGCTCGACGATGGCCCTGCTGATCGTCAATCCCAGCCCCAGGCCGCCGAAGCGGCGGGCGTTGCTCGCCTCGCCCTGATCGAAGGCGTCGAAGATGTGCGGCAAGGCCTGCGGATCGACCCCGACGCCGGAGTCCGCGACCGACACCACCAGCTGCCGGCCGGCGGCCTCGCCAGCGGCGGCGGGCTCCGCCGTGGCGGGCTCCGCCGGCGCCAGATAGGACCGCAGCTGGACGGTGCCGCCCGGCGGCGTGAACTTGAGGGCGTTGCTCAGCAGGTTCCAGAAGACCTGCGCCAGCCGCGAGGGATCGCCCCATACCTGGTGCTCGCCGGCGGCGAGGTCCAGCTCCACCTGCCGCGCCGCCAGCTCGCGCTCGTCGCAGGTCTCGAGCGCCTGCCGGACCACCTGGTGGAGGTCCGTCACCTCGCCGCGCAGGTCGAGCTTGCCGAGGCCGATCCGCGTCAGGTCGAGCAGATCGTCGATCAGCCGCGCCTCCAGCTCGACGTTGCGGCGGATCATGGCGAGGCCGTCCCGCCGACCACCCGCGCCGCCGCCATCCTCGGCCAGCAGCCGCGTGGCCATCGCCAGCACCGGCGTCAGCGGCGTGCGCAGCTCGTGGCTGAGCTTGGCCAGGAACTGGTCCTTGGCACGATTGGCCGCCTCCAGCTCGCGGTACAGCCGGGCGTTGTCGAGGGCCACGGCGATGCGCCGCGCCAGCTCCTGCGCCACCTCGCGCTCCTCCGGTCCGTGATGGCGGCCCGACTCCGCGTAGACGAAGCTCCAGGTCCCCAGCGTCCGGCCACGTGCGATCAGCGGCACGTCCAGCCGCGAGCTCGCAACGCTCGGCTCCGGCTGACGGCCCGCGGCGACCGGCCCCGGCTCGCCACCGGGACCATCCTCCACCAGCGCGAAGCAGCACCAGTCGGCGAGCGCCGGCACGGCCAGCCTGGCGGCGTCGGCGAGCAGGGCGGCACCGCCGGCGGAGTCCGAAAGCAGCTTGCCCGAATCGGCGAGCAGGCGCAGCGACTCTTCGGCGCGCCGGCGCTCGCTCACGTCCTGGATGAAGGCCACGATGCCCTGAACCTCGGCCTCGCGCCGGTGCGGCACCAGGGTGATCTCGGCGCAGCGCCTGCCGGCGCCCGGCAGGTCCAGCCACCGCTCGAAGCTCACCCGCTCTCCGGCCAGCGCCCGCTCGATCTCCGCGCGCAGGCTCGCGAACACCGCCTCGCCCATCACCTCCACGATCCGCCGGCCGGTGATCTCGTGCAGCGGCAGCCCGAACCAGGACTCGTAGAGACGGCTGTTGAAGCGATACCGCAGCTCGGAGTCGAGGTAGGAGACCAGCACCGGCAAGGAATCGGTGACCGCCTGCAGCTGGGCCAGCAGCTCTCCCGTGCCGAGGGTGTGGATGGTCTCGCCGCCGGCACCGAGCACCACGAAGGCGTCCACCTCGCCGTGCCGGATGGCGTCCACGGTCTCCTCCGGCTCGGCGAGCCGCTCCCGCAGCTTCGCCACCTCCTCGAGCAGCTCCTCGCGCGTCATCACCGCGTCATGCATGGCTTGCGTCTCGCGGGCCGGCGTCGCCGCGGGCTGGCCGGCCTCAGCTCCGAGGTTGGAGATCCAATCCCATCAGCACCCGCTCGGTCCGCGACAGGTCGCCGATGATCTTGCGCATCGGCGACGGCAGCTTCCTCACCAGCGTCGGGATGGCGATGATCTGGTCATGGCGGGCGAGCTGGGGGTTCGCCATGAGATCGACCACCTCGATCCGGTACCTGCCGGCGAGGTGCTCCTCGCAGATCTTCTTGAGGTTCGCCAGGGCAGTCGTGGATCGCGCCGTCTGTCCGGCAGTGTAGAGCCGCAGGTCCCAAAACCTCTCCGGAGCCTCGACGGGCGGGACCGCGTCGCCCGCGGCCGGTGCGGGCACGGCTGGCTCATTCATCGAGCGCTCCTTGGCCCGGCCCTGCCGCCGACAGGTCGTCCTGGCGGCCGCGGCGGAGCGCCGCGCGATCCTTGTCGAGGCGCTCGCGCAACGCGGCGTCGTCGGCGAGCTGGCGGCCGAGCCGCTCCTCCTCCAGCGTGAACTCGCTGCGCAGGGTGGCGATGCGCGCTTCCATCTCCTGGCGCTTCAGCTCGAGCTCCTGCCGCCGCCAGGAGGCCTCCCGCGCGCCGGCCGCGGCGGCGAGGCGCTGCTGCGCCTCCAGCGCCTTGCGCGCCGAGCCGACCATCACCCCCTCCGGGCCGAGGCAGACGTCCACCAGCTCGATGCCGTGCTCGGTGAGCAGGAACTCGCGGACCTGATTGGAATGGCTCATGCCTCGCGATTTGAGGACGTAGAGGCTGCGGTTGCGCTCGCCGGCGGATTCGAAGTTGCGCAGCAGCAGCCAGGTGTCCATCAACGACGAGATGCCGACGGCGGTCTGCTCGGTGGGGTCCCCGCCGCCAGACAGGTTGGTGAACAGCACGGTGATCTGTCGCTCCTTGAGGAAGTCCAGCAGCCTCACCAGCAGGGCCTTGACGTCGGCCGCGGCGCCCACCGCCAGGAAAGTGCTGACCGGATCGATCACCACCACCCGCGGTTGCGCCTGGCGGATCGTCCGGTGCATGCGCGCCAAGTGGCCCTCGAGGCCGACCAGCGTCGGGCGGGAGGCGTGGAACACCAGGGTGCCGTGCCGCAGGTGGGGCTCGAGGTCGATGCCGATCGACGCCATGTTGCGGACCACCTGGTCCTGCGACTCCTCGAAGGCGAAGTAGACGCACCGCTCGCCGCGCTCGCAGGCGGCGGCGACGAATTGCGCCGCGATGCTGCTCTTGCCGCTGCCGGCGTCCCCCGACACCAGGATGCTGCTGCCGCGGTAGTAGCCGCCGCCGCCCAGCATGGCGTCGAGCTGCGGCACGCCGGTCGGGATGCGCTCCCTCGACACCGCGTGCTCGAGCCCCGCCGTGGTGATCGGCAGCACCTCGAGGCCGCCTTCGTCGATGAGGAACGGATACTCGTTGGTGCCGTGGGCGGAGCCGCGGTATTTGACGACGCGCAGGCGCCGGGTGGCGATCTGTTCGACGACCCGGTGATCGAGCAGGATGACGCAGTCCGAGACGTACTCCTCGAGCCCGTGGCGGCTGAGCGTGCCGTCGCCCCGCTCGGCGGTGATGACCGCGGTCACGTCGCGGTCCTTGAGCCAGCGAAAGAGGCGGCGCAGCTCGGCTCGCAGCACCGCCTCGTTGGCCAGCCCGCCGAACAGGGTCTCGATGGTGTCGAGGGCGACGCGCTTGGCGCCGACCGAGTCGATGGCGTAGCCGAGCCGGATGAACAGCGCCTCGAGATCGTATTCGCCGGTCTCCTCGATCTCGCTGCGCTCGACGTGAACGTAGTCCACGGCAAGCTGCCGCCGGCGGACCAGGTCGTCCAGGTCGAAACCCAGGGAGCGGACGTTCTCCGCCAGCTCCTCGGCGGTCTCCTCGAAGGCCAGGAAGACGCCCGGCTCGCCGTATTGGACCGTGCCGCGGACGAGGAACTCCATCGCCAGCAGGGTCTTGCCACAACCGGCACTGCCGCAGACCAGGGTGGGCCTGCCCTGCGGCAGGCCGCCGCCGGTGATCTCGTCGAGGCCCTCGATGCCTGTCCGAGACTTGGCCAGCGTGGCTTCGGCCGGCGGCCTGGTCTGCTCGAGGGTGCTCATCCGGCGCCGCGTCCTTCAAGAAATCCTAAGAAGAGATCTTACCGGTGTCAGTATATGCCAGCTTCTCACCGCTCATGCCGCGGGCCGCGCCGCCGGCTCCAGCACCACGCCGGTGCCGTAGCACAGCACCTCGGTGACGCCGTTCATCACCTCGGTCGCGTCGTAGCGCACGCCGACGACGGCGTTGGCGCCGTGCGCCTCGGCGTGCTGGACCATCAGGTCGAAGGCCTCGGCGCGGGTCTTCTCGCACAGCGAGGTGAAGAGCGTGATGTTGCCGCCGACCAGGGTCTGCAGCGACCCGCCAAGGGTGCCGAAGATCGAGCGCGAGCGCACGGTGATGCCGCGCACGATGCCGACCGTTCGCACCACCCGGTAGCCGTCGATGGCAAAGGCCGTCGTGGTCATCGCATGATTCATCTGGCGTCCTCCCTGTGCAGCCGATCAGTTTTCATTCGAGTCGCAGCCGGGCTCCGGATGGACGTCCCGCCGCGATCCCGGCGGCGACTCCGCATGGCGCGGGCGGTCGGCGCGGTAGCTCTGCCGCCCGGGCAGGTCTTTGCGCTGCCCGTCCTCGCCCGCCGCCAGCTCGAGATGGAAGCGGTGCAGGAAGCGGTGGATGACCGGCGCGAACAGCACCCCGGCCACCACCAGGAAGCCGATGCCGGCGAACAGCGCATAGGCCGAGGCGAACAGCTTGCCGGCGACGGTATGCAGGTCGCCGACCGGACCCATGCCGCCGAGCAGCATCGAGGCGTTGAGCAGCGAGTCGATGTAAGGCATGTGCTCGAAGTGGTGGTAGCCGGCGATGCCGATGGCGAGGGAGACGACGACGAAGGCGAGCGCGAACAGGCCATGCCCGGCCATGCGGCGCGCGAACGCCCGCCGTGACAGCAGCGGCATCCACCGGTGCTCGAACATCCCTCGTCTCCCTCCCCTGGCAGCCACTCCGGCGGAGCCGGGCGGGCTGCGCTCAGCCGGCGCCGCCGCCGGCATAGACGGTGGTTGCCGGATGGAACCGCCGCCAGTCGAACCAGTAGTCCTGCATCGCCGGCAGCGGCCGCAGCTGCCGCCCCCGCCACGGCCCGGCCACCGCACGGCCCTGGAAATCCCATTCGCTGCCGCTCACCCCGTCGAGCCAGCGCCGCGGGGACGGCGCCGCGGCTGCCGCGGAGCGACCGGCGCCGCCCGCGGTGCCCGCGGCGGCGACCTTGACGAAGAACGGCACCTGGCGGCCGTCGAGGCTGCTCTCGAAAGCCCGCAGCGAGCGGCCGTCTTCCCCTACCAGGATGACCACCGCCATCCCGCCCAGGTCGTCGAGCACCGCCGCCTGCCGGCGGAGCGGCTCGACCGGGTAGGCCCGCGCCGCGCCGCCGTGCTGCAACCCCAGGATCACGGTGCGCGGCGGCAACGGCCCACGGCCGTCAGCCCCCGCCGCGCCGGCGATCACCGGCATGCGGGCCGTCTTCGTCTCCCAGTCGGCGCTCCAGCGCCGCCAGGCCGCGGCGGCATCGGGACGCAGGACACGGCCGCCCGGGTGCTCGCGGCGCCAGAGCCCGAAGCTCACCTCGTCGGCGAACACCAGTTGCAGCCGGCTGCCGCGCAATGGCCCGAACAGCGCCTCGCCGCTGGCCTGCTGCCACCAGGAGCCGGTTTCCTCGTCGCGCATGACGAAGTTCTGGTTGTTGATGCCGCACAGGTGGAACCGCAACCGCCGCCCGCTCACCGCCGCGTTCCACACCAGACCGGTGTGGCACAGCGTTCAGTAGGTGACGGCCAGCGGCGTACCGCCAACCACGTCCTCCAGCACGTGATGGTAGGCGATCTGGCGCACCGGATAGGCCACCGCCTCGCCGCCGATCTGGACCGCCAGCACCATCTCGCCAGGCTCGACGAAAGCCGCGGCCGCCGCCGGACTGGCGTAGCCCGGCTGCAACAGCGGTGGGAACATGCGCTCGAAGACGTCCTGGCGCGACGCCCATGCCGCGGCGCCCGTCACCAGCAGCGCCGCCGCCAGCGCCACCCGGCCGGGCCACCGCGTCGAGCGCCAGAGGCGCCCGGCGAGGGCCGCGGCGACGGCGAGCGCCGCCAGCGTCGCCTGCGGCCCGAACCGCAGCAGCGCCCAGGCGCGGGCCAGACCCGCCGCGCTCTGCGGCAGGAAGGGCCGCATGATCACCAGCGGCGCCACCACCACCGTCACCGCGCCGGCGGTGACGGCGAGGAGCGCCATCACCCAGGGCCAGCGGCGCGGCGGGCGCCCGCGGCCGCCAGCCTGGCCGGGCGCCGGCAGCGGGGATCGCGGCCCGCGCAAGGGCTGCAACGGACGCGGCGGGTCCGGCGGCGGGCTGGGCTCGGTGGACATGACCGGGGGGCATTCTACCTCTTCCCGCCACCGCCTCCGGGCTCCTCAGGGGCCGCATCCCGGCTCGCCTGCGGACGGCCGCGGCCCATCCGGCCGCGGTCGTCGCTCGCCCCCCCGGTTCAGACCGGTACACTCACGGGGCCGCCCCGCCAGCTGCCCCACACGCTGGCTTCAGGGATAAGCTGGAGCCGCGAGTGCGGGGGGCGAAGTCATGAGCGTGATCGATTTCCACAATCATTTCTATCCGCCGGAGTACCTCGATGCGCTGCGCTCCGGCACCACCAACGTGCGGCTGACGATGGACGCCGAGGGCAATCCGCGGCTGCACTATCCCGGCGACTACAACATCGCCGTCCGCGGCCATCGCGACATCGACTACCGCGCGGGGGTGCTGCGGGAGCTGGGGGTGGACACCCAGGTGCTCAGCCTGACGACCCCCGGCACCCACGTCGAGACTCCGGCGACCGCGGCCCGCCTCGCCGCCCTGGTAAACGACGCCTTCGCGGCCATCGTCCGCGATCATGGCGGACGCTTCGCCGCCCTCGCCACGCTGCCGCTCAACGATCCCGCCGCGGCGGTGCGCGAGCTCGAGCGCGCCTGCACCCAGCTCGGCTTCCGGGGCGCCATGCTGTTCAGCAACGTCAACGGCGTGGCGCTCGCCGACCCGCGCTTCTGGCCGCTGTACGAGGCGGCGGAAGGCCTGGGCGCGGTGCTCCACATCCACCCCACCAACCCGGTCGGCGTCGAGGCGATGACCGACTTCTGGCTGATGCCGCTGGTGGGCTTCCTGTTCGACACCACGCTCGCCGCCGCCAAGCTGGTGTTCAGCGGCGTCGCCGAGCGGTTCCCCCGCATCCGCTGGGTGCTGAGCCACCTGGGCGGCGGCATCCCCTACCTCGCGGAGCGGCTCGACCGCGGCTTCCACGCTTTCCGCGAATGCCGCGCCCACATCACCCGGCCGCCCAGCGAGATCCTCGAGGGCTTCTACTACGACACCGTCAACTTCGACCCCGGCGCCCTGCAACTCGCCATCGCCTTCGCCGGCAGCGGCCACATCCTGGCCGGCAGCGACTACCCGCACCAGATCGGCAGCATCCCGGCGATGCTGCATGCGATCCGCGGCCTGCCCATCGCCGCGCGCGAGCAGGCCGACATCCTCGGCGACAATGCCGCCCGGCTGCTGACGTCCTGATGATGCCCTGAGCCGCGAGCGGGTGGCGCTCGTCGCGAGCGCTATCCGTGGTCCACCAGGGCCATGACGATGCGGTCCTGGGCTTGCCGGGCGTGCCAGACGTTGCGGCTGCCGTTGACCAGGATGGAGAAGGCGTAGAGCTTGCCGGAGGCGGCCTTGGCGTAGCCGGAAAGGGCGGAGACACCTTCGATGGTGCCGGTCTTGGCAAAGACGTTGCCGCGGTACGGCGGGGCGGTCATCCGGCCGTGGAGCGAACCCTCGACGTCGCCCGCACCGGCCAGCGACTGCATGAACTCCTCGCCCCAGGGATGCAGCGCCATGTGGCGCAGCAGCTGGGTCACGGCGCGCGGCGTGAAGCGGTCCGCGCGGCTCATCCCGGAGCCGTCCACCATGTGGTAGGCGCCGGCCGGCACGCCGATGCCGGCCAGGAAGTCACCGACCGCGCGCACGCCGCCGCTCCAGCTGCCGTCGCCGCAGCGGCGCGCGCCGAGCAGCTTCACCAGGCTCTCGGCGTAGAAATTCTGGCTGTGCTTGTTGGCGATGCGGATGGCGTCGAGCAGGCTGCTGCGGTACACCGCCACCCGCTCCCACACCGGGCCCGGCAGGCGCGCCACCTGGCGCGGCCGCCCTTCGACCGCGATGCCCTCCTGCGCCAGCGCATCGATCATCGCCAGCCCGAAGTAGCGCACCGGATCGGGGACGGTGACCCAGACCTCGAGCGGGCCCGACCGCCGGTCGATGCTGCCGGCCACGATCAGCCGGTCCTCGTGGCGCGTCACCGTCAGGTGGCTGCGGCGCCGCGAGCTGGTGGTGACGGCGCTGTTGACGACCTGGAACAGGCTCACCGGCGGCACCAGCTCGATCCGCGCCAGCCCGCTCTGCTGGCGCGGCCAGACCCGCACCAGCACGCAGTTGTCGCTGAACGACAGCGCCGCGACCGGCGCCTCGTACCAGCTGGCGAGCTGCGGGCGCGGCCAGTCGGGGTGGATCTCGAGCGTCTCGAACAGCCCGGCGTCGAGGTAGACGTCGCCGTCCACCCGGCGCACGCCGCGAGCCGCGAGCTCGTGCGCCCAGGGGCGAAACGCGCCATAGGGGTCGCCGTCGAACGAGCGGCCGGAGATGCTGGGGTCGCCGGCGCCGACCACTCCGAGGTCGCCGTGCAGCACCCCCTGCTGCACCTGGCCGCGCAGCAGCAGCCGGGTCTCGTAGAGATAGCCCGGTCCGAGGGCGTCGAGCGCCGCGGCGGTGGTGAACAGCTTGGTGTTCGAGGCGATGGTCCGGGGCTCGTCGGCGCCGTAGCTGTAGGCGACGCCGCCGCTGCCGACCTCGACCACCTGCACCCCGATTGCCGAGGTCTCCCGCACCTCGCGGCCGACCTCGAGGCCGACCGCCTGTTGCAGCGGCGTCGCGCCCACCGCCGGCACGCCAACCGCCGCCGCCGCGGCTGGCGGCGCCGCCGGACGGTGGTGGCGGGGCCGCCCTGCCGCGGCCGCGGCAGCCGGCGGGGACCCGGGCCCGGCGAGGCCGCCGGCCAGCAGGGTGGCGAGGACGGCCAGGAGGCGCGCCGCGCGAGGGCGGCGCCGCGGCGACGGCGATCGGCGGTGCAGGGCTGGTTTCCCCAGGTGCGGCGGCGGCTCGCTAGGAACGTCCGGCCGGAGGGAGCGTGGTGTTCGGAGCCGCTGGCGCGGGGCGGCTGCCGGTCCCGAGGTAGGCCTCGAACCACTGCACGATGGCGGCCGTCGAGCGGATGCGGTTGGCGAGCTTGCGGAAGCCGTGCCCCTCGTCCGGGAACAGCACGTAGCGGACCGGCACGCCGCGCCGTTCGAGCGCCTGCACCACCTGCTCGGCCTCGACCACCGGCACGTTGGTGTCGTTGGCGCCATGCAGCACCAGGGTGGCGGCGCGGACGCGGTCCAGCTTGTGGATCGGCGACAGCGCTTGCAGCAGATCCTGCTGGGTCGCGGGGTCGCCGTATTCCACCTTCGAGATCGCCGCCATCCAGGGTTCGGTGTGGGCGAAAAAGGTGACGAAGTTGACGATGCCGTAGAGGTCGGCGCCGGCCGCGAACAGCTCCGGGAACTCGGTCAGGCCGGCCATCGTCATGAAGCCGCCGTAGGAGCCGCCCATGATGCCGAGCCGCTTGGGGTCGGCGATCCCCGCGCGCACCAGGTATTCGGCGGCGGCGCGAATGTCGCGCACCGCGTTGACCCGCAGCGCGCCGTTGTCCAGGTTGACGAAGCGCTTGCCGAAGCCGGCGGAGCCGCGGACGTTGGGCGCGAACACCGCGATGCCGCGTGCCAGCAGCGCCTGATAGAGCGCGTTGAAGCTGGGCCGCTCCTGCGCCTCGGGACCGCCGTGGAACGCCAGCACGGCCGGCACCGCCCCCGCCGGTCCCGCCGGTCCCGCCGGCCCCGGCGGACGGTAGAGCCAACCTGACAGCTCGAGCCCGTCGGCAGCCGGGAAGCGGACCAGCTCCGGCGCCACCAGCGCCGCCAGGTCGACGCCGTCGTGGGCCGCGTGGGTGACCTGCCGCAGGCGGTTGATGGCGCGGTCCACCACCCAGACGTCCTGCGGCAGCCGCGCGCCCAGGATGGTGAGCGCCAGCAGCCGGCCGTTGCGCGAGAACGCCATGCCGCCGACGATCTCGCCGGGCAGCGCCGGGCCCGGCTCCTCGCGGAGCGTGTCGAGGTCCAGGAAGCTCAGCTGCGAGCGGCCGGCGACGTTCCAGAGCAGGGCTGCCGTGTGGCCGTCTTCGGTGATCCTGAAGTCGTCCAGCTCGGCATCGGCGCGCGCCGCCAGCACCTCGATGCCGTGGCCCGCCACCGGGGAGCCGCCCGCGCGGACCAGGCGGAGGCGGGCGAAGGCCGCGAGGTCGCGGTCCTGGTTCGACGCCAGGTAGACCGCCATGCCGTCGGGCGCCAGCCGCGCGGAGCCGTAGGTCGCCGGCGGCTGATGCGGGGTGAGCGTCGTCTCGCGGCCGGTCTGCAGATCGACGATCGCGACGTCCTCGTCGCCGCGCTGCCGCACCCGCGAGACGAGCCCGTAGCGGCCGTCGCGGCTGACGTCGGTGAGCCAGCCGACGCCGCCGCCCGGCGCCACGCGGCGCCAGGCGCCGGTTGCCACGTCGTAGGTGAAGGGGTCGAGAGACGCGGCATCCAGGCGGTTCGAGGCCAGCAACAGCTGGCGGCCGTCATGGCTCCAACCGACCAGCAGGTTGTTCGCCTTGCTCCTGCCGTCCTCGGCGCTGGTGCGGGAGAGCTGCTGGCCGTCGGGCCGCATCAGGTAGACCTGGGTGTTCATGCCGCCGCCCGGCGCCAGGGTGAACGCCAGGAAACGTCCGTCGGGCGACCATGCGACCTCGCTCACCGGGTCGTCCAGGCTGGTCACCCGTACCGGCCGGGCGCCGTCGGACGCCATCGTCCAGACCTGCGGCACGCCGCTCTGGTTGGACACGTAGGCGAGGCTCAGGCCATCGGGCGAGAAGCTCGGCGACCAGCTGCCGCCGATGCCGGCCATCCGCGCCACCTCGGCTTCGAGGTCGCCGGTGGCGGCCCCGGGCGGCACCACCGCACCGGGAGGGGCGCTGGCCGCCGGCGCGGCGGTCCCGGCGGCGGGGACGCCCGGAACCGCCGGCGCCGCCGCGGCGACCGGCGCGGCCAGCAGGGCCGGCAGCGCCAGCGCTCCCAGCAGCGCCGCCGGCTCCCGGAGGGCGGCAAGGACCCGGGGCGCCGCGGCCGCGGGCGGCGCCGGCGGGCCGGCGCGCGCCAAGGTGGGCATGGTGAGGTTTCCCGGCGAACGTACGCTGCGGCAGTCCATCCCGCCTAGTGTAGTACGCGCCAGCCGGCCGTAAGAAGATAGGAGCTCGAGCGTACTTTCCGATATATGACGCGGCCAGCCTGCCGAAGGACCCAGCCAGCCTGCCGGTGTCGCCAGGGGGCGCCTGCCGCCGCCCTCGCCCTCGCCGCCGTTCTGGCCCTCGCCGCGGCCATCCCCGCCCGCGCCGGCTCCGGGTCGCCGGGGTTGAGCTTCCGGCCCTGGAGCCTGGAGCTGCCGGGAGCGCCGGCGACGGTGATCGCCGTGGACCTGGACGGCGATCGCCGGCCGGACCTGGTGGTGGTGGTCAACGTCAGCGAGTGGACGCAGAAAGAGGTGCAGGACAGCAGCGAGATGAGCCAGGTCAAAGGGCTCGTCGACGCGATGACCGTGATCCCGGCCATCGACGACCGCCGGGAGCTGCGGGTCTTCCTGGCGCGGGCGGACGGCGGTTACCGGGCGCTGCCGCCGCTGGCGCTGCCGCTGTCGGTGCTGGGGATGGTGGCCGGGCCTCCCGGGGCGCCGGTGCTGGCGTTGACCGACGAGGGGGTGAGCGTGCTGCGGCTGGGGTCGGGAGACCAGCTGCGCCTCGAGCCGCTGATCGCCGATCCGCCGGTGCTGGCGGGAACGGGCAGCTTCCTGGCCAAGCTCGATCTGGTGCGCGACCTGGACGGGGACGGGATCCCGGACCTGGTGCTGCCCGCCCGCGACGGCCTGGCGATCTACCTGGGCACGCCGGGCGGGCTGAGCGCCAAGCCGGTGGCGCGCCTGCCGGTGCCCGGCGACGAGCTCACCTCGGCGCGGGAGCTGCGCCACCGCTACCCGCTGCCGATGATCGCCGACGTCGACGGCGACGGCCGCCCCGACCTGACGTTCCAGGACCCGGTGCATGGCTGGGACCGGGCCTGGGTGATCCGCAACGCCGGCGGCGGCCGCTTCCTGCCGGCGGTGGAGCTCGACCTCGGCGGCAGGTTCAAGGCCGCCGCCCCGGCGGCGGCCGGCGATGGGCGGACCCGCACCGTGAGCGTCCATGCCGCGCGCGAGCGGCCGGTCTTCTTCGGCGACGTGGACGGCGACGGCGTCGCCGAGCTGGTGACCAGCCAGGGCATCGACCCTCCGGCCAAAGGCATCCGCGGCGAGATCAAGCAGGCGAACGAGCCGTTCAACCGCTATCGTTTCTATCACCTCGACCGCCAGCTCGGGCTCGCCGCCCAGCCCTACCTGACGCTCGACGCCAAGGGCTACGCCTTCGAGGGCGAG
>DATGHG010000009.1:0-30344 GCA_035308185.1 Thermoanaerobaculia bacterium | reverse complement strand
GTCCGCCTGCTTGGCGCGGCGGAAGATCTCCTTGACCAGCGCCGGCTCGGCCTCGATGTCACGGTCCTGCAGCCAGCAGATGACGTTGGATTCGCCGCTCATCGGCCCCACCTCCACCACCTGGCGGCGGCCGACGAGGCTCGCCGGCACCGACGAGTAGACCCGGTCCGCCAGCCACTCCTGACCGCGGGAGCGGGCCTTCAGGATGGCCGAGGCGTGGACGCCGGTGGCGGTGCGAAAGGCGTCGCGGCCCACCACCGGATAGTTGTCGGGCAGCGGCACGCCGGTGGTGGCGGCCACCAGCTCGCAGTACTCGCGCAGCGCGCCGAGGTCGCGGTCGATCCAGCCCAGCAGCTGCATGTTCACCAGCAGCAGATCGATCGGGCAGTTGCCGACGCGCTCGCCGATGCCGAGAGCGGTGCCGTGCAGGCGGTCGGCGCCGGCGGCCGCCGCGCTGAGCGCGTTGATCACTCCCAGGTCGCGGTCGCGGTGGCCGTGCCAGTCCACCTGGACCGCCTCGCCGGTGGCGTCCACCACCTCGCGGATGAAGCGGGTGACGTTGGCGGCGCCGGCGGGAGTGGCGAAACCCACCGTGTCGGCGACGCAGACCCGGCGCGCGCCGGCCTCGACCGCCGCGGTGTAGAGGCGGCGCAGGTCGTCGGGAGCGGCGCGGGTGGTGTCCTCGGTGACATACATCACCGGCAGGCCGTGGCCGACCGCGAACTCGACCGCCTCCCGGGTCAGCCGCAGCATGCGGTCGAGGGTCCACCCCTCGGCATACTGGCGGATCGGCGACGAGCCGATGAAGCAGGCGACCTCGATGGCGATGCCGGTGCGCTGCGCGACCTCGACGATCGGCTGGATGTCGGCGATCACCGTGCGCGCCGCGCAGTTGGGCGCGATGGGCAGCCGCTGGCCGGCGATCTCGCGGGCCAGCCGTTCGACGTCGCGCACCACGTGCGGCCCGGCGCCCGGCAAGCCGAGATTGGCCGCCTCGATGCCCAGGCCGGCCATCATGTGCAGGATGCGCAGCTTGTCCTCGATCGCCGGCGCCGAGACCGACGGCGACTGCAGGCCGTCGCGCAAGGTCTCGTCGTCGAGCTCGACGCGCCCGCGCGCCGGCTCGAGGTCGGCGCCCGCGGCGCGGTTCCAGTCATGGATCAGCGGCGTCCCCGCCGGGGTGGCAATGGTCACGAGAGCGGTGCTCCTTGGCGTCGAAAGGTCGCGAGAGGTGCCTGACACGGATCATGCTACTACGGCTGCGCAACCTGCCGGGAGGGCGCCGCGTATTCGGTCTATCATCCGGCACCGCCGGCACCGCCCGATTGCGATGAGCGAATTCGCGCAAGACCTCCGCTTCACCGTCCGCGGCCTCCGCCGGCAGCCCGGCCTGGCGCTCGCCGCGGTGCTGACCCTGGCGCTCGGCATCGGCGGCAACAGCGCCATCTTCAGCGTCGTCGACGCGGCGCTGCTCGAGCCGCCGCCGTTTCGCGATCCCGGCCGGCTGGTGGTGGCCTGGGCCTCCAACCCGGCGCTGGCGCAGTCGGCGGGCCTGGCGGACCAGCTGCCGGTGTCCTACGGCGACTTCGTGGACTGGCAGCGGGAGTGGCGCGCCGGCGAGCGGCTCGCCTTGCTGCAGCCCGGCACCATGGCCCTCACCGGCCGCGGCGAGCCGCGGCAGCTCGACGTCGTCCGCGTCAGCGCCGACTTCTCCGTGCTGATGGGGACGCCGGCCGCGCTCGGCCGCGGGCTGGTGCCGGCCGACGACGCTCCCGGCAGGGCCGCCGCCGTGCTGCTCTCCTGGGCGGGCTGGCACCGCTGGTTCGGCGGCGACCGGCGGGTGGTCGGCAGCAAGGTGGTGCTGGACGGCGAGCCGCTGACCGTGGCCGGGGTCATGCCGCCGGGCTTCGCCTTTCCCCGCGGCTCCGAGATGCCGGCGTTCTACGCCTTCGCGCCCGAACCGGACGCCTGGGTGCCGCTCGCCCTGCCGCTGGACCAGCGCCAGGACCGCGCCGCGCACGTCGCGGTGGCGGTCGCGCGGCTGCGGCCGGGGGTGGGGATCGCCGCCGCCCAGGCCGAGCTGGCGGCGATCTGCCGGCGGCTGGAGCACCTCTATCCGCGGGTCAAGGGCTGGAGCGCCCGGCTCGAGCCGCTGACCGAGCAGCTGGGCAGCGACCTCCGGCCCGGGCTGCTGATGCTCTGGGGCGCGGTGGGCTGCGTGCTGCTGATCGCCTGCGCCAACGTCGCCAACCTGCTGCTGGTGCGGGCGGCGGGGCGGCAGCGGGAGATCGCCGTGCGCATCGCGCTCGGCGCCGGGCGCGGACGCCTGATCGCCCAGCTGTTGCTCGAGAGTTGCCTGCTGGCCCTGGCGGGCGGCGTCCTCGGACTCGGACTCGCCGCCGCCGGCCTGCGGCTCTTCGCCGCCTTCGTGCCGCCGGTGGTCGCCGGCGCCGCCGCCGGCGGCGATATCGGCGGCATGGGCAGCGGCATCGGTCTCGATGCCCGCGTGCTGGCCTTCACCGCCGCGCTCTGCCTCGCCGCCAGCCTCGTCGCCGGCCTGGCGCCGGCGCTGCAGACCGCCAGGCCGGATCTGGCGCAGCTGCTGCGCAACGGCGGCCGCGGCGGCTCGGGCACGGCGGCGAGCCGGCGCACCCGCAACGGCCTGGTGGTGGCGGAGGTGGCGCTGGCGGCGATGCTGCTGATCGGCGCCGGCCTGCTGCTGCGCAGCTTCGTCCGGCTGCTGGATCTCGATCCCGGATTCCGCCCGGCCTCGGTGCTGACCTTCGAGATCGACCGCCCGGAGGATCCCTCACGCCAGGCGCCGCGCCTGGCGCAGCTCTTCCAGCGCGTGGCGGAGCGCCTGCGGGCGCTGCCGGCGGCGGCCGCGGCGGGCGGCATCTCGGAGCTGCCGGCCGGGGCAGCGGTCAAGGCCGGGGTCTACATCGAGGGCCGGCCGGTGCCCGAGAAACCCGAGGAGGTGCTGTTCGCCGACTCGCCGGAGATCCTGCCCGGCTACTTCGAGACGGTGGGGATCCCGCTGTTGCGCGGCCGGCTGCTCGACGCCGGCGATACCGCCGGCAAGCCGCTGGCAGCGGTCATCGACGAGACCATGGCGCGCACCTTCTGGCCGCGAGAGGACCCCCTGGGCAAGCGCATCCGGCGGGCGACCAACGCCAAGCGCGCCGCCGACCCGGCGAACCCCTGGTACACGGTGGTCGGCATCGTCGGGACCGTGCGCCACGGCCCGGGCGACGAGCCCTATCCCGAGGTGTACCGGACCGCCGCCCAGACCCTGCCGGCCCTGGCGCGCCCTTACATGATCTTCGTGGTGCGCACCCTTGGCGACCCGGCGGCGATGGCCTCGGCCGCCCGCGCCGCCGTCGGCGAGGTGGCGCCCGGCCAGCCGCTCACCAAGGTCCGCACCTTGCGGCAGGTGGTGGACGCTTCCCTGGCGCGGCGCCGCTTCGGCCTGAAGCTGCTCGGCCTGTTCGCGGCCATCGCCCTGGCGCTCTCGGCGGTGGGCATCTACGGCGTCACCTCCTACTCCGTCGCCCAGCGCAGCCGCGAGCTGGGGGTGCGGACGGCGCTCGGAGCGCGGCGGTCGGGGATCCTCGGCCTGGTGCTGGGCGAGGCCGGCAGGCTCGCGGGCGCCGGCATCCTGCTGGGGGTGGCCGGCGCCCTCGCCGCCCGGCGGGCGATCGCGTCGCTGCTCTACGGCGTCGGCGCCGCCGACCCGCTGACCTTCGCGGCGGTGGCGGGTGGGCTGCTGCTGATCGCCCTGGCCGCCGCCTACGCGCCGGGCCGGAGGGCCGCCGAGGTCGACCCGATCACGGCGCTGCGCGGCGAGTAGCGCCGCCGCCGGCGCCGGCGCCGGCCGCCTGGGGCGTGCGGGAGACGGCGGCCGCCAGCAGGTCCCCCACCTGGGAGGTGGTGAGGCTGCCGCCGAGATCGGGGGTGGTCTGGCCCTGCCGCAGGCTGTCCGCGACCGCCGCTTCGATGGTCCGCGCCGCGGCGGCGTGCCCGAGGGTGTCGAGCATCAGCGCCGAGGAGAGCACGGCGCCCACCGGGTTGGCGCGGCCGGTGCCCGCGTACTTGGGGGCCGAGCCGTGCACCGGCTCGAACATCGAGGTGCGGCCGGGATGCAGGTTGGCGGAGGCAGCGACGCCGAGGCCGCCCTGCAGCGCGGCGCCGAGGTCGGTGATGATGTCGCCGAACATGTTGTTGGTGACGATCACGTCGAGGTTCTCGGGATGCAGCACCATCTGCATGGCGAGCGCGTCGACGAACATGTGCCGCGCCTCGATCGCCGGGTAGTCGGCGGCGACCTCGCGGAAGCAGCGCTGCCAGAGGTCGTGGCCGTAGCGCATGACGTTGGATTTGTCGCTCATCAGCACCTGGCGGCGACCGTGCGCCACCGCGTAGTCGAAGGCGGCGCGGACGATGCGCTCCACACCCTTGCGGGTGTGGATCTCGTCCTGCAACGCCACCTCGTCGGCGGTGCCGCGCTTGAAGTTGCCGCCGACGTTGACGTAGGCGCCCTCGGTGTTCTCGCGGAACACCACGATGTCGACGTCGCGCTCGCGGCGCTCCTTGAGCGGGCAGTACCGCGCCTCGTAGAGCTTGATCGGCCGCAGGTTGATGTACAGGTCCAGGCCGAAGCGGATGCCGAGCAGGATGTCGGCAGCGTGCTTCATGTCCGGCACCCGCGGATCGCCGTAGGCGCCGATGAACACCGCCGACCAGTTGTCGCGGAAGTCCTCCAGCGCGCCCGGCGGCAGGGTCTCGCCGGTCTCGAGATAGCGGTCGGCGTCCCAGGGGAGATGCACCAGCTCGAGCGGCAGCTCGAAGGTCGCGGCCGCGGTCTCGAGCACCTTGACCGCCTCGGCGGTGACGTCCTTGCCGATGCCGTCGCCGGGCAGCATGGCGATGCGCTGCGGCCGGCGGTCTTTGGGGTCCAGGTGGGGGGCGCGGGAGTCGGTCGGGTTCATGCGGCGGATGCTAGCACCGGCGCCGCCTGCTGGGGAGGCTCGGCGAGCAGGGCCGGGCTGCTGACGCGGCCGGCCGCCGGATGCGGCAGGTGCTGGACGACGGGATGCACCCTGGGCACCACGTCGAAGACGATCGAGAACGGCATCTCCGGACACAGCCAGCTCGAGTGCAGCGCCGGCCAGAGCCCGTGCCCGTCCTGCGGCACCGCCGCCAGCGGCAGTCCGGGCGGGGCCGGCAGCATGCGGCGCAGCATCCCGTCGCCTCCCGTCACCTCGGCGGCCATCGGCCAGACGGCCGCGACCGGCGGATGCGAGGCGTCGACGCGGTGCAGCGCGCCGTCGTGCACGGCGTAGCCGCGCGGGCGGTCCTGGAAGAAGCGCACGGTCTCCTCCCAGCTGCCGATCCGCGGCCCCTCGCCGAAGCCCGGGCTGTGCACCCAGGCGCGCACGGTGAGGGTGCCGCCGCGCTCCACCCGCCAGAGCCAGCTGTCGGCCTCGGCCTGGCGCGACGGCCGCGGGAAGTCCAGGCGGGCGCTCGCCGCGGGGTGGTGCGAGACCAGCCGCACGCCCGGCGCCACCCAGGCCGGCATCAGCTCGCGCTGGAACAGCACCGACGGCACCCCGTCGCCGTCGAGCACGTAGAGCCGCAGGTTGAGCTGCGGATATCCCAGGCGCAGCAGCGGCAGGGCGCTCCAGCGCACCGCGTCGTGATGGAACAGCAGCGCCGACACGAACACGTGGTCGCGGCCCTGCCAGGCATGCCGCTCGAAACGCAGCGGCGCCGGCGGCTCGGGCAGGGCCTCCACGGGCAGCGCCCAGTTCAGGAACAGGCAGTCGCGCACCACCGTCCGCAGCTTCATCGGCGCAACCTTAACCCGCGGGGGGGCGGGCCGCAAGCCGCCGGCGGGTGCACGGCCGGCGAGGGTTTTGGCGTCTATACTGTTGGGAGACCCCCCGGGCGGGGCGCCAACGGTGACCAGACGAGTCCGCGAACGGTACTGCGAGGCGTTGCGCGAGGGCGGTCTCCTGATCCTGGTCTTCGCGTCGCTGGATTGCGGGTTCGGCGTGGGTGAGGTGTCCTATTGGGGGGTCGCAGGCTGGAATCTCGCCGGCGCCATCCTGCTAACGTGTGGAATCTACCTGGAGCCACCGAAATGAACTTCCTCCTCGGCATGGTGCCATGGATCCTGTTGCTGTCCATCTTCTTGGGGCACTGGGGGATATCCTCGCTGTGGGAGCGTCGCCGTCGTCGGCGCCACGGTCCCGGCGCGGACGCCGACGTTACTACTTCAACCGAAGCACCCTCCGAGACCCGGGCGCGCTGAATCCCATCGCCCGGCACCATCGACCTTTCACCCTCCCGGTGTAGCATCCCTCCCGAGGAGGCGGACCCTTATGCGAATCGACTCGACGAAGCTCGTTGCATTGACGGTATGGGCGGCGGCGGCCGGGGCGGCGGTCGCAGCGCTGCCGGCGGCCGCGGAAGCGCCCCCGCCGCCGCCGCCCACCCTGCCCGGGGCGGAGCAGGCGGCGCGGCAGATCGACAAGGCGGTCCTGGAATCGTCGGTGCGGTTCCTGTCGGACGACCTGGTCGAGGGCCGCGGCCCGGCGACGCGCGGCGACCAGCTGGCGCGGCTCTACCTGGCCAGCCGGCTCGAGGGCATGGGCTACGAGCCGGGCGGGCCGGGCGGCTCCTGGCAGCAGCCGTTCGAGATCGTCGGGGTCAAGGCGAAGATGCCCGACGTCTGGACCCTGCGGACCGGCGGCAAGACCGTGGAGCTGCGGCGCTGGGACGACTACATCGCCACCTCCGGGGTGCAGCGCGAACGGGCAACGGTCGAGAACGCGGAGCTGGTCTTCGTGGGCTACGGCATCCAGGCGCCGGAGTATCAATGGGACGACTTCAAGGGCGCCGACCTGAAGGGCAAGGTCCTGGTGATGATGAACAACGACCCGGACTGGGACCCCAACCTCTTCGCCGGCACCCGCCGGCTCTACTACGGACGCTGGACCTACAAGTACGAGAGCGCGGCGCGCCAGGGAGCGGCGGGCGCGATCATCATCCACACCACGCCCTCCGCCGGCTACCCCTGGCAGGTCGTGCAGACCTCCTGGTCGGGCGAGAAGTTCACCCTGCCCGCCACCGGCGAGCCGGAGATCCAGGTCGCCGCCTGGGCGACCGAGGACTCGCTGCGGAAGCTGTTCGCCGCCGCCGGCCATGATCTCGACAAGCTGGTGGCGCAGGCCCGCAGCCGCGACTTCCACCCGGTGCCGCTCGGCATCACCACCTCGATCACCCTGGAGAACCAGGTGACGCGGTCCCAGACCGCCAACGTCGCCGGCCTGCTGCGCGGCAGCGACCCGCAGCTGCGTGACGAGGTGGTGATCTACAGCGCCCACCACGACCATTTCGGCATCGGCACGCCGGACAAGACCGGCGACCGCATCTATCACGGCGCCAACGACAACGGTGCCGGCTGCGCGCAGCTGCTGGCCATCGCCAAGGCGTTCGCGGCGCTGCCCGAGCGCCCGCGGCGCTCCGTCCTCTTCCTGTTCGTCGGCGTCGAGGAGCAGGGCCTGCTGGGCTCCGAGTACTACGCCAAGCACCCCACCTTCCCCCCGGGCAAGATCGCCGCCGACATCAACTACGACGGCGGCGACATCTGGGGCCGCACCACCGACCTGACCTCGGTGGCGCTGGGCAAGTCGGCGACCCTCGACCACCTGATCGCGGCGCTGGCGGCCAAGCAAGGGCGCACGGTGACCGCCGATGCCTTCCCCGATCGCGGCCACTTCTACCGTTCCGACCAGTTCAACTTCGCCAAGATCGGCGTGCCCTCGGTGTACCTCAACCCCGGCACCGATTTCCGTGGCCGGCCCGCGGGGTGGGGCAAGGCGGCGATCGAGACCTGGGAGGCGAACCGCTACCACCAGCCGAGCGACAAGCTCGAGCCCGACTGGAACTTCGACGGCATGATCGAGGACGCCCAGCTCGGGTTCCATCTCGGGGTCGCCCTGGCCCAGGCGGATCAGATGCCCACCTGGAACCACGGCGACGAGTTCGAGGCGGCGCGCGGGCGGGCGCTGGCGGCCGCCACCGGGCGCTAAGCCCGGCCGGACGGCCGCTCCCCCGCCGCCGCAGCCGGGCGCTGAGCCCGGCCGGACGGCCCCCCGCCGCGGCGGGGCGGGGGGTCCTGCCCTACTTCGCCGCGGCGGGCTGCCGGACGGCTTCGATGCGGATCGAGATGTCGACGTCGTCGCCGAGCATCGCGCCGCCGCCCTCGACCGCCCGGTTCCAGCTCACGCCGTAGTCGAGCCGGTTGATGGTGAAGGAGCTCTCGAAGCCGGCCCGCTCGCCCATCGCCGTCTTCATCTCGCCGCGGAACTTGGCCGGCACGGTCACCGTCTTGGTGACGCCTTTGATGGTCAGGTTGCCGGTGACGTCAAAGGTCTTGTCGCCCTTGGGAGTCACCTTGGTGCTGGTGAAGCTCAGGGTCGGAAACTTGGCCGCGTCGAAGAAATCGGGCGACTTGAGGTGCTTGTCGCGGGCTTCGTTGTTGGTGTTGATCGACGCCGCCTGGATGGTGAACTGCACGCCGGAGTCGGCCGGGTGCTGGGCGTCGAACTTGACGGCGCCGTCGAAGTCGCCGAAGCGGCCGTCGACCTCGCTGACGAAGTGGCGGATGGAGAAGCCAACCTTGGAATGCACCGGATCTGCCTTGTAGACCGCCGGCTGGGCGGCCGCCGACCGCCAGGCCATCGGCAGCAACAGCATCACGGATAGCGCCTGCACTGCATTCTTGATTCGCATGCGGAATTATCTCCTCTCAAAGGACCGGCCCCAGGGTCAGTTCCCGCCGGGGGCCGATCGGTTCAACGGCGCGGCCGCGACCGGCGCTCAGGTGTAGAGCGGGTTTGCCTTGTCGGGATCGATCCCCAGGTCGCCGATCGCCTGCTGCGGCAGCCGGCGGTCGACGGCGCCGCGCAACGCCAGCCGGTGCAGGGCCGCCACCACGATGCACTCGGCGTCGACCTCGAAGAAACGCCGCAACGCTTCCCGCGTGTCGCTCCTGCCGAAGCCGTCGGTGCCGAGCGAGAACAGGCGCCCGTCCAGCCAGCGCGCGATCTGGTCCGGCACCGCCTTCATGAAGTCCGACACCGCGATCAGCGGCGCGTCGTCGCCCGCGAACAGCGACGCCACGTAGGGCTGGCGCGGCTCCTCCTCGGGATGCAGCATGTTCCAGCGCTCGACGTCCAGGGCGTCGCGGCGCAGCGCCTTGTAGCTGGTGGCGCTCCACACGTCCGCCGCCACGCCGTAGCGCTCGGCGAGGATCTCCTGCGCGCGCAACGCCTCGCGCAGCAGCGAGCCGCTGCCCAGCAGGTGGACGCGCGGCGGCGGGGTCCGCGCCGCGGCCGCGGCCGGCTCGGTCGCCGCGCGGAACTTGTACAGCCCCTTGAGGATGCCCTCCTCGATCCCCTCCGGCATGGGCGGCATGGGGTAGTTCTCGTTGTACAGCGTGATGTAGTAGAAGACGTCCTCGCGCTCCTGGTACATCCGCCGCAGCCCGTCGCGGATGATCGCCGCCACCTCGTAGGCGAACGCCGGGTCGTAGCACAGCAGGTTGGGCACCGTCGAGGCCAGCACGTGGCTGTGGCCGTCCTCATGCTGCAACCCCTCGCCGTTGAGCGTCGTGCGCCCCGAGGTGGCGCCGAGCAGGAACCCCCTGGTGCGCTGATCCGCGGCCGCCCAGACGAGATCGCCGATGCGCTGGAAGCCGAACATCGAATAGAAGATGAAGAACGGGATCATGTCCTTGCCGTGGGTGGCATAGGAGGTGCCGGCGGCGATGAAGGATGCCATCGAGCCTGCCTCGGTGATGCCCTCTTCGAGGATCTGGCCGTCCTGCGCCTCGCGGTAGTAGAGCAGCATCCCCTTGTCCACCGGCTCGTAGTTCTGGCCGACGTGGGCGTAGATCCCGAACTGCCGGAACAGCGATTCCATGCCGAAGGTGCGCGCCTCGTCGGGCACGATCGGCACCACCAGCTTGCCGATCTCCGGATCCTTCATCAGCTGGGTCAGCATCTGGACGAAGACCATGGTGGTCGAGACCTCGCGGTTGACCCCGGCGAGGAAGCTCTTCCAGATGTCGTCCTTGGGCAGCGCCAGCGGCTCGCTGCGCACCCGGCGATGCGGCAGCGAGCCACCGAGGGCGCGGCGGCGGTCCTTGAGGTACTGGATCTCCTCGCTGTCCTCGGGCGGCCGGTAGAACGGCGTCTCGTGGAGGTCCGCATCCCGCACCGGGATGTCGAAGCGGTCGCGGAACAGGCGCAGCTCGTCGTCGTTGAGCTTCTTCTGCTGGTGCGTGACGTTCTTGCCCTCGCCCGCCTCGCCCAGGCCGTAGCCCTTGACGGTCTTGGCCAGGATCACGGTCGGCAGGCCGCGCTGGGTGATGGCGGCCTTGAACGCGGCATGCACCTTGACCGGGTCGTGGCCGCCGCGGCGCAGCCCCTTGAGCTGGTCGTCGGAAAGCCCCTTGACCAGCTCGAGCAGCTCCGGATACCTGCCGAAGAAGTCCTGCCGCACGTAGGAGCCGGGCTCGACCACGTATTTCTGGAACTGGCCGTCCACCACCTCGTTCATGCGCTGGACCAGCAGCCCGGTGCCGTCGGCCTCGAGCAGCGGATCCCACTCGCTCCCCCAGATCACCTTCAGCACCAGCCAGCCGGCGCCGCGGAACGCGGTCTCCAGCTCCTGGATGATCTTGCCGTTGCCGCGCACCGGCCCGTCCAGGCGCTGCAGGTTGCAGTTGATGACGAAGATCAGGTTGTCGAGCTTCTCGCGCGCCGCCATGGTGATGGCGCCCAGGGTCTCCGGCTCGTCGGTCTCGCCGTCGCCCAGGAACGCCCACACCCGCCGTCCCTGGTGCGGCCGCAGCCCGCGGTCGCGCAGGTAGCGGTTGAACTTGGCCTGGTAGATGGCGGTGATCGGCGACAGCCCCATCGAGACGGTCGGGTACTCCCAGAAGTCCGGCATCAGCCACGGGTGGGGGTACGACGAGAGGCCGCCGGACAGCTCCAGCTCGCGCCGGAAGCACTCCATCTGCTCGAGGGTGAACCGCCCTTCCATGAACGCCTGCGCATAGATGCCAGGCGAGGCATGCCCCTGGAAGTACACCAGGTCGCCGCCGAAGCCGTCGTCGGAGAGCGCGCCGTGGCCACGCAGGAAATGGTGCAGCGCGACCTGATAGAGGGTGGCGGCGGACGCGAAGGTCGAGATGTGGCCACCGAGGCCGGGGAACTTCTTGTTCGCCCGCACCACCATCGCCATGGCGTTCCAGCGGATGATGCTCTTGATCCGGCGCTCGATCGCGCGGTCGCCGGGGTAGGCCGGCTGCTTGGCCGCCGGGATGGTGTTGATGTAGGGAGTGTTGGCGGTGAACGGCAGGCTCACGTCCCGCTCATAGCCGCTTTCGAGCAGCTTTTGCAGCAGGAACCGCGCCCGATCGTGACCCTCGACGCCGACCACCTGGCCGAACGCTTCGAGCCACTCCTGGGTTTCCCCGACGTCGCCATCGCGGTCCCCGCCCGTGTACCAGTTGAGCGGGGCCCTGTATACGTTGCTCATCCGCACGATCCTCTCTTTCGAATGCTTTCCCGAAAAGCAGCATACTCCGCCGGCGCGACGCCAGCATGACGAGACTCGAGTCTCAGTTCACCGCCGGCTGGATCGGAGCGCCGAACAGCTCGCGGCCGAGGCCGTCGAGCTGGACATGGAAGCGCTCCTCGATGGCGGCGCGCTCGGCCTCGGGCAGGAAGGACTGGCGCAGGCCGCCCAGGGCCAGACCGGCGAGCTGGTCGGCGTCGTAGCCGAAGGTCTGGCCCAGGCGCAGGTACTCGCGGGTCAGGTTGGTGTTGAAGAACGCGGGGTCGTCGGAGCTCACCGACACCTGCAGGCCGCCGCGGTAGAGCTGGTCGAAGGGATGATGGGTGAGGTCCGGCACCACGCCCAGGCAGAGGTTGGAGGACGGGCAGACCTCGAGCGGGATGCGGCGCTCGCGCAGCTCGGCCATCAGGGCCGGATCTTCGACCGTGCGCACGCCGTGGCCGATGCGCTCGGCGCCGCAGACCTCGATCACCGAGCGGATCGAGTCCGGTCCGGCATGCTCGCCGGCGTGCGCCACCCGGTGCAGCCCCGCCTGCCGCGCCGCGTCGAAGTGGCGGCGGAAGGGCTCGTTGGCGAAGCGCGCTTCGCTGCCGGAGAGGCCGAGCGCCACGACGCCGCGGCCCCGGCCGGCCAGCGCCCACTCGAGGGTCTGATCGGCGACCGCCGGCCCGACGTTGCGCACCACGTCGGGGATCAGCCGCATCATCACCCCGAACCGGCGCTCGCCTTCGACGATCGCCTCGGCGAGCGCGTCGAGCACCTCGTCGCCGTTGGCGCCGTTGGCCAGGTGGGTGGAGATGGTGAAATGGACCTCGCTGTAGAGGACGTTCTGCATCGCCTGCTCGGCGAGGAAGTCCTGCGCCAGCAGCTTGAAGTCCTCGGGCTCGCGCAGCGAGCGCGAGCAGGTCAGGTAGACCTCGACGAAGTGGTCGAAGTCCCGGAACCGGAACCAGCGCTTGAGCCCCGCCTCGTCGCCGGCCGGCAGCTCGACGCCGTTGCGCCGCGCCAGCTCGAGCAGCACCGACGGCCGCATGGCGCCCTCGAGGTGGACGTGCAACTCCACCTTCGGCATGCGCAGCAGGAAGCGGTCCAGGCTCATCGGCGACGGTCCCTGTCTCGGGGCGGCGGCGGCGCGGCTCATCCGGCGGCGCGCTCGCGGTGCCGCCGCAGGCGGGCCAGGACCGGCTCGGGCACCAGCCCGGTCAGGTCGCCGCCAAGGAAGAACACCTCCTTGACCAGGCTGCTCGACAGGAAGTTGTACTCCTCCTTCGGCGCCATGAACACGGTGTCCACCCGCGGGTTCAGGTGCCGGTTCATCATCGCCATCTGGAACTCGTACTCGAAATCGGCGACCGCGCGCAGGCCCCGCACCACGATGCGCGCGCCGACCTGGTCCATGAAGTCGACCAGCAGGCCGGAGAAGCTCAGGACCTCGCACCCCGGGTGCTTGCCGACCAGCTCGCGGATGACCTCGAGCCGCTCGTCGACGCTGAACAACGCTCGCTTGGCCTCGTTGCGCAGCACCGCGATGACCAGGCGGTCATACATCGGGCGGCAGCGCTCGACGAGGTCGAGGTGGCCGTTGTGGATGGGGTCGAAGGATCCCGGGTAGACGGCAATGCGCTCGCTCATCGCTCCCTTACCGGCTCGCCGCCCAGGGGGTGAGGTCGAAGGTGACGACATTGTACGCGGCGTCGGTGGCCCGCAGCAGCACCAGGCCGCTCTTGGCCGGGTCGATCTCGACCAGCACCGTCTCGGTCAGCGCGTCGAGCAGGCCGTCGGCGGCAGGCGCCGGCTTCCAGGCACCGGCGTCGAGGCTGTACACCGCCTCGCGGATCGGGCTGGCGGCGTCGCGCAGGGTGACCCGCAGCTGCTTGCCCTGGCGCTCGACGCCGACCAGGACGGGCGGCGTATGATCGATCACCACCGGCTCGCTGATCCGCTCGGTCGATTGCGCCGCGTCGGGATCGTTGGCATTGCGGTCCGAGGCCACCAGCCGGAAGCGATAGGCGCCGTCGGGCAGCACGGTGGCGTCGAAGCTGTAGTGGTCGTCCTCGACGTCGCCGGCGAGCTTCAGCCAGTGGCCGGAGTCCACCGCGCCGGCGGGCAGGAAGTAGAGATCGAACACCAGCGGGTCGTCGTTGGGATCGGTGGCGTTCCAGCGCAGGGTACGGAAGCCCTTCTTCCACAGCGGCTTGGTGCGCCCGGGGCCCTCCTCGAGGGCGGGGGCGCCCACCGGCACGAAGATGCCGTCCTTGTTGGGGTGGGCGGGCTCGTAGACCTGGTTGCTGGGGTTGAAGGTGGCCGGCACCAGGATCTGGCCCGGGTCGAGGGCGCCGAAGGCGGCGATGCGGGGTGGCAGGTTGTCCTGGCGGTAGGACAGCTCGGTGGCGAACACCATCGGCGAGCGCTGCTGGCGGCGGTCCGCCGTGAGCTCGGCGCGCCACTGCACGAAGCGGCCGCGCGGCAGCGAGCCGAGCGGCAGCTCGGCGGGGCTGGCTGCCGCCGCCTCGGCCCCGGGCCGCGGCGAGATCCACGGCGACCAGGTGTCGTCCGGGAACGCGGTGATGCCGCTGCGGAACGAGAAGCGCAACCCGCTTCCCTCCGGCAGCTCGCCGCGCCAGCGGAAGGTGCCGAAGCGCGCCACCTGCCCGGCATCCAGGACGGCGCTCAGGTAGGTGCCCTGGCGCTCGGCCGCATTGGCGATGCGGTAGAAGCCGGCGCCGTTGGTGGTGGCGAAAGCAGGATACGGCTGGCCGGGCACCAGGGCCACGAGCTGGCGGTCGTCGAGCTCCTCGGCAAGCCGCATCTCGCCGCCGGCCCAGCTGTAGAGCTTGCCCTCCACTCCGGTCGCGATCCACAGCCGGTCACTCTGCCAGACCAGCGAGAAGACGGTGTCGGACGGGAAGGTCCACAGGCTCTCGGCCCTGCCGTCGGCGGCGATGCGCACCAGCTCGCTGCGCGGACCGCCGGCTCCGGGGCGGCGGCTACCGATGACCGGCGGCTCGCCGCCCTCCTCGGGCACCGCCCGCGCGGGCTTCCGCGCCGGGCCTCCGGCGGGGGCACCGGCGCCGGGGCTCCCCGCCGCGCCCGCGCCCGGCGCGCCGGCCTCGGCGCTCTCCCGCCCGAGGTCCACCAGGCTCGCCTCGGAGGAAACCAGCGCCGCGTAGATCGCGCCATCCGGCGCCGCCGCCAGCGCCGCCACCTCGGGCTCCTCGCCCTGGAGGAGCGCCCGGGCCTTGCCGTCGCGGCCGAGACGGAGGATCAGCCCCTTGCCGGCGGTGCCGAGCACCACCTCGCCGTCGGGCAGCGGCGCCAGCGCGCGGACGTGGGTGTCGCCGGTGGCCAGCGCCACCTCGCCATGGCCGCTGGCGTCGACGCGGTAGAGCTTGCCCTGCGTGCCGGTGGCGACCAGCAGCTTGCCGCCGGCGTCGCGCGCCAGCGCCCAGATGTAGGTTTCGCCGGGGTCGAAGAAGACGGCGCCCTTGCCGTTGGCGATGCGGTACACCTTGCCGTGCGGCGAGGTGCCGGCGAAGACCGTGCCGTCCGGGTCGGCCCAGACGGCGAACACCTCCGACTCGGGCGCGGTGAACAGCTCCCGCACCTTGCCGTCCTCGTCGATCGACAGCACCTTGCCGGAGTTGCCGGTCCCCACCACCCACCGACCGGCCGGCAGAGCCGCCGCCGCGAACACGAAGGGCTCGGCGATCGCACCGCTCGCCGTCACCCGCTGCAAGCTGTCGGCGAGCCGCAGGCGGCCGAGGGCATCGACGCTGATGCCGTTGAGCTTGCCACCGAGGAAGCCGACGGCGCTCTGGGTCTGGAAGATCTTGACCTGGGTGGCGGGCGCTGCCGCGGCGGTGGTCAGCGCCAGCGCCCCCAGCAGCCATGTCGCCAGGCCGGGCGGCTTCACCGGACCCCCCTGCCAGCGGCGGCCGGCGTGCCGCCGGCGACCTCCTGCACCGCATGGGAATCGTCGGGAGCGCCGCCGTCGGGGGGCGCCGGCTCCTCCGGCGCCTCGCGCCGGCGCACCTGGAGATCGATTCGCACCATGCCGTCGATCGGCACCGCCATGGTCTCGTGGCGCTCCTGGACGATGGCCGCGTGCAGCGACAGCGGGGCGGTGGCGCCGCTCACCTCGGCGGCGCTCCACAGCGAGCGGACGGACGCCGGCAGGCGCGGCATCGCCTCACCGCCCACCGACAGTCCGGCGCCGGCGCTGCCGCCATAGAAGCCGAGCAGGGCCAGGTCGCGCCGCGAATGCAAAGAGCGCAGCAGCGCCAGGGCCTGGGAGAAGGTGGCGGGCTCGGTGGGCGCCAGCGCCAGGCGCGCGGCGTCGGCGCTGGGGCCGTCGCCGACCAGCAGCGTGTAGCGGCCTACCGGCAGGTCGCGCGGCAACTGCACCGCGAAGGAGTGCCGGAAGCGGTCGCCACGATAGGCCTGCAACTCGACGTTGATGCCGAGGCGGTCGCCGGGATGCACCAGCGAGCGGTCGGCATGCGCCGCCACCAGGCTGGCGGCGCGCGGCTGCGGCGACTGCTCGACGTCCACCTCCAGGCTGCTGATCCGCACCCGATCGAGCGGGCTCTGCATCAGGTAGCCGACCAGGGCAACCAGGTGACCCGCCATCGCGGTGCCGGCATTGTCGCCGTCGAAGGTCTGGTGGATCGCCAGCTCGCCGTAGCGGTCGAGGCGGAAGCGGGCGACCATGTCGATGTCCTGCGGGCCGCCGGCGTAGCTCGCCGATTCCAGTCCACCGAGCAACGTGCTGCCGGCGAGCAACGGCAGCAGCTCCGGCACGTCGGCCAGCTGCACCCGGAACTGGCGGGAAGCAGGAGGAGAGTCGGCGGCGGCACCGCCGGCGGCAGTGGCAAGCGTGGCAGGCGCGGCCGGGCCGCGGAAGCGCAGCACCATCGGGATCATCGGCGCCACGGCCCCCAGCCGGCCCTCGATGCCGGCCTGGCGGTCCTGCTCCAGGGCGCCGACGGTCGGACCGAGATTGGCGATCTTGAACGAGGTGTTCTGGCTCGACAGCACCGTCAGCACGTCCGCCGCCGCCATCGGCAGGCGCACCGCCCCGAGGCCGAGGAAAGGATGGCCGAAAGCGAGGATGCGATCGCCGATGCGATCGGTGACGGTGCCGGTCGCGGCAAGCTGGAAATCGCCGCTCACCAGCACCGCGGCGACCGCGCTGCCGGGCACCAGGTCGGGCGGCGCCTGTCCTCGACCGCCGGCCGCCTCCTGCCCCATCGGCGCGACGCTGCCGAGCGCCTGCCGCAGCATGCCACGCGACCGCTCGCCGAAGCCGGCGGCGGACCATTCGATCCCGCTCAGCGCGCCCTCGGGAGCGCCGTCGAGGCGCGTCCGCAGCCGGTTGAGCTGGCTCGCCAGCAGGTCGGCGGGGACCCGTCCGGCGAGCAGCGCCGCCAGCTCGACCGGTGGCGGCGGCGTCACCGGCAACGGGCCGCCGAGGGTGGTGAGGCGGCGCATGGTGGCGATCGGCGTGATGCCGCAGATGGCTTCTTTCGCGAAGGGCCAGCCGAAGGAGACCGCTCCCGCCAGGCGGCCGTCGAGGAAGACCGGGCTGCCGCTCATGCCCGCGGCCACGCCGCTCGATTCGAGGCCGCGTCCCGAGAGGCGGGCCAGGATGTAGCTCATGTCGGGGCTGATGTTGCGCATCACCCCGATCACCTCGACCTCGAAGCGCTCGGGCTGGCCGCCGGCGAACACCGACAGACCGTAGCCGCGCTGGCCGACGCGGACCTCCTCGAGGTCGATGGTCGGCAGCGCGCCGGGAGCGGCCTGCCCCGGAGCGGCGACGCCGGGAACCGGGCTGGCGATCGCCGGCGGCGCGGCGGCGGCTGGCAGCGTCAGGCCGGCGCCGAGGCAGGCCACGGCGAGCCAACCGGCGAGGGCAAGGGGGCGGGGGCGATGCGAATCGTTCATGGGCCTTCGGCTCCTGCACCTGTCGGTCAACACAACCCGGGAGCGCCGGGCACTGTTCCCGCGCCCGCGCTCACCACTCGCAATCGTTCGCGCAACCGCTCCACCGGCAGCCGGCCGGCGCGCAGCACCACCACCTCGCCAGGGCCGGCAGGCGCGACCAGCGTCGAGGGCAGGCCGCCGGGCAGCAGACCGCCGTCGACCACCATCGCCGGCGTCCCGGCCAGCAGCTCCGCCGCCTGTCCCGGCTCCAGGACCGGCGCGCTGCCGCTGCGGTTGGCGCTGGTGGCGGTCAGGCCGTGCCCCAGGCGCGACAGCAGAGCGAGCAGCAGCGGATGGCCGGGGACGCGGATGGCCAGAGTGCCAGTCCCCGCCGCCGCCGGCGGCGCTGCCGCCGCTCCGGCGCCGGCGAGCGGCAGCACCGCGGTGAGCGGTCCAGGCCAGAACGCCGACAGGAGCCTCAGTATAGGCAGGTCCGGAGCGATCCCCAAGCCGGCGAGCTGTTCGAGGCCGGCGATCACCACCGGCAGCGGCTTGCCGGACTCGCGGCCCTTGAGGCGATAGATCGCCTCGCAGCCGGCGGCGTTGCCGGGGTGCACGGCCAGCGCATAGCTCGATTCGGTGGGGATGGCGAGCACGCCGCCGCGGCCGAGCAGCGCCGCCAGCGGCGCCACGGACTCGTCGAAATGCCAGAAAGCGGTGGCCGCCCTCATGCCGGCGCCGGCCGCCGCGCCCGGCCGCCGGCCGCCGGCCGCGGCTGGCGCGCCGCCCCGGCGATCAGCTCCTCGGCGTGCGACAGCGACAGCGGCGTCAGCTTGTCGCCGGCCAGCATGCGCGCCACCTCCTCGACGCGGTCGCGCGGCGGCAGCGGCTCGACCTGCACGCTGGTGCGCCCCGCCGCCACCGTCTTGCGCACCCGGAAGTGCAGGTCGGCGTGGCTGGCCACCTGCGGCAGGTGGGTCACCGCCAGGATCTGGCCACCGCCCGCCAGCCGCTGCAGCTTGCGCCCGAGCGCCGCCGCCTCGGCGCCGCCAATGCCGGCGTCGATCTCGTCGAAGACCAGGGTGGGGTGCGCCGCGGCCGCCACCGTGGCCGGGTCGCCGCCGGCGGCTCCCGCCGCGAGTTGCAACGCGAGATGCAGGCGCGACAGCTCGCCGCCCGAGGCGATCCGCGCCAGCGGCCTCGCCTCCTCGCCCGGATTGGGCGCGAACAGCAGCGTCACCTGGTCGATGCCATGCGGCCCGAAGTCGACGGCCTCGCCGTCCACGACCAGCGCGCTGCCGGCGCGCCGGCGGCGGTCCAGGCGCACCGCCAGCCGCGCACGCGCCAGGCCGAGGTCCTGGAGCTCGGCCTCGATGCGACCGGCCAGCGCCTCGCCCCAGCCGCGCCGCGCCGACGACAGCGCCAGCGCCGCCTCGCGATAGTCGCCGAGCGCCGCCTCCGCCTGGGCCCGCAGCTCGTCCTGGTTGCCGGCGTCACCCTCCAGCTCCGCCAGCTCGGCCGCGATCTCGGCGCGGCGCGCCAGCACCTGCGCCAGATCGCCGCCGTGGCGGCGGCACAGCCGTTCGAGCAGCGCCAGCCGCTCCTCTACCGCGTCGAGGCGCGCCGGGTCGGGATCGAGCCCGTCGAGCCGGCGGCCGAGAGCGCTGGCCAGCTCGGTCAGGCGGATGCGTGCCTCCTCGAGCTCGGCTGCCCAGCCGGTCGCGGCCGGCTCCCATTCGCCGACGGCGGCCAGCAGCGCCTGGCTGCGGGCGACGCGCTCGGCGGCCGCCCCCTCCTCGTCGAGCAGCAGCGAGAAGGCGGTCCCCAGGGCGCGGGTGATCGCTTCCGAGTGGCGCAGCGTCTCGCGCTCCCGGCGCAGCTCCTGGTCTTCGCCGGCCCGCGGCCGCGCCGCGTCGATCTCGCCCGCCTGGAAACGCAGCAGGTCGATGCGCTCCTGGCGCAGCCGCTGGTCGCCGCCCAGCCGCTCCAGGCGCTCGGCCAGCCGCGCGTGCCGGGCATGGGTCTCGGCGGTGCCGGCCGTCAGCCGCGCCGCCGGCTCGCCGCCGCTGGCGTCCAGCCACTCGCGTTGCAGGTCGCTGGCCAGCAGCTCCATCTCGTCGCGCTGGCCGTGGATGCGCAGCAGGTGGGGGGCGAGGTCGGCGAGCAGCCGCAGGGTGGTGGGCTGATCGTTGACGAACACTCGGTTGCGGCCGTTGCGGCCGATCTCGCGCCGCACCAGCACCTCGCCGGCCTCGCCGGCGGGTCCGTCCGCCGGGTCGATCGCCAGACCGGCCTCCTCGAGCACCCGGCGCCAACCGCCGCCGGCAGGCGCGAAGACGCCGGAAACGGTCAGCGCCTCGGCGCCGCTGCGGATCATCTCGGTGCTGGCCCGGGCGCCGGCGAGCAGGAACAGCGAGTCGACGACGATCGACTTGCCCGCCCCGGTCTCGCCCGAGAGCACGTTGAGGCCGTCGCCGAAGGTCACCGACGCTTCGGCCAGCACAGCCAGGTTGCGGACGTGGAGCTCGCGGAGCACGTCTTGGGGATCGCGATCGATGGCGCTCGGGGCCGCGCCGCGGCGCCGCGAGCCTGGGGGGAAGTCTAGCAGACCCGCCGTCGCGGCCTACGAGGGCTTCGACGTCAGGGCGTCGCCGTCCTCGGCACGTTCCCAGACCGGCCGCAGGATCGGGTGCACCGCCGGCGCGTCGCCGAAGAAGCGCCGCACCTGGAGGGCGTCGATCTGCGACAGGCGGTGAAACAGGCGCGCCGCCATCTCCACCTCGGCGGACCAGTAGGCGCAGCACTCGCGCGATGGGTCGCGAGGGTCCTCCTTGCACAGCGGCGAGGCCACATAGGCGCTGTGACTACAGACCTGGCGCGCCCAGCAGGTCTGGCAGGGCGGCACCGGCGACTCGGACTCGACGGGTCCTTCCAGGCATCGCCACATCTGCTCGGGCAGCAGGCGAGGGTCGAGGCTCTCGAAACCCGCGAACGGCCGGCCGTCGCCGGACGCCGCCAGCCCGGCGCCGGCAGCGGCGGCGGCCTCGCCACACATCAGCCGGCGCACGATGCGGATGAGCGGCTGGAACTCCACCGGCGAGCGGCCGGCTTCCAGCTCGTCGCAGGTCTCCTCGAAGATGGTGTGCAGGTCTTGGCGGTACTCGCGCGCCCGCCTTCCCGGTTCGCCGCAGCCGGCGGGGCCGGCGGGGTCGTGGTCCTCGAGGCGGATGGCGTCGAGACTCCGCACGCCGGCGGCCCTGGCCCAGCGCCAGAGCTCGACGAGCCGTGCCGGTCCATCGAGGACGCACTGCACGGTCACCCGGGAAAGACCAGGCAGCCCGGGCAGCAGGGCCGGCAGCTGCGACAGGGTCAGGTCGACCAATACGGATGCCGGCGCCGGCGGCACCGCCGGCGCCGGACGGAGGCGCGCCATCTGCTCGGACAGCAGCTGCAGCGCCGGCTCGGCGAGCAGCCAGGGCCGGTTCTCGAAGCGTGTGCCGCGCCGCGCCTCGGGATCGCACTCACCGCAACGCAGGCGAACGTGCACCGGCAGGGCGGCCAGCTTGCGGGCCACCTCGACGGTCGCCTGCTCGGGTTCCAGCACCAGCTCGAAGGCGACCTCCTGGCCGGAGAGCACCGCCTTGCGGCCGGCCTCCGCCACCACGGTCTCGAGCCGGCCGTCGACCGGCACCTGGCCGGCCCAGTCGAGATGCAGCTTGATCCGCGAGCTGCCGCGCCCGCGCCTGAAGACCCGTTCCACGGCGGCGATGGCCGCCGCGGCGTCCGGCTGGTCGATCCAACCGTGGACCTCGTCGCCGCCATACGGCGGCGCCGGCAGCTGCGCTGGGGCCGCGGCGTCGAGCCACCCGCGGCGCGGCGGCAGGCCGAGCTCGCCGCCGCTCCAGGACCAGCCGCTCTCGGCGGTGTAGAGATCGGCGCTGGCCAGCCAGCCGAGCAGCTCCTCGTCGAGGTTGCCGGTTTCGAGCGCCGGCGCGACGTAGAGCTTCAGCTCCTCCGGCACCTCGAAGACCGCCGCGCGCTCGACGTCGTAGACCAGGCTGCACGAGCCGTCGCCGTCGGTCAAGGGTTGCAGGCTCCTCAAGCGCAAGGCACCGGGCATCGCCAACGGGAACGATCGCATTTACTGATCTCCTGAACTTACTTGTGCGCAAATGCCCGAATTTCGATGGGCCGCGGCTTCGAGCGCTTTGGCGCCGCACCGAGTCATATACAAGGAAGAGTTGCCGCAGCGGCGGTTTTGATGACAAAGAAAGCCGCGCTGCCGCAAACTGTCACCGGCGCGGCGGCGCCGGCGTGACGGTTCGCAAAGCAGCCTATATTGCTCAATAAAAACTTTACTGATCGTCAGATCACGCGCATGTCCGAAATGGTTGTGTTTGTCAGCGGCCGGCCGCCGCGCCGCCGGCGGCGGGCGCCGGGCCGAGCCAGCGCGCCAGCCAGGCGAGCACCGTCTGGTGCCAGAGCAGGCTGTCGGCGGGCTTCAGCACCCAGTGGTTCTCCTGCGGGAAGGTGAGCAGCTCGCTGGGGATGCCGCGGCGCTGTAGCGCGGTGAAGGCGCCCAGCCCCTGGGTGATCGGAATGCGGTAATCGAGGCCGCCATGGATCACCAGCGTCGGCGTGCGCCAGCGGTCGACGAAGCGGGCCGGGTTCCACTGCTCGTAGAGCTCGGGATGCTGCCAGTACGGCCCGCCCATCTCCCACTCGGGGAACCACAGCTCCTCGGTGGCGTAATACATCATCCGCTGATCGAAGGTGCCGTCATGGGTGACCAGGCAGCGGAAGCGGTCCGGCCAGTTGCCGGCGATCCAATTGGTCATGAAGCCGCCATAGGAGGCGCCGAGCGCGCAGGCGCGATCGCCGTCGAGCCACGGAAAGCGCGCCACCGCCGCCGCCAGGCCGAGTTGCAGGTCCTGCAGCGGCTTGCCGCCCCAGTCCTTGCTGATCGAATCGGTGAAAGCCTGGCCATAGCCGGTGGAGCCGTGGAAATCGATCGCCACCACGCCGTAGCCGGCGGCAGCGTAGATCTCGAGGTTCCAGCGATAATGAAAATGGTTGTCAAAGCTGCCCTGCGGACCGCCATGGATGAGGAAGGCGATCGGGTAGCGCCGCCCGGGCTGGTAGTCGGCCGGCTTGATCGCCCAACCGTAGACGGTGTCGCCGCCGGCGCCGGCGAACTGGAACTGCTCGGGCTCGCCGAAGCGCACCGCTGCCAGGCGCTGCTGGTTGATGCGGGTGATCTGGGTCAGCCCGGAGCCGTCGCGGCGCACGGTATAGATCTCGGCGGGCGCGCGCAGGGTGTCGAGGGTGAAGACCAGGCGGTCGCCGCCGGCCAGCGCCGGCACCTCGACGTGGCCCGCGGGCGTCAGCTTGCGCACCTTGCCGCTGGCGACGTCGATGGCGAACAGCGGCTGCTGGCCGAGGTCCTCGGCGACGGTGAACAGGGTGCTGCCGTCGGCCGAGAACAGCAGCGGGCCGGTGGAGCGGTCCCAGGCCTCGGCCAGGCGGCGCTCGTGGCCGCTGGCCAGGTCGCGCAGCACGATGTGGAGGCGGTCGGACTCGAAGCCCGGCCGGGTGGCCGCGGCATAGGCGAGGGTCTTGCCGTCGGGCGAGAAGGCCGGGTAGGTGTCCCAGGCGGGATTGGCGGCGGTGAGGTCCTGCGGCGGGTGCGAGCCGTCCACCGGCGCCTGGTAGAGATCGAAGTTGGTGGACCAGGGTTCCTGCCGGCCGGCGTCGCGCGCCGCGAACACCAGCGAGCGGCCGTCCGGCGTGAAAGCGTACTCCTCGGTGCCGCCGAACGGCTTCGAGGGCGTGTCTGCCACCATGCCGCGCATCACGTCCACCGGCTCGGTCGCTCCCGCCGCTCCCGCCGCTCCCGACGCCGTCCCGGCGCCGGTCGCGACCGGCGCCACGAACAGGTGCGAGCGGGTGCCGTCCTCCCATTCGTCCCAGTGGCGCACGAAGCCGCCGCCGTCCGGATAGAGGTGCGCCTTGACCTTGCTGCGCTCGCTCTCCTCCAGGCGGTCGTGGGTGCAGGCGAGGGTCGGGCAGTCGGGAAAGACGGCGGCGGCGAGCGCCGCCCGCGTCCCGTCCGGGGAGAGGATGAAGCTGCCGACCTCGACCGGCAGGCGGCTCACCTGCGTCATCGCCGCCGCCGGCGCGGCGCCCTGGCCCGTGGGCAGCGGCGCCAGGCGCCAGATCTGGCTGCTGCCGGAGCGGGTGGAGAGGAAGTAGAGCGCGCTGCCGTCCGGCGACCAGCGCGGGTTGCCGTAGCCGGCGCCGTCGAGGGTCAGCTGGCGGAGGCCGCCGCCGTCCGCGCCGACCAGCCAGAGGTCGGTCTTGCCGCGGTTGCCGACGAAATCGGAGGTACGGAGCACGAACGCCACCAGGTCGCCGCGCGGCGACGCCTGCAACTCGGTGATGCGCTGCATCGACTGTAGGTCGACGGCGCCGAACGGGTGCAAGGCGGCGGCGGGCGAGGCCGGCTCCTGGGCGGCGGCGGCCGGCGGCGCCGGTAACGCCGCCAGCATGGTCAAGGCGATCGGCGCCGCTTGCAGAACAGCCATCAGGGACCTTGGCATCGCGATTCCTCTCCTCGATTGGGTCAGATGGAAATCGAGCCCTTGCGGAACTCGGTCTTGCCGATCAGGGCGTTGACCAGGACCGGCACGCCGGTGCGCGCGAGGCGGACGGCCTCGGCGAGAACCGGCACGACGTCCTCCGGGCGCGCGATGCGCAGCCCTTGGCCGCCGTAGCCCTCCGCCACCCGGTGGTAATCGGTCCGCGCCAGCACCGTCCCGACGTCGTCGTGGAGCATCTCCACCTGCTCGCGGGCGATCTGCGTCCAGCCGGCATCGTTGCCCACGACCGCGATCACCGGCAGGCCGTGGCGGGCGAAGGAGTCGATCTCGGCAAGACTGTAAGCCGCGGAGCCGTCGCCGTAAAGGATCCAGACGTCTGCCCGCGGCCGGCAGAGCTGGGCGCCGAGGGCGAAGCCGCCGCCCACCCCGAGGGTGCCGAAGACGCCGGGATCGAGCCAGGAGAGCGGCGCGCGGGGCCGCAGGATATAGGCGGCGGTGCCGACGAAATCGCCGCCGTCGGCGACGATCACGCTGTCCGGCGCCAGCAACGCGTCGATCGCCCGGCACAGCCGCAGCGGGTTGACCAGCCCGTCGGAGACCGGCGCCGCGGCCTGCTCGGCGATCTCCCGCTCGCGCTCGGCGTCGCGGGCGCGCAGCGCCGCGAGCCAGCCCTGCCAGCGACCGCCGGCGCCGAGCGCCGAGGTCGCCGGGGTGGCCGGGGTCGCAGCGCTGGCCGAGGTCGCAGCGGCGGCCGGGGTCGCAGGGACGGCAGGGGTCGCAGCGACGGCCGGGATCGCAGCGACGGCCGGGATCCCGGAGGCCGCCGGGCCGGACCGCGGGAAGGACTCCGCGAGGGCGCGCAGGAAGCGGCCGGGATCGGCGTGCACGGGCAGCTGCGGCCGGCGGTTCTGGCGCAGGTCGGCGGCGTTGCGGTTGACCATCAGCAGCCGCGCGCGGCGCTGGACGTGGCGCCCGTAGTCGAGGCGGAAGTCGGTGGGGATGCCGGCGAGCATCACCAGGTCGGCTTCGCGCAATGCCTCCTTGCGCCGGTGGCGGAGCTGTAGCGGGTGGGCAGGGCCGAGCAGGCCGCGGGCGCCGCCGGCGAGGTAGACCGGCACGCCCAGGGCGACGATCGCCGCCGCCAACTCGCTCACCGCGCCGGTCTCGAGCACGGCCTGGCTGCCCACCACCAGCACCGGCCGCTCGCTGCGCGCCAGCGCCGCCACCGCGCGCCGCACCGCGCCGCGGGAGTGGGCGGGCGGCGCCGGCACGGGTGGAGCTGCCGGCAGCCCGGGCGACAGGCGCAGACCTGCCGGCGACCGGGGCGGCACGGGCGACCCGGGCGGCTCGGGCGGCGATGGCGGCGATGGCGGCCGCTCGTAGCGGGCGGCGCCCGGCCGGAACAGCCGCCGGAGGTGGCGTCGCAGGTAGAGCTGCAGCGCCCACCCGGCCAGGCCGCCGTCGCCGCCGCTCTTCGCCGTGGCCCCGGCGCCCGCGGTGTCCCCGGTGCCCGCCGACGGCGCGCCATACATCTGGCGCACCAGCGGCTCGTCGTAGAGCAGGTCGATCGGGCACTCCAGGAACACTGGCCCGGGGACGCCGCTGCGCGCCTCGTGGAAGGCCTGATCGAGCAGCGGCGCCAGCTCGCGCACCGCGCGGGCGGCGGCGGCCCACTTGACGTGCGGGCGGACGAGCGCCATCTGGTCGATGTCCTGCAGGGCGCCGCGGCCCTTCAGCAGGGTGGCGGCGGCGCCGCCGAGCAGGACCACCGGCGATTGCGCCAGCTGGGCGTTCTTGACCGCGGTGATGGTGTTGGTGACCCCGGGACCGGCGGTGACCGCCGCCACCCCCGGGACGCCGGTCAACCGCGCCACCGCGTCGGCGGCGAACACCGCGGCGGCCTCGTCGCGCACGTCCACGACGCGGATGCCAAGCCGCTTGGCGCCGACCAGGATCGGCGATATATGGCCGCCGCAGAGGGTGAACAGGAAGCGGACCCCGTGGCGCTGCAACCCGGCGGCGATGTGTTCGCCGCCGTTCATCCGGTAGCCGCCAGCACATGCCGCTCGAGGGTGAAGCAGACGAACTCGCCGCTCATCACCGTCTCATCGCTCATCATCGTCTCATCACTCATCACCGTCTGATCTGCCGCGGCGGCGCCGGCCGCGACCCGCTTCACCTCGACCAGGACGCGGCTCTTGCGCCCCGCGGTCTCGGCGAGGTTGGCTTCGGCGATCAGGCGCTCCCCCACCGCCACCGGCCGCAGGAAGCGCACGGCGGCGCTGCCGAGCACCACGTTGGGATCGTTGACGGCGAGCATGGCGGCATGGTCGGCGAGCCCGAACACGAAGCCGCCGTGCACCAGTCCCGCCGCATCGGCCGCCATCTCGGCCACCGTGACGAGCTCCACCCGGGCCGATCCCGCCAGGGCCGCCGGCAAGTCCACCGGCCGGCCGCAAAGCCGGCGGTCCAGCGCGAGATGGGTCCGGGGTTGCACCGGCTGGGGATTATAGACGACGTCACGGCCGGGCGGTCGTCGCCGGCGGCTGGCATCGCACTCCTCACGACCCTCCGCGCGGCCTTCTTGCGTGAGCCGAAATCAAGGCGCGATTGAGAAAGATAAGGCAAAGCATCAGCAGCAAGCTGAGGGAAGATCCGAGCGCCTGCCCCATGTCACAAGATCCTATCCCGCACGTTGAGATTGATAGTCTTGGCGCCGGAATGATCCCAGAGTTCCAGGAAGCTTCTGCAATAGAACTCAAACCAATCCTGTTGCTGCTGCTTGCTCAGAAAGAATTGAGGTCTCGCATTGGGAGGCTGCCGGAAACCGCTCAGAGTGACAAAGGCAACGCCGGTTGGGCCTAGAGGGTCGACCAGTGTCACTATGGGCTCAGGGACGAAGTCAATGGCCTTGAGGACTACCGCGTCCTTGCTCGTCGCTCGGCGCGCGATGGAGGCGAGCAATTTGCGCGTCTCCTCGAAGTCATCGGCGAGCTTCTGGACCGAGCTCGTCTCTTTGAGGTTGCGGATAGCCGAGCGCTCGAGCGCTCTCCCCGCGGGGTCGCTGAGAATGCACCGGAGAAGGCCTCCACGTTTGACGAAAGACTCCAACGCCTCTTTCGCATCCTCCATCGAGGCGTAGCTCGCCATGCTCTGGTGCCAGATCTGCATCGCCTGGCCGATTCGCTCCTTGGCGAAGGAGCTTTTCCAGGTACGGATCATCAGCTGCTTCGTGCCGGGCGGGTCTGACCTCTTGAATGCTGAGAGGTCCCTGAAAAGCTTCGCCTCTTCGTCTTTGTCGTCCTTGCTCACACTCCGCTCGCTGGCAAGGAAAAGAGGATCTTGTATGCCTGGGTGGAGGAGGTAGGGGATGATCGGGACCTCACGGGCGCGGGCGAAGCCAAGCTCGTAATGAACCCAGGGCGACTTTATACTGGCCGGAGAGATGTACGCGATCAGGTGGGTCGCCTTGCCGATCTCCTCGTGCACGCGCGCGGGGATTGGCTCGCCGAAGCCGATACGGCGGTCCAGGAAGTGAGCGACCCGCGCCTCGCGGAGCTTCGTTGCGATCTCAAAGGCGGCCTTGGCATCGTCGTGGGAGTAGCTGATAAAGACATAAGCGCTCTTCGCATCGGGTTGGAGGTTCTCGATGCCGACACGGGAAAGGAGCTCACGCAAGCTTTGTAAGCTAAACTCGCTGTCCTGGCTGAGGGCGTCGTAGATTCTCCTGTGCTCGCGATACTTTTTGAATCCGAGCACCCTGGGCGAGAAGCCGACCAGCATTTTGGTCAGGTCGGTCACGAAGTAGAAGACAGCGCGAAGCTCCTCCTGAAGTGATAGGTCGAGTTTCGCGAGCGACCGGCTGCTGAATGCAAGCGCGAGCTCGCCGGCCTCCTCGATGAATCCCTTGAATCCGCCGAAGGTAAGGTTCTGCAGCTCAGTGCGGCTGCAGAGGTGCGCACTGTCGAGGTCGCTGAGATATTTAATGGCGGTCATCAGGTCCTGCGTGTCGAGTTGGAGTTCGGTGGTCTTCTCGTCGGCGCTCGAATCGACCCAAACGAGAGTCTCGCCAGCCGTTACGATCTGGCCTACCTCCACTTCGATTTCGAGGACCCTACCCTCGATCGGGCTCGGCACCGCGATATCGATCTTGTCCGTCTCTACCTCGATAAAAACATCGTCGACCTCGAGGTGCTGGCCCTTATGTATGGGAATACGCTGCACTTGCGCCTCGGTGATATCTTCACCGATCCGCTGCATTTTGATTGGAGTACGCATGAGCATTCTACTCATCAGATATAGGCATATGGTACAACAAAGTGCGACGGTTCCACCGGTCCGTCAGCCGGCGGCGGACGCCGGGTACCGGGGGTCGTGCGACCGCAGCCAATCGATCTCCCAGGCGTAGTCGACCGGCCCGCCCCACCAGTCGGGCAACGTCGCGCCGGCATCCACGGCAACCCCGTCGTCCGCGAGCCGCGCCACCAGGGCCGTGACCGGCTCTCGGGCCGGCACCGGCAGCGCCGGCGCCTCCGCCAGCGGCCGGCCGTCGGGTCGAACGAAGCGCGCCTCGCCATTGGGCGCCAGCTCCATCGAGAATCCCTCCTCGTGCACCGCGCGATGGTGGCGGCGGCAGAGCAGCAGCGTGTTGACCAGGCTGGTGGCGCCGCCATCGGCCCAGGGCTCCACGTGGTGGGCGTCGCACAATCTGAGGCCGCAGCCCGGGAAACGGCAGCCGCCGTCGCGATGCTCGAGGGCGCGACGCAGGCCCGGTGAGATGGCACGCGTGCGACGGCCAACGTCGAGCACCCGGCCATCCGCGGCTTGCCGCATCACCACCCGTGCCGAGTCGCAGGCCAGCCGCCGGGACGTTTCCGCGGAAACGTGGCTGCCGTCCGCGAGCCAGGACGAACCGTTTTCACCATTGCCCGCCAACACCTCGGCGTCCACGTGCACCACTACTTGATAGCGGTCGCCGCGACTGCCGGGATCGAGGCCCGCGGCCAGCGCGCTCTCGGCCACCAGGCCCAGGGCATCGGCGCGGCGTTGCTCCGTGGAAACGTTTTCGGCTACCGCCTCCTGCGCGGCGCCGGCCGCATACCGCGTACCAGCCTCTCGACGTGAGCGGCCGTTCCTGCACGCGCGAAGCCCAGCAGATCCTGTTCGTTGGCCGGCGTGGCGATGCGGGTGAGAGCGCGAACCTTGGAGTAGGAGATTTCGCCACGGCGCATCGACGCAGACACCAGCGGCAACTCGCCAAGAGCGCGCGCCACGCGCATCTTTTCGCGCGCCGCGCCCAGGTCGAGCCCTACGCGCCAGCACAGCCAGTGCGCGCAAGAGTGGAGGCTCACGGCAAGATCCGGCCCGCGCGCCCTTCCGTGGATGGCGCAGCCACTGTCGGCGCGGGCATGGCGCGCCGATGCAGGCATCGACGGGGACCATTTGGTCTACCGACCAGCCCTCGCCGGGCTCGGATCTGCTAGCATTCTGGCGCGATGGTAGAGACTTCTCCCGGCATCGCCGGGTTCTCGAGCACCAGACGGCGGCCCTGGCCGGCCGCCAAGGTCGCCGCGGCGGCGTTGCTGGCCGCGGCGGTGCTGCTGGGCGGTCTCGAGATCCATCCGGCGGGGGAGGCCCACGACCCGATCGCGGGCCTGTCCGGCGCCCACCAGGACGTCTACTACCCGGACGCCAGCCACCCCGTCGCCCGGCCGCACGCCGAGACGGCCACCGCGGTCCAGCGGCCGCCGTGCGCCGCTTGCCTCAACCGCCTGGAAGGCCGCGGCGCCCACCTCGCGCCGGCGTCCCACCTCGCGCGACCCGTCGGCGGTCACACCCTGCCGCCCGCCGCCGCCGTCGCGCCGCTGCAGCAGTCCCTGCGCCCCGACGGCGCCCGCGCACCGCCTCTCGCCTGAGCTCTTCCCCACCCTGACTCGACGCGCTGGCCCGTACCGGCCCGCGGACCCAGCGGTCCGTGGCCGTGACGCCGCCTGACGCCGCTCCGTCGCCGCACGACTCTCGGCTCGCCGAGGGCGTCGCTCGGCATGCGACCGGACGTCCGGCAGGCGGGCAGGCGCCGGCCGACGTGCCGCGACCGCCGCGCACGGGGCCACGACCGCCAACCGACTCGCGCCGGCGCCACGGGCGCCGCGAGGGTCGCAGACCTTC
>DATGHG010000008.1:0-15028 GCA_035308185.1 Thermoanaerobaculia bacterium | reverse complement strand
AATCCTGTCGAATACGCTTGGTCTTACCTGAAGACAGGCGCGATGGCCAACCTGGCGCCGACCCAGCTCGAGGTACTTGCCGAAGCTACCCGACGCGGCAACCGTGCACTCCAACGAAATCAGCTCCTTCTTCGATCCTTCCTGGCGCACAGTCCTCTTTTTTTGCGCCTACACTAGGACATTGTTTATACAGGTATCAATAGACTGGCAAGCACGGATCTTCATCTACCACCGTCGCTCAGCACTGCGCGCGATCAGAGTAAATTTGACAGTCACTTTCGGACTGCCACCGAGAGGTTAGTAAGCAATCTGCGAAAGTCGGCGCAGCTTACCGTCGAAGCACCACAATACGAGCCCACGATCAATCTGCCTCTTGCGCGTGCAGTGCTCAACGCCTATGCAACGCCCTCTCTTCAGACTGAGATTGTACCTCTCGCCCGAGTCTTTGCAAATGAGAACGATCTCGTCGCGAGTTGCCAAGCCGTCATCGATTCATTGCTGGTCGGGGCGAGTCCCCTTTCACCGCCGTAGGCCGCGTCGTCTGCCCAACCACCAGGAGCTGCACCATCGAGCCCGTGGTCCGCAATTGGACAGGATAGTGAGCCCTTCCGCGATGCTAAGACGGGAGATTGAGCACAGAATTCGGTCTCGACTCAGAGGTCAGCCGCGACCAATAGTGCAGCGAGGCTTCACGGTGGGGCCTCAGTCATCTCTCGATACTTCTCCCGTCGCCGTTCTGCGCGGGTCCTTTGGCTTGCCGCGGATCCGCCGGGCCGTGACGAAGCCAACGAGGGAACCTTTCTTCGCCTGAGCGAGGAGAACGAGCCATGGGTGAAAAACCAACCGCCGACCAGAAGTCCATCGAAGATCTTCTGGACACAGCGAGCCTGGTGTTCAGCGGCACCGTCGCCAAGGTCGCCGCCTCGACCGTCGATCTCTTTGCCGCGCGCGCAAGCTTCGCCGTCGTACGCGTCGACAGGGGGTTGCAGGTCACCCCCGAGCTCGGCGAGCTGCGCGGCAGGCTGGTCACCGTGGACACCGCCGCGGTCAGGGCCCTGCGCCGCGGCGACGCCGCCGTCTTTTTCACCAGGAGCAGGGTGCATGGCGGCGGCATCCTGACGCGCGAGCTGGCGAGGCTCGGGATCGAGCGCGAGGACGACGTGGCGGCAGCGGTGGCTCGGCTCCACGAGCGCCGGCTCGCGGCGCGGCTGCGACAGGCGACGCTGGTCGTGTTGGGCGAGGTGGTCGCGATCCGCCAGCTTCCCTTGCAGGCCGGCACGGGTGAGGCCCCGCAATGGGCGGCCGCCTCTCTTCAAGTGGAGAGAACCTTCAAGGGCCACCCTCCGGACCGGCTCACGGTGCTGTTTCCGATCGACCCCCGGCAGGCCCCGGCCGATGCCCCTCGCCTGAGCCGCGAGCAGCGCGGGGTCTTCGTGCTCCACGACAAACCTGCGGCAGACCTGCCGCCGGGCGACCTGCCGCCGGGTACCGTGCCGCTGGTGGTGCTCCATGTTGCCGATTTCCAGGCCGCATGGCTGGCGTCCAGCATCGAGCAGCTGCTCGCCGCCGCACCGCCCAAGGTTTTGGTCGTCAACTGCATTCCCCAGGAAAGAAGTGACGAAAACAACGACGACACCGAACCGAGCTTGGCGGTCAATCCAGCCAATCCGGACCAGATCGTGGTGGTCGCGGCGACGCCGCCTGAAGGCGGGAAGGGGGACGGGCCGATCTACTATTCGAGCGACGGCGGCAATACCTGGAGGCTCGTCTTCGAAGTGCCTGAGGGAGGCGGCAGAGACGAAACTCTGGCGCTCACGCAGTCGCAAAGGCTTTACCTCTCGATCCTTCAGCGCGATACAACCTATCTTTCGGCGATGCGAGACAGTGTGCCGCCGGCCGGCAACACGCTACCAACGTTCGACTCTCGCATGGGTGGTATCGACCAGCCCTGGGTGGAAGCGGTGACCGCCGGCGGCAAGGACTATCTGTATGTCGGCTATTGCGACGTCAACTCACACCAATCGGCCAAGGTCGACATCTGCCTCGATGCGAGCGCCGACAAGCCGGTCTTCCAGCAGCTGTGTCTCGACCCTCGGCAGCCCGACCCACGCGACGGGGACGAGATCCGTCCGGTCGCCAACCCGGATGGGACCGTCTACGTGGCTTATACGAGCTGGCGCAGCCAACAGGGTGCCGATACCTGGGGCGACATCGTGGTGGCACGCGACGACAACTGTGGACACCATAGCTTCAGCGATCTCACGGACCCCAGGGACCATCTGGCCGGACGATTGGTGGCAACCAAGGTCCACCTCTCCATCGGCACCACGGTCGCAGGCAGGGTGCTCAGCGATCTGGCCATTGCGGTCCATCCGTCCAAGAGCTGCATCGTCTACCTGGCCTGGGGAGACATCGCCGACGGCGCCTACAGCCTGAGGGTGCGGCGCTCATTCGACCGAGGACAGAACTGGTCCGGCGACCTGATCACCGCACCCAATTCCACCCTGGCCTGCCTGGCCATCAATGCCGCCGGCGCGGTCGGCTTCCTTTACCAGACGCTCGTCGGCAACCGATGGGAGACGCGCTTCCGCCGCTCGCCGGATGGGACCAACTGGGACGCTCCCTTCGTCCTGGCACGCACCGCCCCTACTGCGGCAGATCAATTCGTCGGCGACTATGCTCGGGTCGTCGCCGTGGGCAATGACTTTTGCGGCATCTTTCCGGCGATGAACGACCCCGATCCACAGTACTTTCCTTGCGGCGTCAAGTTCTGGCGCAACGTCAGCGGGCCGGATTCGTGGCTCCTGCTGAGCCGTGATCTGAAACGCGCGATTCACCCTTCGGTGGATCCTTTCTTTTTCAAAATTTTCGCGTGATCCTTAGCGCTGCCACTTCCGCCCTTGCCACCCACCGCGACGTCCGAATGGTATCCGACTCGCGCCGGAAAGCAGTCATGATCGCCTGCAACGTGGAAGCCCGGCGTGCGCGGAATGGGAAGATCGCCGCTGCCCAGCGCATCCTTGATCTTCCGCTTGATGCCTTCGTCCAATAGCTCGTAGTACCACTTGAAGTCACGATCACGGCGGGGATTTTGACTCGGTCCGAGCAGCTCCAGATCCTTGCAGGTGTTCTCGATGCGGAGCCTGTTGTTGCTCGCATCGAAGTCGAGCTGCTGCGTCTGCGGCCAACCGTCGAGGTTCACCTGCGAACCGTCGAGGCTCTTGAATCGCAAGCTTGCCTTGACGAGGTTGTTTACCGAGAAAATGACCTCGTGGGCGACCGTGGCGCCCACCATGGGCTGGCCGCCGCCACCGACTACCGCGTCGATCGACCAGGGAGCGGCGGGAGTGCGGTCAAATTTCCCTGCCGGCAGAATGACCTGAGTCATGACGAACGAGGGCCGCGGCGGCGACTTCCGTCTGAAAATGCCCGGGTCGAGAACGCAGTAGCTCCCAAAGAGCGCCTTCATGTCGATCGCCTCTTTGGGTAGGTCGGTTACGTCCGCTTTATGGGCGTGCTGCAGCTTGAAGGTAACTCGCTTGCCTTTGAGGGGAACCTGGTAGACGCCTTTGTACAGTTCCACCGGCGATCGCAGGTAGCAATCGTGAGGGCACAGCGGCTCGTCGTCGAGCGCGTTGCCGGCGCCTTCCAGGCCGGGCATGATGACGAAGGTACGCTTCTTGGGCGTGGGGTTGGCGATCGGCACGAAAGCGCAGATGCCGGAGAACGTGACGTACAGCGTGAACGTCGGGGGCGGTGCCATGGTTTCTCACTCCTTTGGTAAAGGGTCAGCGGATCTCACCCACCAGCTCGAAGGCCGCCCAGCGGGCCGGCGAGCGCAGCGACGGATCGCCGGCGTGCAACATGGCCAGTTGCGCGGCGCGGAGGGCCGAGGCCGCATCGAGCCCGGCGGTGAAGCGGCGATGGAACTCCGGCAGCAGCCGGAAGGCGGCCTCGTCGTCCGCGTCCCAGAGGGTGCCCAGGACGGCGCTGGCGCCGGCGTCGAGAAAGGCGCGGCTCAAGCCGGCGATGCCCGCCGTGCGCGAGCTCGCGGTGGCGGTGGTGTGGCAGGCCGAGAGGATGACCAGGCGGAGCCGCCCGAGCTTCAACGCCGCGATCTCACGGCCGCGGAGCGCTCCCGGCTCCGCCCCCGGATCCGACGTTGCCAGCACCAGGTAGGAGTCGGCGGGATCGCCGGGATTCTCGACGGCATGACCGGCAAACGAGAACACCTCGTGGCGGTCGAGCTCTGCCAGCAGCCGGGTACGCACCGCCGCCGGCCCGGCCAGCATGACCGCGCCAGGATAGAAGCGCCGCGCTGCCGCGGTCTCCGCGGCGGCCCGCGGCAGGCTGGCGAGGTCCGGGAAGAGCTGCCGGTCGAAGCTTGGATTCGCGACCAGCAGGGCGCCCCAGTCGCGTCGGTCGCCGCGCGCCCGGTCGATGGCCAGGGCCGTGAGGTAGAGAGCCACGCTGGGCGCCACGCTCACGCAGCGGTCCTCGATCAGGAAGCGGCCGGTCAGCGGGTCCTCGAGCGCGGCGAAGGGGACGGCGTTGAGGATCTTGTCGGGCACGAAGACGACGCGCGCTCCAGCCGGCAAACGCTCGATCGAGCTTGGGATCAACAGCCTGTAAAGCAGGGCCGACGCCCTGATGGGCCGCTCCTCCCGCGCATCCCGGAGCGCGCCGAGCAGCGCGGCCGTGGCCTGCTCGATGCTGCCTCCCTCGACCTCCCGGTCGGCCATCGCGATCTCGCCCCGGCGAAGCACCCAGGTGAGCAGGCGATCTCCCATCAGGCTGTACTCCACGATGGTGACGCCGGTCGGAATCGTGGCGAGATAGGGTCTGGCGTGCCATCCCGCCCGAGGCAGCGGGGCGGATCGCAGAGCGGCCGGCGCCGCGCCACCGGGCGCCGGCCCTGGCGGCCGAGCGGGCGGGAGGATGCGCGCCGCCTCGGACCACTCGAACGATCGCAGCGGATCGTGCCGCCACCGGGCCTGCAGCAGGATCATCTCGTCGAAGAGCTCCTGGCCGGCCTCCGAATAGGCTTGTCGCAGCTGGGCGTCGGCGATGGTGGCGCGCTGAAGGAAGAAGCGATCGAGCGCCTCGCGCAGCTGCTCTTCCGCCGCATCGATCTCGCCGGCGGTGAGCAACGCGCGCGAACGGCTCAGAGCCGCGCGGGCAAGCTCGATGTGACGCTGCTGATTCGCGAGCCGGCCCACCGCTTTGGCCAGCAAGGCCAGCGCCCGTTGCGGATCCCGCGCCCCAAGCAACCCGGCTTCGGCCAGATCGAGGTCGGGGACCATGCGCTCGCGAGTGATCCTGCTCTCGATCTCGGCGTTGCTGGTGCGCGCGGCTGCCAGGTCGGCGAGGGCCGGGCCGGCCCTCCCCAGGGCCGCATGCACCTGGCTGCGCTGCAGCAGGGCCACGGCCAGGCTGAGCGGTTCCCGCAGCCGCGCGGCGACCGCCACGTCCTCCGCGGCAAACGCCAGCGCCACCTCGGGCGCGCCGTCGTGGAGCAGGTAATCCGACCCCTCCCAAAGCGCGTTGTGCAACTGCCGGGAGGGGCGACAGGCGCTCAGCACGCCGAGCGCGGCAAGGCGATGGCGCCAGGCGAGCTCGGGTTGACCGAGCAACTTTCGATCCTCGGCGAGAAGGCTCTCGACGCTGGATAGGTTGAGGATCTCGCCTGCCTTGCGGAAGGTGGCCGCCGCACGCTGGTAGCGGTCGAGCGATTCCGCGTAGCGCCCCTGGCGCGCGCGGACCAAACCGACTCCCCAATTGGCACGGCCGCAGAGGGCGGGAAATGCCGACTCGTCGGCGCCCTTCAGCACGCTCAGGAAGCGCGCTACCGCCTCGTCGTGGCGGTCGGCGGCGATCGCCGCGCCGCCAAGCGCGACCGCCGCCCAGGCGGCCATCGGACTCTTCGCACCGAGCATCGCCGCGTGCGCCTGACGCAGCAGTGGCAGCGCACTTTCGATTGCCAGCGCGGTGGCGCGGCGGTTTCCCTCCGCATAGGCGACGTGCGCGGCGGCCAGCGCGCGCGCCTGGCCAGTATTGGCAGGTGCGGAGACCGCCAGGTGGATTGCTTGCACGGTTGCCGCGATCGTCTGGTCGCCGTGCAGGGCGTCTAGCGCCGCTCCGATCGACTCGGCAATCCGTAGCGGCGCCGCGGCCCCACTGTCGCCGCGCAGGAACCGGTCTCCCCACTCGGGCAACAGCGCGTTCATCGCCAGCTCGCGAGTTGCCTGGGGCGACAGCGATACGATGCGCTGCACTTCGCTCTGGCGGTCGAGCTGCACGGCGGCGCGCAGCGCCTGGCGCTCATCGGCCGTGAAGTCCAGGGTGTCGAGCCGTGTCAATTCGGCGATGGAGCGCGTCGCCTCGGCCGACCAGCCGGTGCCGGGCTCGACCGATCGCAACCTGTTCCAGCCGTCTATCGCCTGCCGGCGCAGTTGCAGACGAGCCAGGATCAGCGCCCGGTTGAAGAGCGCTTCGGGCAGGCGCGGGGCGATCTCGACGGCCCGGTCGACGTTCGCCAGTGCCCGGATCAGGTCGGCTGGATCCTGGCGCTGCTGGGCTCGCACGAAACACGCCGCAGCGAGATCGCTCAGGATCCTTGGGTCGTTCGGGCGCTCGGCCGCCGCGGCTTCGAGGTCACGGACCGCACGCTCGGCGCCCGACGAGCGATGGACGACGAGCGCCGCGACCGCCGACGCCGCGAGGGCAGCCGCATACGGCTCACGGCTGCGCCAGCGCTGAATGCTCGCCGTGGCTCGGACCAGCGCGTTCCAAGCTGGCGTGCCGGCTGCGGGAAGCTCCGAGCAGCTGACGGTCACGAGACCGGCAACCGCCGTCGCCGCCGGCGTGAGCGACGGTGGCCCGGGGAAGCTTTCAGGCGAGACCGACGGCGGCGGCGAGCAGGGAGCGTAGGCGAAGCCACCGGTGAGCCGCGGCTCCACCGGGCGGCGAGAGCCCAGCGCCGCGACGAGATCCTGGAGCGGTGTCGCGGCGCGAGGTGGTCCCGTGCAGCCCACCATGGCGGCAGCCAGGACCCAACCAGCGGCAATGGTGGTCAGCCTGCCGAACACCCTGCATCTCCCCTGCAACCCGCTCTCGCCGCTTCGCGAACGCGGATTGCGGCCCACCCCTCGGTGACCAGCGACTAAGCTCGGAACTGATCTATTATATTCGACGATCTGTCGATTGCGTCTTGCCGGCGCCGGCCAAGGGAAAGCAGGCCGCCGATCGCAGCCGGCGCGCCCGGCTCAGGTGCGGCGGACCCGGTAGCGGCGCAGCCAGTGAGCCTGCACGGCGGCACCTACCGCCGCCAGCACCACCAGCGCGACCAGCCGGCCGTCGTGGCCGAGTTGCAGATGGACGTGCTCTACGATCAGCCCGGCGCCGGCGATCGCCGAATAGAGGATCAGGGCGAGGTCGAAGAGCGCCAGCGCGAGGAAGGCCGCCACCAGGCCGACGATCAGCAGCACCAGGAGCTGTCCGGGGCGCATGGGCGGGAGCGCCCAGCCAAGGAGGTGGGCGGCCAAATAGGCGCCGACGAAGAAGCCGGCGATCGCCACCGCCACCTTCTGCAGAAAGATCGCCAGCAGCACCCCCAACAGCCCGGCGAACAGCGCCAGCAGCAGCCTGCCGCCGGCAGGTGCATGTTGCCAGCCGCCGAGGGCCAGGTACCACCCGGCCATGAACCCGATCACACCCACGAACACCCAGAACAGGCGCCGGCCGAAGAACAGCAACACGAATCCGGCCAGGAGCGCGACGACCGGCGTCGCCGTGGTGGTCCAGGCCAGCGGATCGAAGGGGTGCGCCATCGCTTTCCTCCCTGGCCACGGCTCTCGGCCGAGCCGTGCGGCCCGATCCTACCGCCGCTCCCGGCGGCACACCAGGGGCGCTCGCGCGCGCCCCGTGGGCCGGGCGCCGGGCGCCGGATCCTCCCCGGATCCTCCGCGGGACCGCGGCGGTCGGCGTAAGATAGGGGTGCATGGATCGTACCCACCGCACCCGCGACGCGCGCTCACCCCTCCTGCCTCCGGGGCACCGGACCCTGCTTCCCCCTCCGCCGGCGCGCCGAGCGCTGCCATCCTGGCTCTCGCGGCCGGCACGGCGCCTGCGCTGCGGTGTCGGCACGCTGCTCGCGGCGGGGATCGGGTGCCTGCCGGCGGCAGGCGCCGCGCCGCCCCCGGCTCGCGCCGCGGCGGCGGCCCCGGCGCCGGCGGAGCCGAGCCCGCAGGTGCGGATGCTGGACGTCACTTTGGTCCCGGCGGGCGCCGCCCCGCGGCCGGTTGCCGTCCCGCCCACCGCCCTGCCGGCACCGCTCTCGGGTGCGCTTACCGGCGCCACGGGGTCATCCCCGGCGGCATCTCCCGGCTGGCTTGGATGGAGCATCGTGGCGATCGCGGCCGGCGCGCTGGCCGGGCTGGCCTGGCGGCGGCGCCGGCGGCGGTGCCCCGGCTGCCGGGCGGCGATGCGGCGCCTGGACCGGGAGGCCGCCTTCGCCGAGCTCGACATGGCGGAGCGCACCGAGCACCTGGTCGGCGACGTGGTCTACCAGGTCTGGCACTGTGACGCCTGCGGCCGGATCGAAAAGGTGGGCACCGCCAACGAGCTGACCGGCTCCGCGGCCAGGTCCCTCGCCGCGCCGGTGGGCTCGGCAGCTTTCCTGCGCCGCCGCGCGCAGGCAGGCCTGTCGATCTGGTCCCCGCCGCCCCTGCTGCAGCAACCCTTGCCCCGGTCGACCGTGGTCGCAGCCGCCGTCGCGCGGCCGGGAGTCACCAGGCACGGCAACGAGCCGCCGCCGCCGGCGCCGTCCGAGGGCGCCGACTCCGCTTCCTAGCGAAGCCTTCGCCTTCGCCCGGCACGGGAACGCGCCTCAGCGGACCGCGATCTCGAGCTCGGCGCTTTCGACCCGCCTCGGCTCCAAGCGTCAGCTCCAGGTCAACTCGACGCCCTCGATCTCGTCGGTCAGGCGATCGACGAGATCAGGGCCGTAAGCGGTGACGGGGGTCTGGAAGCCCACGCGGAGACGGCCGGCGAGGACGCGCTGGGCGACCCAGAGCGCGGTGTGGGCGGTGAACAGGTGGACCTCGGGTCCGCGCAGTCGGGCCGTGGCGCGGCTGCCCGTCTGGTCCTCGGCCTCTGCCCAGATGCGGGTCGAGCCGGCGGCGAGAGCCGGCTCGTCCGGACCCGGCGGCCGCAGTGCGATCAGCCGGCGCAGCACCGCCTGGCCGGCGCCGCCCGCAAGCAGGGCGCGCGCCGGCGCCGCGAGCCGCGAACGCAGCAGCCAGCGCAGCGCGGCGGGATGGACGGTGTAGACCTCGACGTCGGGATAGACCGAGCTCCACCAGGCGCTGGCCAGGTCGCCGCGCCAGGGATCGCCGATCGCCACGCGCGGCCCGCCGCCAAGGTCCACGATCATCTGCTCCTCGCCCGGCCGGGCCGGCACCAGCTCGCCGCCGCGGCGCCGCACGCCGCCGCCGCGGCGCAGGTCGCGGCAGATCGCCTCCATGCTGCCGCGCGAGACGCCGCCGACCGCCTCGACGGCCAGACGCAAGCGCACCGCCGCCGGCAGCCGCCGCCGCAGTCGCGCCGCCACCGCGTCGGTCGGCAGAATGGCGAAACCGACGCCCGGCATCAGCATCACGCCGGCTTCCCGGGCGCGGGCGTCGAGGCGGCGCATGGCCTCGAGCTCCGCCACCCCGCCGGCCAGGTCGAGGTAGTGGACGCCACCGCGCAGGCAGGCCTCGGCCAGCGGCGGACCGGTCTCGGCAAAGGGGCCGGCGGCGTTGAGCAACACCGCGGCATCCTCCAGCCCTCGCGCCACCTTTGCCGGATCGGTGAGCGAAAAGGTGCGGGTGGGCAGCAGCAACGGATCGGCGTGCGCCGCCACCGCCTCGAGGTCGCGACCGGCGGCGAGATGCGGCAGGCCGGCGGCCGCGGCCAGCCGCGAGATCAGGCCGCCGGTGTAGCCGGTGACGCCATAGATGAGCAGATTCGACCGCATGGATCGCGGGGATCGGAAGGACGCCATGGAGACAATACGCAAAAAGACCGGCGTTCATCCTGACCGGCCGGACCAGGGTCGCCGCGGCAGCTCCGGCCCGCGCGGGCCATCGCTGCCGCCACCCGCCGCGTCCTGCCGCTGGGAACCGCGCTTCCGAGCCTTTGCGGATGGTACCGCAGGCGCCAAGCCTGCCGCGGCACTCGCCGGCAGGCCGCCATGGCGCTCGCCGGCAGCCAGGCGCAGCAGCTCGCGGGGCACAGGATGGCCGTGCCCGCCGCCCGCTGCTGCGGTCGCTCGGTGCTGCGGTCGCCTGGTTCGGGTAGACTGCTTACCGCCGATGTCGCTCCCCCCGCTCAACCTCCACGGAGATCGCCGATGACGCGCGGACCGCTGGCACCCTGGGCCCTGGCGCTCCTGCTGCCGCTTGCCGCCGGGACGCCGCGCCCGGCGCCGGCGGCCTTCCGGGAGCCGGCCGCCGCGCCGGCAACTGCGGCTTCCCAATCGCCGGCCACCCCACCGCCGCCCGCGGCTTCCCAGGCGCCTGCCCTCCCGCCGGCGCCGGTGAACCTCGACTTCGAGGCCGGCGATCTGGGACAGATGCCGGCCGGTTGGACGATGACCGCCGCCTCCGAGCGGGCGGGCTTCGGCGCCGACCTGACCGAAGAGCAGCCCTACCAGGGGAAGACCTGCGCCGTGGTGCGAGGGATCGCCTACAGCCGGACCCCGGGCACCGGCACCATGATGCAGACCTTCGCGGCCGCCGCCTATCGCGGCCAGCGCGTGCGCTTCCGCGCCGCGGTGCGCACCTACGACAGCCACGCCCAGCTGTGGCTGGCGGTCGACCGGCCGAACCAGGCACCCGGGTTCTTCGACAACATGGCCGACCGGCCGATCGCCTCGACCCGCTGGCAGGTCTACGAGATCGTCGGCGAGGTGGCCGCCGACGCCACCCGGATCGGGATCGGGATCACCATCAACGGCGACGGCAAGGCGTGGATCGACGCCGGCGCCTTCGAGGTCCTGGGACCGGTCCACGACGCGCCGCCGCGGCCTCTCGCCGCGGGCGCTCTGACCAACCTGATCGCCTTCGCGCGCCTGCTCGGCTACGTCCGCTACTTCCATCCCAGCGATCAGGCCGCGGCGGCGGACTGGGGCGGCATCGCGACCGCGGCGATCGCCGAGCTCGACCCCGAGTCAGCGCCGCCGCCCGCGGCGGCAGCCAATGGCGCCAACGACGCCGGCGACGCCGTGGCCAGCGCCACGACTCCTTCCCTCGTCGCGGTATTGAGCAGCCGATACCCCACCGCCGTGCCGCAACCGCCGCCGGCAGCGGACGGCGGCAAGAGCCTGGCCGCCACGTTGCAGCGCCTGTTCGCGCCGCTCGCGCCGACGCTGCGGGTCTTCCCGGCCGGCAGCAAGCCGCCGCCGCTCGATCTCGGGCCGCCGGCGGGCGTGAAACCCGCCGAGCTGCGGCTGGTCGGCTGGCGCCATACCGGCCTCGCGGTCGAGGGGCGCCCTTCGCCATTCCTGTCGCAGCGGGTCTTCCTCCGGACCGACGAGCCGGGGGCCGCCGACCTCGATCCGCGCCTGCCCTTCGCCGCGGACCTCGGCGGCGGCGCCGCCTGCCTGCTGCCGCTGGCGGTCTGGGCGGACGGCGCCGGCACCCTGCCGCATGCCGCCGCCGGCGGCGGCTTCCAAGCGGCGCTGGTGAAGCCCGGCGCGGCCGTCTTACCGGGCTCGGCGTCCCCGGCGGCGGCGCCGGCGTCACTCGCGGTATCCGCGGCACTCGCGGCAGTGCCGGTCACGCCGGCCACCGACCGCAGCTCGCGGCTCGCCATCGTGATCCTTGCCTGGAACGCCATGCAGCATTTCGATCCCGAGCTCGCCGCCGGCGGCGTCGCCCGCGCGGTCGCCTGGGAGAAGGCGCTGCCGGCCGCGCTGCACGAGGCGGCGGAGAGCACCGGCACGGACTCGCTGCTGGCTGTCCTGCGGCGCATGGTGGCGGCGACCGGCGACGGTCAGGCGACGATCGCCGCGGCCGCCAGCCGCCGGGTCTACGGCCTGCCGCTGCGCTGGGACTGGATCGAGGGGCAGCTGGTGGTGACCGAGGTGACCGCCGGCGCCGAGGGCCTGCGTCCGGGCGACGCGGTGACCCGGATCGAGGGGCGCGAGGTGAGCACGGAACTCGCGGCAGCGGAGGCGGAAACGGCGGCGGCGACGCCCCAATGGCGGCGCTGGCGGGCCATGGCGAGCCTCGCGCTGGGCGACCGCGGCGAGCCGTTGCGTCTCGACGTCGAATCTGCCGCGGCGGCCGCAAAGACCGCCGCCGCCGGCACCCCGAGCGGCACGGACGGCGCCGGCAGCGGGCGCCGGACCGCCGCGCCGGCGCCACACGCGGTGACCGTCGTCCACAGCGTCGCGCCCATCCAGATCGAGGACCCCGCCGGCAAGCAGGGGCCGGTGCGCGAGGCGGCCCCGGGGGTGCTGGTGGTCGACGTCGGCCGTCTCGGCGACTTCGAGCTCGCCGCCGCGCTGCCCCGGCTGGCGGCGGCGGCCGGCATCGTCTTCGACCTGCGCGGCGGGGCGCGCTCGACCGACCTGCTGCTCGCCCACCTGATCGCGGCGCCGGTCGACGCGCGGCAGGAGCAGGCGCCGGTGTGGGACCGCCCGGACCGCGAGGGCGTGCGCTACGTGCCCGTGGCGGCGCCGGTGGCGCCGGCGGCGCCTCGCCTGCAAGGCCGTCTGGCGTTCATCAGCAGCGCCCGCGACGTCGGCCTGGCCGAGAACCTCCTCGCCACCGTCGCCCAGCTGCATCTCGGCCCGATCGTCGGTTCGCCCACCGGCGGCGCCCGCGGCAGCGTCGCCAGCGAGCCGCTGCCGGCCGGCTTCTCGATCATCTGGACCGGCACGCGTCCCGCCGCCGGCGCCCTGCCGGCCGGCGCCCCGGTGCAGCCCACGGTCGCCGTCTCGCCCACCCGCCGCGGCCTCGCCGCCGGCCGTGACGAGGTGCTGGAGAAGGCGCTCTCGCTGGTGACGCCGCCGGCGGCGGCAAGCGCGAAGTAGCGGCCGCCGCTCCGGCGGCGGTCCCACCGCCGGGCTTCTGCCTGCTTATTACTTCCCGCTGCCGCGGTCGTAGGGGACGATGTTCTCCCACTCGCTGGCGTCCGAGCGGGCGACGACGGCGACCACCGGCTCGCTGTCGCTGAGATTGAAGACCTCGTGGGGAACGCCGGGCTCGATGAAGATGAAGTCGCCGGCCTGGTTCTCGATCGACAATCCGAGGCCGGGGCCGTATTCGTGGCGGACCCGGCCGGCGAGGATGTAGAGCATCACCTCGAAGTCGACGTGGACGTGAGCGTAGGCGACGCCGCCCGGCGGGATGGTCGCCACGTTCATCGACAGCCGGCGGGCGGTGACGTTCTTGGCCGACAATCCCGTCTTATAGCGAATGCCGTTCCAATCGCGGTGGGTGCCGCTGCCGCGCACCACCAGGATGCCGTCACCGCCTTCGACCCGCCGCGCCAGGTCCTGCTCTTCGCGCACCTCGGGCTCTTCAGGCATGTTCACGCGTACGGCTCGAGCTCGGTCCAGGTGTCGGTCTCGAGCGTCTTCTTGAGGTCGTTCATGAAGCGGTCGGCGTCGGCGCCGTCGACCAGCCGGTGGTCATAGGTGATGCCGAAGTAGCACCGGGTGCGGATCGCCAGCATGTCGTTGCCGAGCTCGTCCTCGACCACCACCGGCCGCTTCTCGATCGCGCCGACGCCGAGGATCGCCACCTGCGGCTGATTGATGATCGGAGTGCCGAAGAGGCTGCCGAAGACGCCGGGATTGGTGATGGTGAAGGTGCCGCCCTGGGCCTCCTCGGGCTTGAGCTTCTTCGAGCGCGCGCGCTCCGCCAGGTCGTTGGCCGCCTTGGCCAGGCCGACCAGGTTGAGCAGGTCGGCATGCTTGATGACCGGCACGATCAGCCCGTGCCCGAGATCGACCGCCATGCCGAGGTTGATGTCGCGCTTGTAGACGATGTTGGTGCCGTCGATGGCGGCGTTGACCTTGCGATGCGCCTTGAGGGCGTTGACCACCGCCTTGAAGATGAACGGCATGAAGGTGAGCTTGGTGCCCTCCTTGCGCGCGAACCCTTCCTTGGCGCGGGCGCGGGCGCGGGCGACGCGCGACATGTCGAAGTCGAAGATGGTGGTGACGTGCGCCGAGGTGGCCTTGGAGTAGACCATATGGGCGGCGGTGATCTGCCGGATCTTCGACATCGGTTCGATCTCGACGTTCTCCCCCTCGAAGTAGGCCGGCACGTGGAAGCCGCCGGTCGGACGGCTCGCCGGAGCGGGCGCACCGGCGGCCGGTGGCTTCTGCGGTGGAGCGGGAGGCGGCGCGGTGGTCAGGGAGGGAGCGGCGGGCGGGGGAGGCACGGCGGCAGGCCGCGCGGGCGGCGGCGCCGTCCGCCGCTGTTCGAGGAAGCCCAGGATGTCGCCCTTGGTCACCCGGCCGTGGGCGCCGGTGCCCTCGACCAGCTGAAGGTCCACACCTTCCTTGGCGGCGATGCTGCGCACCAGCGGGCTCGAGAACCGCCGCAGCCGCTCGTCCTCGGTGTCCTCGGCCAGCTCGCCATCCGCTCCCGCGGAGCCGGCAGCGACCGCGGCAGCGCCATCGGCACCGCCAGCCGGCGCCGGCACGCGGCGGGGGCCGATGGCGGCGGGAGCGGCGGCGCCGGAGGCGGCCGCCGGCGCGGCAGGTGCCGCACCGGCAGCTCCTTCGTCGACGGTTTCCTCGCCGGCCGCGGCCGGGGTGGCCTCGTTAGCTGGCGCGGATCCGGCCGGTGCCGCGGCCGCGGCCTCCGGAGCCTTCCCGGTCGCCGGCGCGGCGGGAGCCGGAGCGGCGGCGCCGCTATCGGGAGTCGCCGTGGCCGCAGGGGCCGCGGGGGGCTCAGGAGCTGCCGCCACCGCGCCGGCCGCTTCGCCGGCCGCGCCGATGCTCGCCACCACCTGGTTGACCGGCACC
>DATGHG010000007.1:0-17973 GCA_035308185.1 Thermoanaerobaculia bacterium | reverse complement strand
TCGAGTACGCCAAGCAGCGCATCCAGTTCGGCGGCCAGCCGATCGCCGCCCACCAGCTGGTCCAGGAGAAGCTGGTCTGGATGGTGTCGGAGATCACCAAGGGTCAGCTGATCGCGCTGCAGCTCGCGCGGCTCAAGGATGCCGGCCGGCTGCGGCCGCACCACGTCTCGCTCGGCAAGCGCAACAACGTCTGGGTGGCGCGCGAGTGCGCGAAGCTGGCGCGCGAGATCCTCGGCGCCAACGGCATCGTCGACGACTATCCGGTGATCCGCCACATGCTAAACCTCGAGTCGGTCTACACCTACGAGGGGACCCACGACATCCACGGCCTCATCCTCGGCGAGGCGATCACCGGTATCCCGGCCTACAACGCCCCGCAGCCGACGGCCCCCGCGGCGGGCCGGGGAGCGCACTGACATGGTTCTCGACCAGCTGCTCGAGCAGGACTTCATCCGCGTCACCGAGCAGGCGGCGATCGCCGCCGCGAAGACGATGGGCTACGGCAATCGCCGCCACTCCGACCAGGTGGCGGTGGAGGCGATGCGCCGCGAGATGGACTCGCTGCCGATGGCCGGCCGGGTGGTCATCGGCGAGGGCGAGCGCGACAAGGCGCCGATGCTCTTCGTCGGCGAGGAGCTGGGCGCCGGGCGCAGCGCCGCCGCGGGCGGCGCCGCCACTCCCGCGGGAGGCGCCGGCGCGGCCGGGCGCTGGTACCCGGAGGTGGACATCGCGGTCGATCCCCTGGAGGGAACCAACCTCTGCGCCCTGGGAGCGCCCGACTCGATCGCGGTGCTCGCCGCCGCCGAGCGCGGCGGGCTGCTGCACGCCCCCGACGTCTACATGGACAAGATCGTGGTCGGACCGACGGCCAGCGGCCGCGTCGACATCGACGCCCCGGTCGCGGAGAACTTGCGCAACATCGCGGCGGCCTTCAATCGCCGGATCTCGGACCTGACCATCGTGGTGCTCGACCGCGAGCGCCACCAGCAGCTGATCGCCGACATCCGCGCCGCCGGCGCCCGCATCCGCCTGATCCCCGACGGCGATCTGTCGGCGGGCATCTCGGCAGCGGTGCGCGGGACCGGGGTGCACGCGGTGCTCGGCATCGGCGGCGCCCCGGAGGGGGTGATCACCGCCGCCGCCATGCGCTGCCTGGGCGGCGAGATCCAGGCCCGGCTGAAGGCGGTCAACCCGGAGCAGCAGGAGCGCTTGCGCGAGCTCGGCATCTCGGACGTCGACCGCATCTATCGCACCGAGGACCTGGCGCCGGGCCAGGAGATCCTGTTCAGCTCGACCGGCGTGACCAACGGCGAGCTGCTCAAGGGGGTGCGGTTCTTCGGCGGCGGCAGCCGCACCTCGACGCTGTTCATGTCGCTGTCGCGGCGGATCATCCGCTTCGTCGACACCATCCACCGCGACCAGGTGGCGACGCCGGTCGGCTTCCTGTAGTCCCGGGCGGCCGCGGACCCGGCGGTCTATAATCGGCGCCGGCAGATCATGGGAATCGTTGGCAACCTCCGCACGATGCAGCTCGAGGAGCTGCTGCAGTGGCTGTCGCAGAGCAAGAAGAGCGGCACGCTGGAGATCAACAGCGGCAAGGTCGAAAAGCGGATCTACTTCAAGGACGGGCGCATCCTCTCCTCCTCGTCCTCCAAGCCCGAGGAGTACCTGGGCCACTTCCTGGTCAGCCACGGCCTGATCAGCGAGATGGAGCTGTCCAAGGCGATCGAGCTGCAGGAGAAGACGCGCACGCTGCTGGGCAAGATCCTGGTCACCACCGGGGCGTTGCGCGAGAACGACCTGCACCGAATGCTGCGGTTCAAGGCGGAAGAGAGCATCTACGACGTCTTCGCCTGGACCGAGGCGGATTTCCGCTTCCTCGACGACGTGCTGCCCGAGAGTGCGATGGTGCCGATGAGCCTGGACGTCACGGCGATCGTCATGGAGGGGGTGCAGCGGGTCGACGAGTGGCGGCGCATTCGGCAGCTGATCCCCACTCAGGAGGCGATCCCGGTGATCGTCGGCGAGCTCGACTTCGACCACGCGCGGCCGGGCGAGCGGCGCATCCTCGAGCTGATCAACGACGACCGCACGGTGGAGGAGATCCGGCTGCAGACGCACTCGTCGGAGTTCCACGTCTGCCGGGTGCTGTGGGAGCAGCATCGGCTGGGCACGGTCAAGGTGATCAAGCCGCGCTGGAGCCTGCCGCCACCCGACAACGGCAGCGGCGTCGCGGCCCAGCCCGGCAGCACCACCTCGGCCATCGCGGCGGCGCTCTCGGCCACGGCGCTGCTGGAGGCGGCGCGTTTCTACCTCGAGCAGGGCAGTTTCGAGATCGCCCTGCGCCACCTGCGCGCGGCCCGCAGTCTGGAGCCGGACAACCGCGAGGTGTTGGAAGCGCTCAACCTGGGCGAGAAGCAGATCCGCGAGCAGATCGAGCGCGACGGTGTGAAGCTCACGTCGATCCCGCAGTTGGCGACGAGCATGGAGCAGCTGACCTCGGCCAAGATCTCGCCCCAGGAAGGCTTCATGCTGACCCGCATCAACGGGACCTACGACATCCATTCGATCGTCAAGATCACGCCGATGCCGCAGCTCGACGCCCTGATGGTTTTCTGGAAGCTGGCCAAGGCCGGCCACATCCGGATCACCGGCAAGATCGCACGCTGAGGCGGTAGGGCTCTGTGCCCTCGGCCGGGCCGGGACGGCGTCTGGGGCCCTCCGGTGCCTCTTGAGCAGGCGGACGCATGCGCTTGAGATCGACTTAGGAGTGAGCGCTCACCTCGGAGCGGCGAGGCGCGGCCGCGATACGTGGAGATTGCCGGCGATGGCGAAACGCAGGGGCCAGGCTGCGGCCTCGCCGGCGTAGGCGACGCCGATGCGCGGCCCGGCGGCCACCTGGCCCGGCGCCACCGGCTCGCCGGCTGTCAGGCGCAACGGCCCCCGGTCGAGGCGCAGACCGTCGAAGGCGCGGTCGACGGCCAGGGCCTGGCAAAGCTTGCCGGGGCCGCCGGCTATGTCGCCCGGGCGGGGCACCGCCGGCAGGCCACGGTTACGGCGCATCCGTTCCTCCCCGGCCACCGGCTCACCGGCACGCAGCAGCACGGCTCCACCGGCGTCCACCTCGCCGGTGACCGCGTTGAGGCACCAGTGCATGCCGTAGATGAAGTACACGTAGGCGTACCCGCCCGCCAGGTAAAGGCTGGCGTTGCGCGCCGTTCGCCGGCCACCCCAGGCATGGCTGGCACGGTCGGGAGCGCCGAGGTAGGCCTCGACCTCCACCACCCGCAGGATCAGCGGCTCCTGGTCGTCGGCTTCCGCAGTTGACGTGGAACCGGCGCCATGGCGTCCGATTGCCGAACGGCTGGCAGAGGCCCCGCCAGCCTGGCGCACCAGGTAGCGGCCCAGCAAGTCGGGGGCGACCACCTCGGCGGGGCGGCGGTAAAAGGACAGCGGTAGCGGCGATAGAGGCCCCGGAGTGGATCTCCGGGGCGACGCGGCGGGGATTTCCACGGCGGGCCAGGATACCATCGGCGTTATTGGCGCCAAGGGCGCGCCTTCGCTGCCGTTGGCTTCACGAGTTGTCGCCCTCGCGGAAACCGGCGTCCTCGGCGCCCTCGGCGCGGCCTCACCCGATACTTCCCGGCCGTCCCGACGAGCGGCCTGACCCAAGGAGCGTATTGCCGATGACTCTTGCCCGCTCGCTGACCCTGCCCGCGCTGTTCGCGGCGCTGCCGGAGCCATTCGCCGCCGCCTTCGATCCCGAGGCTCCCTGGGCGCTGCTCGGCGAGCCGCTCGACGCGGCGCTGGCGCGGCTGCCTTCGGCCGCCATCGCGGTGCGGCTGCTGCCCGAGGTCCACCTGGCCGGCGACCGCATCGCCATCGGCCGCGGCGCCCGCATCCATCCCGGCGTGGTGCTCGAAGGGCCGCTGTGGATCGGTGACGACGTCGAGATCCGCCCGGGTGCCTACGTGCGCGGCGGGGCCTGGATCGGCGATGGCTGCGTGGTGGGAGCGAGCACCGAGATCAAGCGCGCCATCCTGCTGCCCGGGGCCAAGGCGCCGCACCTCAACTACGTGGGCGACTCGATCCTCGGCGCCGGCGTCAACCTGGGCGCCGGCACCATCCTCTCCAACTTCCGCCACGACGGCCGCGAGGTGCGCATCGCCGGAGGCGCCGTCCGCGGCGCAGACGCCAAGGGCGGAACGAGAGACGCTGGCGAGGGCACCATCCCCACCGGCCGGCGAAAGCTGGGGGCGGTGCTCGGCGACGGCGTGCTGACCGGCTGCAACTGTGTCCTCCACCCCGGCGTGGTGGTGGGCCGGGAGACCCACCTCTACCCCGGCGTGCAGCTGCGCTGCGGCATCTACCCCGAGCGCAGCCTGGTCAAGCTGCGCCAGGACCTCGAGGTGACGCCGCGCGAGGAGCGCCCGGAGCCGGGCTGAAGGGCAGCCGAGTCCCGTCCGGTGCGCCAATAGGATGGCGACGCCCCCGCGGACTGCTCGTGCCGCGGGGGCGCCCGCTGCCGCCGGTCAGGGTTCGCTGCGGTACCGGATGATGAAGTTGAGGCCGAGGTTCAGCGGCCGTGTCTCGCTGCCTCCCTGATCCTGGGTGAAGGTTTCTTCCTTCGGGTTGTACTTCGCGACGTGGTAGCGGTTCGCCTCGTCCACCGCCCAATGAAGGCCCTCCGGATAATGGGGCACCTTGTGGGAGTGCTTCTTGAACGCATCGTCCTGGAGGGACCCCACCTTGTCCCCTGAGTTTCCGCCCGCGGCGGACGCGGTGCGGCTTGCCGCATCCGGGTCGCGCTGGGTGCCGGCGTCCACACCGCGCACGAACCTTCCTCTGAGGTCTGGCAGCCTGAACTTGGCCTCCTCGCCGCCATGGCTGTGGCCGATGGCCCGGTGCAGCTCCTCGTAGTGCGCGATCTGCAGCAGGGCGCCATCGCAAGGGAGCCACCCTTGCTCGGCAAGCCGGCCGACGGCGGCGGCATCGAGGGCGCCGGCGTACATGGCGACGGTGCCGACCGGGACATGGGTGGGGACGTTTGCTTCGGGTTTGGGATTGGTGCTCATGTCGGTCTCTCCCTAATAGATTTGCTCGGTTTGCCTTCCGGGTTCGCCCCCCGAGGGCCCGACGCCGCCAGGTAGCAGCCCGTTACCGATTGAGTGATGGCGACAGGAGGAAAATTGCAGCCGGTGCTCGGCAACTGGAACGCTCAGCCTGGTGCCACGACCTGGAGCGAGATCTCACTCCCCTGGGCCGGAGTGCCGGCTCCCCGTATCACCAGGTGGTAGTCGCCGGCGGCAAGCAGACTGGAGTGGAGGCTCACCACCAGGGTGTCGCTGGCGGTCGGACGCAGCCCCTCGCCGCTCCAGACGGTGCGGCCGCGCTGGTCGATCAGTGTCGCGCCATAGGTGCCGCTGCCGGGGGCGGGCAGCTCGATCGCGAGCACGATCCAGACTGGGCGCGCGCCCAGGAGGAGGCGGTTTGGCTGCTCGGCGCCGCGCACCAGGCCGAGGGTGAGGATGGTCGTATTGATCTGGGGGCGGGTGAGATCGGCGAGGCGGCCGCGCAGCTCGCCTTCCTGCCGCTGCTCGGTGCGCAGCATCTCGTCGCGCTGACGCAGCTGGGCAGTGAGGCGGTTGCGCTCGGCCGCCCAGGCTGGCGGCGCGCTGGCGCCCGCGGTCGCGGGGGCCGCCGCGGGCAGGAAGGCTGGTCGCGCCGGCCCGCGGCGCGGCGCGCTGGTCACTTGCGCCTCGGCGAGCTGGTGACGCAGCCGCACTTGCTCGACGAGGAGAGCGGCGGGCAGAGCGGCGGCGAGCAGCAGGGCGGCGGCGAAGCCCATCCTTGCCGTTCGCCCGCGGCGGGCAAGCCAGGCCAGCAGTCCGAGCTGAGCGACGCGGCGGCGGTCCTCGGCGGCCATGGATTGCAGGGAGCCGCGCAGCTCCTCTGCCCAGGTCACCCGCTCGCGGCAGCCGGGACAGGCGAGGAGATGTTCCTCGAAACGCGCCGCCTCGGCAGGCGGCAGGCGGCCGAGCACGTAGGACTCGGCAACGCTTTGCTCCTCGATCCAGTCGTGATCCATAACGCTCCCTAACCTTTGCCACGTCCGCCAAAGGCTGCCTCGAACAGCGCCTGGCAGCGGCGGCGGGCACGGAAGAGCACCAGGTTGAGCTCCATGCGGCTCAGCCCGAGATCGGCCGCGATGCCCTCCTTGTCTTCCTCCTCGAGGTAGAAGCGGAGCAGCACCTGGCGGTCGCGCTCCAGCGGCAGCTCGGCGAGCAGGCGGCGCACCAGGCCAATCTTCTCTTCACGCAGCAGGTTTGCGAGCTGTCCCGCGCCCTCGTCCGGCGGATCGAGGTGGCTGGCGAGCGGCAGCTCGTGGCCGCCCCGGCGCGACTGGCGCCGGTAGAAGTCGATGCTCAGGTTCCAGGCCAGACCGCGCAGGAACGACGGCAGGCTGTGCGGGTCCCGCAGCTCGCCGCAACGGAGCTTTTCGAGCGCCCGGCTGATGGTCTCCTGGTAGACGTCCTCGGCGGCTTCGCGATCCCGTGTCCAGCGGCGGACGAGAAAGGCGAGCCCCTCGCCGTAGGTCTCCACCAGGCTCTTCTCGGCCTGCCGGTCGCCCTCCGCGATACGGCGCACGAGGTCGGCGGGCAGCGGCACGGGCTCGCTCATGGAGCGCCGCGGCCCCCGCGGCGCCCGCCCCGGTCTTGCGACGAACGCCAGGACACTGCCCATGATCGGTCCGAGGTGCGTCGGCTCCGAGCAGCGGGCCGCAGCGCCCTCTCGACTGAACAGTGGCGCAACATGGCAGAAAGTTTCGCCTCAGGGCCGGCTTATAACACGACTGAAGTGGCGGCAAGACTGCCAGGCGCCTCGCCGGGGCGGCGGCTCGGCCCGCCGGACCGGAACGGCCGCCTGGCCGCCTGGATGGGGCCGCGGATTGCCGGCAGGGAGCTCTCAGGGAGCGGGGGCTCGCCAGTCGCCTTCGACGATGAAGGCGGCCCAGAAGTACGGGTCGCGCCACTGCGGCTCGCGCCTGAGCTCGAGTTGAGCCTGGCGGAGAGCGGCGGTGGGGGCGAGCCCCGCCTGCAGCATGGCGCGGTAGAAATGCTGCATCAGCTCGGCGGTGGCGCGGTCGCGTACAGGCCACAGGCTGGCCATCACCTGCGAGGCGCCGGCGTGGAAGAAGCCGCGAGTGAGCCCAAGGATCCCCTCGCCGCGCACCGTCTTGCCGAGCGCGGTCTCGCAGCCGGAGAGGACCACGAGATCGGCATCGAGGCGCAGGCGGTAGACATCGTCGACGCGCAGGAAGCCGTCCTGGGGCTGGCCGTGCTCGTCCACCTGCGACAGCACCAGGCCGGAGAGGGCGGGGCGGCGGGTATCGAGGATGCCGTGGGTGGCGAAATGAACGACCCGGTAGCGAGCCAGGACGCTCGCCGTGGCCAGGCTGCGGCTGGCGCGGAAATCAAGCGCCACCAGCACCTGCCGGCCGTGGGCCTCGGCGGCGGCCACCTCGGCCTCGCGGCGAGTCCAGGGGAGACGCGCGAACCGCTCGCCGGAGCCGGCGCGGCGGCGGAGCCCCGGCAAGCCCGCCGCCGGCTCGCCGGTGGCGGCGGCTGGAGCCGGCACGCCGCCGCCGACGGCGATGCCCGCCACCCGCGGGTCGTCGCGGTCGAACACCGGGTCGGCGAGCAGCGCCAGGGTTGCTGGCGCCCGGGACCGCTCCACGCGGGCGCGCCGCAGCTCGCGGACCACCGCCGCCGACGGCACGTGGACCACCTCGTGGTCCACCACCAGCGGCTGGCCTGGCGGTGCGACGCCGCCGCCGCTGCCCGCCGGCGGCGGCAGCGGGAGCGCCGCAAATGGAATGTAGAGCAGCGCGCCATCGGCGACGATCGCCAGGCGTTTGCCGGCGAGACTACCGGCAACCGGAGCGAGCAACAGGCGGCCGAGGGCCGCCAGGTCCTGGCGCGCGGCGATGGCGGTCCCGTCGCCGGACTGAGGCTGCCCCAGCGCGTCGTGCACCCGGCGGGCCAGGGCCTCGATCCGCGCCCGGCCGGGCAGCTCGAAGCTCTGCAGCGAATCCGCCGTCACAGCCCAGAGGTAGCTGCGCGGCTCGGCCAGGAAGTACTCGAGCAGCACGGTGTCGCCGTCGAGGGCTTCGCGCTGCAGGTCGGCCAGCCGCACCTCTGGGCGTTGCAACCGGGCATAGTCCGGGCTGCTCGCTGCCAGCCGCGCCGCGGCGATCTCGTAGCTCGCCGAGAGCGCGGCGATCTCCTCGTCGAGGGCGGCGACCGCCGCCTGCCGTCCGGGATCGGCCAGCGCTTCGGCGCGCAGGGTCGCCTTGGCGTTCAGCTCCAGCCGCAGGCGCTCCTCCTGGCGCGTCAACTCCGCGTCACCCTGCCGCAGGTCGACCTGGGCCTCGCCGAGGAAATCGAGCATGCCGCGCGCCCGCGCCCTCTCGGCGGTTTCGAAGGCGCTCGCTGCCAGGCCGGCCGCCGGTTTCAAATGGTCGAGCTGCTGCAGGATGTCGACCTCCATCTCGTACGCCTGCCGCTGCGCCGCCAGGTAGGAGGAGCGCAACGCATCGCCGGCCACCTGGGCGTGCTGCGATTCGATTCGCGCCAGGGCCTGCTCGATCGCCGCCCGCGCCTGCTGCAGGTCGCCACGGGCCTGCCGGGATCGCGCCATCTCCTCCAGGATGCGGATCTCCTCGGTGGCATTGGCGGCGCGGCCGGCCAGCGCCAGAGCCTCGGCCAGCGCACCGTCCGCGGCGGCGAAGTCGCCCACCGCGTCGCCGGCCTGTCCCAGCCCGCGCAGCGCCTCGGCCCGGCTGGCAAGACTGCCTGCCCGCTCCGCCAAGGCGAGCGATTGCTCCAGCTCCTGGCGGGCCCGCGTCGCCTCGCCCTCGCCGAGGTGGAGGAACGCCATGGTGCGGAGGGCATCGGCCTCGCCCTGCGGATGCGCCATCGCGCGGCTGGTGGAAAGCGCCTGGCCGGCAAGCTTTTCGGCCTCCTGAACCCGCCCCTGCCCGCCGGCGATGCCGGCCAGCAGCAGCTGGGCGCGAGCCTGGTCGCGCGGATCGCGGAGGAGGGGAAGAGCCGCGGCGAGCATCGTCTGCCCGTCCTCCTGCTCGCCCACCTCGGCCAGGAGGCCGCCGAGATCGACCCTGGCCAGCCCCTCGTTGCCAAAGTCGCGCGCCGCCCGGTAGCGGTCGACGGCGGCAGCGAGCGATTCGACCGCCTGGTGGATCAGGCCCAGCCGCAGCTGCAGGCGGCCAAGGCGGTCCAAGGCTTCGGCTTCCAGGTTCGGGTTGTCGAGGCCGCGGGCCAGGGCGAGGGCGCGCGCGAAGTGGTCGAGGGCCTCGCTGGCGCGCCCCTCCCGCTCGTCGGCGCCGCCCAAGGCGTCGAGAATCAACGCTTCGCCGGAGCGGTCGCCCTGCGTGCGGTAGATCGCCATTGCCTGCTCGAAGGCAGCGCGCGCCGCTTGCAGGTCGCCCAGGTCGGACTGCAGGCGGGCCAGGTTGTAGAGCGTATGGGCGGCGCTGTAGGGCTGCCCGGCCGCCCGCTGCAAGGCCAGCGACTCCTGAAAGGCCGCGAGCGCCCCCTGCGAGTCGCCGAGGTAACGCCGCACCCGCCCGGTCTGGTGCAGGGCCTTTCCCTGCCCGCCGCGATCGCCGAGATCCCGCCAGAGTGCCGCGGCGCGTTCGAAGAAGGGCGCCGCCTCGGCATGGCGGTTGCCCAGCAGCAGGCTGAGGCCGGCCAGATAGCAGGCGGCGGCCTCTCCTTGCCGGTCAGCCAGCCGGGTCCAGGCCGGCAGCGAACTCTGGCTGAGGGCCAGCGCCTGGGTCAGATCCGCCGGGCTCCCCTGATAGATGCGCTCGACGGCCGCGGCCAGTGTCCGCTCGGTCTCGGTGCGCAGCCGGTCGGCGGGAAGCGCCGGCCGCAGCGTTTCCAGGTTGATGCGGAAGGTCCCCGCCGCCGCCTCGGTGGCGGACTGCGGCTCGACCTCGAAGAGGTAGCGCCCCGGCTCCGCCGCCACCACCGGGGCGGCCAGCACGCCGTAGCGGTCGCCGGGGCTCTCCACCCGCAAGATCTCGCCACCCGCCGGCGCGCGGACGACGATGCGCAGCGCCGCTCCCTGCATGGTGGCGGCGACGCGCGCGTAGTCGCCAGCCGCCAGATCGACGGCGTAGGTCAGCGCCGGCCGCTCATGGAAGTCGCCGGCCAGGGCGGCGCCGATGCGCAGCGGCTCCGCGGCAGGGCTGCCGGCGCCGGCAAGACTGGCGGGTCCGGAGAGCGCCGGCCAGAGCAGCGACAGGAAGCCCCCGACGGTCGCCACGCTCGCGCCGAGAAGCCTCGCTCTCATGCCGGCCGCGAGGACGCCCGGCGCGCTGGCCGGCGGCACCGGTCGAGTCTCTCAGTATGCCGCGAAGCCGCCATAAACGTTGGTGCAGATCGGATGACCCGGAACGTCCCCAACCGTTCCGGCTTCGTCGTCCTCCTCGGGTCCATGCCGGTGTGCCGCGTGGAGATGGCGAAAGCAGACCATGAGCAGGTGGCTGGCGGCGCTGTCCAGGGGCAGCACCAAGCCCCCGATGCTATGGCTGCCTTGCTGCAGGACCTCCCTGAACTCGAGCGCGCCGCAGTCGAGCGCTTGCGGCGCAATGCTGTAGCTGAAGGGCTCCAGGACGAGCTCGTTTTTCGACAGCCGCAGAACGCCTGCCCGGCTGTGAGGTTGCTGGTCCTCGAGCGGCATCTTCAGACGGGCCTCGAAGTCCCAGGTCTTGTCGAGGAAAGGCGGTGTATCTCGCGGCACGCGTCGATCTCGCGGCTCGCGTGTGGCAATGAAAAAGTCGCGTATACCGTGTTCTCCCAGCTCGCCCCGGTCCCTGTCGACCATGCTGATGTGACCCATCAGTGCTTGCAGGCCGAGCTGCGGCTCGTTGACGCAGATCAACCGGACCCGATAGCGGCCTGACCGCCCCACGTAGGAATCGACGCCGATCAGGTGCCGGCGCAGGGTGATGATCGACCGATTCCTCTTGTCTTCCGAGGAAGCCAGGCAAAACTCGGCTTCGCAGGCGCCATCCTCCCGGAGACTCATCAAGAGCGTGCTCTTCTCACTCTCGAGGACTGGATGGCCAAATGTGAGCGTATGCCGGTACACCGTCCATTTGTCGTAGTCGCATTGCCGCGGTGCATCCTTGGCCATGACCTTCCCTCCGGCGAATGTCGCGTCACCCACCAGCGGCTGGCGCGCGGGTCTCTCCTCCTGACAGTGCAGCTGCCAGGGCGAGAATTGCAGCCGCCCTCAGATCAAGCCGATCGGGCGCGGGAAGGCCGCGGTGACGCTCTTTTCCTCGGTGGGCGAGGAGACGATCATCAGGGTGCGATCGTCGGCGGCGGGCTCGCCGAGGCCCCACGCCTCGACGTCGGCGAAGATCGCCTCCACCACCGCCTGCGAGGACCGCCCATGGTGCTCGCGCGCCACCGCCAACAGCCGGGTCAGGCCGTACTCCTCGAGCGGACCGCCCTCGCCTCCCGCCCGGCCGCGAGTCTCGACGATGCCGTCGGTGTAGAACACCAGCATGTCGCCGGGCTTCATGATCACGAAGCCGCGCTCGTAGCTCGCCTCGGCGAGCGGCCCCAACACCGGCCCGCCCGCCTCCAGGTGCGTGACCTCGCCGCCGGCCGCGAGATGGAACGGCGGCGGATGGCCGGCGTTGACGTAGATGAAGACACCGTTGAGCTCCAGCTCGCCGTAGAACATCGACACGAAGCGGCTGGTCAGCGTGCTGCGGTGGATGATCCGGTTCATGCGCTCCACCGTGCGCACGATCTTGAAGTCGCGCGCCAGACCCATCCGCAGCCCCATGTAGATGTCGCGCACCTGCAACGCGGCGGGCAGGCCGTGGCCGGAGACGTCGGCGATCGCCAGGCCGAGGATCTTGTCGGTCACCGGGATGTAGTCGAAGAAGTCGCCGCCCACGCTCTCCATCGGATCGGAACGGCCGTACATGTCGAAATCGCCGTAGGCCGGCACCCGCCGCGGCAGGATCGAAGCCTGGATCTTGCGCGCCTCCTCGAAGATCCCCTCCATCCGCTCGCGCCGCAGCTGCTGGTTGACGCTGTGGCGCACGATGCCGAGCGAAAACAGCAGGTCCTCGCGGTCCTCGCGGTTGGGACCGGCCGCGACGTTGAAGGCCAGGATGTACTCTCCGTCGCCCACCTCGATGGCGGCGAACCGCTGCACCCCGAGCAGGTCCTCCAGGCTCTTGTCGATACGCTGGTCGTCGGCCTCCATGTAGACCGCGCCGTCCTCGATCAACAGCTCGACCGGCGGGTAGGTGACCGGCACCTTCAGCCCGCGCGGCACCTCCTTGGCGTCGCCGAAGATCCCCTGCAGCACGTAGAAGGCGCCGCGCCGGCGGTAGAGACGGCCGCCGTAGATCCCCAGCTCGTCGCGGAAGTTGGCGATGATCGTCTCGATCAGCGACTGGATGGTCGAGCCCTCGTCCTCGGCGCGGCCCAGGCTCGCCACCAGGTGCTCGACTTTCTTCATCAGCGTCCGGTAGTTCACCGGCCGCGCCTCGGTCGCCGTCGCCAAGAATGCCTCCTCCCATCCCAGCATACCAGTAGTCCCGAAACCTCCGGCGGCGCCGGCGGCGCGTTCCGCGGGCCGGCGAGCACCTTCTTAGCAGAGCCGCACAAACGGGAAGTCTTTGGACTCGCAGCATTGAACATGCTAAAAGTCCAGCCCGTGCAGGTAGGTCGAGCGACGGGACGGGAGGAGCGCGCGCAGGCGATGAAGCGGAAAGACGAACAGCAGGTGCCGATCATCCAGATCCGCGGCTGCCTGCTGGTGAGCATCCAGACCGAGCTCCACGACCGGCTGGCGCTCGAGCTGAAGACCGCGCTGATGGAGCGCGTGCGCACCCTGTCCATCCGGGGCGTCATCCTCGACGTCTCCTGGGTGGAGGTCATCGACAGCTATATCACTCGCATCCTCAACGATATAGGCAAGTCGGTCCGGTTCATGGGCGCCGCCTGCTACATGGTCGGCATCCGGCCGGCGGTGGCCATGACCCTGGTCGAGATGGGCGTCGAGCTGGACGCGGTATCGACCGCCCTCAACCTCGACGCCGCCCTGGAAAAGCTCGAGCTACGGCAATGAGGACGGTCGAGACCGAGATCGGCGCCATCCTCGAGGGCGCCATCTCCGAGATCACGCAGCGCAGCATCTTCCGCCGCCTCGGCGGCATGGCGCGGGCGCCGCTGCAACACCTCACCACCCAGGACCGGCAGACCATCCAGGCCGAGCTCGAGAGCTCGGTGCGGCTGTTCGCGCCGGGCCGGAGCGCCGAGCTGATCGCCGCCTGCGCGCGGGCACTGGCGCTGGCCGGCCCTCCCGCCGCCACCCGCGCGCCGGGCGCGCCGCTGACCGCCGGGCTTTCCGGCACCGCCGACGCCGACAAGCGTCTGGCCATCGAGAGCGAGAAGGACATCGCCTCGGCCCGTCTCGAAGCGTGGTCGGAGGCGGTGCGCATCGGCCTGTCGAAGTTCGCCTCGGTCAAGGTGGCGACGGCGGTCTCCGAGCTCGCCCGCAACATCGTGTTCTACGCCGGCACGGGGACGATCGAGCTGCATTCCCGCCAGGAGGCCCGCGAGACCCGCCTCGAGATCGTCGCCGCCGACCAGGGGACAGGCATCGAGCCCGCCAAACTGGACGCCATCTTCGCCGGCACCTACCGCTCGGAGCGCGGCCTGGGCAAGGGCCTGGTGGCGGTGCAGAAGCTGGTCGACGAGTTCGCCATCGATACCCGGCCCGGACGCGGCACGCGAGTGTCGTGCGTCTTCCGAGGTGCGCGATGAGCCCGCCCATCGTCGCCGGCGGCTACAGCCGGCCGCTGCCGGGTTTCGTCGAGTGCGGCGACGCCTTCGTGATCCGGCGGGAGGAGCCGGCCGAGCCGGCGGAGGGTGCCCAGCCCCGGCAGACCCCGCAGGGCACCGCCCTGCTGGTGGCGGTCATCGACGGCCTGGGCCACGGCAAAGAGGCCAGCGAGGCGGCGCAGGCCGCGGCGCGCACCGTCCTCGACCGCCGCCAGCTGCCGCTCGACGAGATCCTGCGGCACTGCGACCGCGACCTGCACTCGACCCGCGGCGCCGCCATGGGCGTGCTGCGGCTCGCGGCAGACGGCCGCGGCGAGTTCTGCGGCATCGGCAACATCGAGGTGCTGAGCCTTGCCGGCCAGCCGCCGGGGCTGTTCTGCCTGGCTGGAATCGTCGGCCACAACCTGCGCACCGTGCGCACCATGCCATTCGTGATGCGCAACGGCGACATCTACTGCCTGCATACCGACGGCGTGTCGAGCCGCGGCAACCTGCGCGCCTGCCTTCCCGGTCCCCCGGAGGCGGTGGCGCGCCGCATCGTCGACGACTGGGGCCGGCAGCATGACGACGCCACCGCCGTCGTGCTGGGTCTGGACGCCGGCCACCAGCTGCCGGCCGGCGCCCCATCGCCCGCGGCCGACCCGAAGGCGGCATCGCGAACCTGATGTTTTTCGCTAGGGAGGAAACCATGGCCTACGAGCCGAACATTGGCAACCAGATCACCTACTTCGAGCCGCCGGACATCATCGTCCTCAAGCTGCACGGCGCCGTAACCTGGGAGGAGGGCTCCGAGATCAACCGCCGCCACCGGGAATGGGGCAAGACCGCGGAGCGGGTCTTCTTCCTCATCGACCTCAAGGAGCTCGACCGCATCGATCCGGAGGTGCGCAAGGACGCGACCACCACCCTGGCCTCGGTGCCGCTGCGCGGCATGGTCGGCTACAGCGCGCCGATCAAGGCGCGAGTGATCGCCAAGCTGATCTTCACCGCCCTCAACCTGTTCTCCAACAAGGCGGACCGCATCCCGCTGCATTTCGCCGACACCGAGGCGGAGGCCCGCGTCTGGATCGAGGAGCGGCGGCGGGAGCTCGACGCCGTGGCGGCGAAGACCGCGGAGGGAGCAGCCCATGGCAACTGACGGCGAGGGCGCCATCGCCATCGAGGAGACGCGCCTGATGCGCATCATCGAGGCGCTGTCGTATGCCTCGATCGAGGACTACGACTCCTGCCTCAGCCTGCTCCGCAGCCTCGGCACCTCGGATTCGTTCTCGGAGCTCGAGACCGCCTTCACCATCTTCATCGAGGAGCTGGCCGAGGCCAAGCGGCAGCTGCGCGAGGCGCTGGCCAACACCGAGGTTGCGAACCGCGAGCTGGCGGCGAAGCTCGCCACCATCGAGATGCAGCAGGCAGCCATCCGCGACCTCTCGACCCCGATCATCGAGGTCTGGTCGGGGGTGATCTGCCTGCCGGTGGTCGGCATCGTCGACAGCCAGCGCAGCGCCGACATGACCGAGACGCTGCTCGAGACGATCATCGCCAAGCAGGCGCGCACCGCCATCGTCGACATCACCGGCATCGACGTGATGGACACCAAGACCGCCGATCATTTCATCAAGATGGCGAAGGCGGTGCGGCTGCTGGGCGCCGATTGCATCATCAGCGGCATCAATCCGGGCATCGCGCAGACCCTGACCCACATCGGCGTCGACCTGACTGGCATCCGCACCCTGCGCAGCCTGCGCGACGCATTGCAGGTCCACCTGCGCGAGACCGAGCAGCTGCACCCCATCCGCGGCGCCGAGGCCGCATCGTGAAGGTCGAGGAGCTGACGATGGCAAGCGTGGGAACCATGGAAACGCTGGAGACCGCCGCCGCGGCCGCCGCGGCCACCGCGGTGACGACGATGCGCGTCGCGGTCGACGAATGGGGCGACGTGGCGATCGCCCGCCATCAGGCGCGGCGGCTGGCGCGCCAGCACGGCGTCGCGCCGCGGCGGGCGGGCGAGGTGGCGATCGTGGTCTCGGAGCTCGCCTCCAACATCGTCAAATATGGCGTGCGCGGCGAGATCGCCGTCGAGGTCGGGGGCTCCGCCGCCGGCGGCATGACCCTGGCGGTGATGGCGCACGACGTCGGGCCGCCGATCTACGACCTGGAGATCGCCATGCTCGACGGTCACGACGATCGCGGGCCGATCGACCCCGCCGTGCTGGCGCAACGCGGCGGCCTGGGCACCGGCCTGGGCGCGGTGTCGCGGCTCGCCGACCGCCTCGAGGTGCGTCAGGAGGCCGGCGGCAAGCTGATCATCGCGACTTTTTACCGCGGTTTGCCTCCAGGCGCCTGAACACCCGCAACGAGCGGCCGGCGATCTGCACCTCCTCGCCGGGCGCGACCTCCTTGCCGCCGCCGTCGGCGTGCACCTCGCCGCTGTCGGTGTCGAGCACCGTGATCCAGGCCTGTTCCCGGCGCCCCCAGTCGTCGCCGTCGGGGAGGCGGAACGGCAGCGGCTGCTCGAAGCCGTTGAAGGCGATATAGAAGCTCGCGTCCACCACCGGTTCGCCGTTGCCGTCGAGGGTCTGGATGGCGCCGCCATTGAGGAAGACGCCCAGCGCCTTGGCCAGGCTCTGGCCCCAGTCGGCTTCGCTCATCTCGCCGCCGTCGGGTTTCAGCCAGCCGATGTCCTTGACGCCGGCGCCGTGGATCGGGCGGCCCAGGAACCAGCGCCGACGCCGGAAGACCGGATGCTTGCGGCGCAGGGCGATGAGCTCGGCGGTGAATGCCAGCAGCCCCTCGTCGGCCGTTTCCCAGTCGAACCAGGAGACCTCGTTGTCCTGGCAATAGGCGTTGTTGTTGCCACCCTGGGTGCGCCCGATCTCGTCGCCGCCGAGCAGCATCGGAATGCCCTGCGACAGCATCAGGGTGGCCAGGAAGTTGCGCTGCTGGCGGCGCCGCAGGCCCAGCACCCGCGGCTCGTCGGTCGGCCCCTCGACGCCAGTTCCAGGAGCGGTTGTGGCTCTCGCCGTCGCGATCCTCCTCGCCGTTGGCCAGGTTGTGCTTGTCGTTGTATGACACCAGATCGGCAAGCGTGAAGCCGTCGTGAGCGGTGACGAAGTTGATGCTCGCCGAGGGCACCCGGCCGGTCAGGGCATAGAGGTCCGAGCTGCCGGTGAAGCGGTTGGCGAAGTCGCCCAGGGCCTGGTCCTCGCCGCGCCAGTAGTCGCGCACCGTGTCGCGGTACTTACCGTTCCATTCCGACCATAGAGGCGGGAAGTTGCCCACCTGGTAACCGCCCTCGCCGACGTCCCAGGGTTCGGCGATGAGCTTGACCCGACGCACCACCGGATCCTGCTGGATGATGTCGAAGAACGCCGACAGGCGATCGACGTCGTGGAGCTCGCGGGCGAGAGTTGCGGCGAGGTCGAAGCGGAAGCCGTCGACGTGCATCTCCTCCACCCAGTAGCGCAGCGAGTCCATGATCAGCTGCAGCACGTTGGGGTGGCGCATGTTGAGGCTGTTGCCGGTGCCCGTGTAGTCGAGGTAGCGGCGCCGCTGGTCGGGCAGCAGGCGGTAATAGGCGGCGTTGTCGAGCCCCCGGAAGCACAGCGTCGGACCCAGGTGATTGCCCTCGGCGGTGTGGTTGTAGACCACGTCCAGGATGACCTCGACGTCCGCCCGGTGCAGCGCCTTGACCAGCTGCTTGAGCTCCTGCACCTGCTGGCCGACCGCGGCGCCGGCGCCGGCGTGGGCGGCGATGGTGGCGTACTCGTTGTGCGGCGCGAGGTAACCGATCGAGTTGTAGCCCCAGTAGTTGCGCAGGCCGCTCTGGACCAGGCGATGATCCTGGATGAACTGGTGCACCGGCATCAGCTCGACCGCGGTCACTCCCAGCCGCTTGAGGTGCGCGATCGCCGCCGGATGAGCGAGCCCGGCGTAGGTGCCGCGCAGGTCGGCGGGGATCTCGGGGTGGCGGAAAGTGAACCCCTTGACGTGCACCTCGTAGATCACCGACTCGTGCGCCGGCGTGCGCGGCGGATGGTCGTCGCCCCAATCGAAGAAAGGGTTCACCACCACCGCC
>DATGHG010000006.1:0-32535 GCA_035308185.1 Thermoanaerobaculia bacterium | reverse complement strand
CCGCCAAAGCTGCCGCGCCGATAGACGGCGCCAACCACCAGGTAGCCGAACGCCAGGTAGCCGACCACGGTCGGCACGTTGAGGAACGCCACCGCGGCGAGCGCCCGGCGCACCCGCGCCAGCAGCGCCGGCGCCGCCGCCGCGCCGCGCAGGCGCGACAGCTCCGGCAGCTCGGAGGCGGCGATGGACATGCCGAACAGGCTGATCGGCAGGATGTAGAGCATCTGAGCGTAGCGATCGGCGCCGGCGGCGCCGGTGGCGAGCAGGGTGGCCAGGAACAGGTCGACGTAGCCGGCGATCTGCACCACGCCGCGACCCGCCACCACCGGGCCCCAGGCGGCGAGCGCCTCGCGCACCTCCGGTCCCCGGATCGAGAAGCCGAGGCGGAAGCCGCGGATCACCCGCGCCACCAGCGGCAGCTGCACCAGGAACTGCAACAGCCCGCCCGCCACCGCGCCCCAGCAGAAGGCCGCCAGCAGCCGGTCGCGCAGCGCCGGCGCCGCCAGGGCATGGCCGGCGGCGGCGGCAGGCCAGGCGCCGGCGGCGTGGCCGGCCAGCAGCAGCGCCGCGATCATCGACGAGTTCCACAGCACCGGCGCGAAGTAGGGCAAGAAGAAGCGGCGGTGGCTGTTGAGCACGCCGAGCGCCCATACCGAGAGCACCAGGCAGCCGGTCATCGGGAAGAGCACGCGCACCGCGCCGACCGCCAGCTCGAACCGGTCCACCACCGCTCGCCCCGCCGCCACCGCCCCGGCGTCGGCGAGGAACCCCGGCGCCAGCAGCGCCACCAGCGGCCGTGCCAGCACCACACCGGCAAGCGCCAGGCCGGCGGCGGCGGCGAGCAGAGCCCGAAGATGGCGCCGGCGAAGCGTCCCGCCTCCTCGCGGCGCCCGGCTTCGAGCAGCCGGCTGTAGATCGGGATGAAGGCAGCCGACAGCGCTCCCTCGCCCAGCAGGTTCTGCAGCGCGTTGGGGACCCGCAGCGCGGCGGTCAGGGCATCCGCGTGCGGGCCCACGCCGAAGAAGAAGGCGACGGTCTGCTCCCGCGCCAGGCCGGCCAGACGGCTGAGCAGGATGCCGGCCCCGACGCTGGCGGCGCCGCCGCGACGGCTCTGCCGCGGCGGCCCGGAGCGGGCGCCGGCGTCGTTCGGGGCTGTTGCTGTTGCCGTCGCCGCTGGCGCCGCCGTTGCCGATGCCGCCGCCGTCACCGCCACCGCCCCTGCAGCCGTCCCTGCCGTCGCCGCTGCCGTCGCTGCCCCTGCCGTCGCCGCCCCTTCAGCCGCAGCCCTCGCCGCGGCAGGGGGCTCGCTTCCATCTCTCGCCTCTTGCATCGCCAGGCCGCATTCTATGCGAGCCATGGCACGCTCCCCCGCGGGCGGGCGGGCGCCAACGCTGGCAGGAGGCCCACCTGGAGGGACCCGAGGGGATTGGGGAGGGCGGCGCGAGTAAAATGCGGCGCAACCGCGGTCGGTTCGCGTAGGAGCCGGTATGGCCTATGGATGGGAGGGCGAGAAGGTGCGCCTGGCGCCGCTGGACAAGCAGCGGCATCTCGACGGCGCCCTGCGCTGGCTGAACGATCCGGAGGTGACGCGCTGGACGCTGATCGGCGACCTGCCGATCCATCGGCTGATGGAGGAGGAGTTCTTCGACCGCATGACCCGGGGCAGCGACACCGACGTGGTGTTCGCGGTCGAGACCCGGGAAGGCGAGCACGTCGGCTTCAGCAGCCTGCACCGCATCGACTGGCGGCACGGCTGTGCCACGACCGGCATGGTGCTGGGGCGCACCGACCTCTGGGGCCGCGGCTACGGCAGCGAGGCCGCGCGCCTGCGCGCCAGCTACGCCTTCGAAGTGCTCGGGTTGCGGCTGCTGCTTTCCGAGGCGATGGAGGACAACGTCGCCTCCATCCGCGTGCTGCTCAAGGCGGGCTATCGGCAGACCGGCAGGATCGCCCGCCGCTACTGGAAGCGCGGCGCCTACCGCGACGTCCTGCAGTTCGCCCTCGAACGCCCCTAGTGCCCCGCACCGGGCACCAGCGCCGCCGCCGGCGGGCGGTGCCAGGGCGGCCGCGGCGGCGGCAGGAAGCTGCCCGGACGCCGGCCGTAGATCAGCATCGCCGCGTGCGCGGCCGGGTCCGGGATCGTCGCGATTTCCTGGTAGGCGGCGGCGAACCACGGGCGGATGACGATGGGACGGGTGCCACCCCGGCGATTGTAGGTATGGAAGAGCACCAGGTCGGCAGGCCTGGCAAGGAAGGCACCCACCGGATCCCCGGCGGCGGCGAACGGTCGGGACCGTGGCGTGACCAGGCCGATCAGGTCCTCGATGGTGCGGTCGCTGTAGTAGCCAACGATCCCGACCTCGTCGAAGACGACGTCCGCCTGCGGTGCCGTGTGGTCGCGAATCCACTCCCCCGCCCGGCGATAGGCGAAGAGGCGCCAGTCCGCGGCGTCCTCTCGGAACCAGCGCACCCCACCGGCCATCGCTGCCAGGAAGACGCCGGCGCCGGCGATGGCGACCACGCCGGCCGCGGCGGCTTTGCCGGCGCTGGTGAAACTGCCGGCCGCGGCGACCCTGCCGTCGTCGCCTTTGCGGGCGGAGGTGACCTGGTCAGCGGCGGCGGTTTTGACGGCGGCGATGACCCTTTCGGCTTCGGCGCCATCGGCATTGCCGGCGGCGGCCAGGGCGAGCTCGGCGCGGCCGGCTGCTGCCCGGCGATCGGCGCTGGCGAGCCCGCCGAGGCGCCGGACCACGTCGCCGGCAAGGAACGGGGCACCGTAGAGCACGGCGACAGCCGCCGGTATGGTGTACCAGATGAAGAACGGCAGCCTGGCGAAGGTGTAGAAGACTGCCAGCGCGGCGGCATGCAGGACCAGCAGGCGGCCGCTTCGCCCGGCGCCGGCGAACAGCGGCACCTGACCCCCGATCCCCAGGACCAGCAGGGCCTCGCCGCCGGGCCAGCCGCCGGCGAACCGGCAGAACAGATCGTGGGCAGGCCGCCAGAAACCCAGGCCGGTGAAGACCTGCGGCGCCAGCGCCGCGAAGTGCCGCTTGGCCGCCAGCGTCTCCGGCAGCGGAGCGCCGAACCAGGCCCAGGCGCCGCCCACGGCGGCCAAGACGACAGCGCCGAAGGCGGCGCTGAAAGCGAGCGGCCGGGTCAGCCGTGACGTGAGTGGCGGTGGCAGATGCGACGCGAGCGGCTCGCCGGCCGCCGGTGGCGGCGCCATGGAGCGCCAGGCCTCCGCCACCAGCAGCAGAGCCAGCGCCGCCGCGCCGACCGCCGCGTCGGGACGGCAGCAGAAAGCCAGGCCGGCGAGCAGGCCGGCCAGCCATGGCCGCGGCCGGTCCGCCGCCCTGGCCGCCGCCAGCAGCAGGGCGAGGGCCGGAACCGGCCCCGCCCCCTGCCCGATCCACACGTAGGCGGAGCCGAGCAACAGGGTGCCGCCGATCCACCCTTCCGCCGCGCGCCCGGCGGCGGTCGCGGCGGCGAGCAGCAGGCCGGCGATCGCCAGCAGCGCCGCGGCGGTGACCAGGGTGCCGAGGACCGGGATCGGCAGTCCCGTCGCACGGTGCAACCCGGCGAGCAGCACCGCGATGCCCGGATCGCTGACCCCGAAGACCCGCTCGCCGGGATTGAACACCAGCCCGCGTCCATGCGCCAGGTTGTAGGCGTAGCGATAGGTGATGTAGATGTCGTCGCCGGCGCGGCCGGCGAAGCGCGCCGCGACGGCGGCCGCGATGCCGAACCAGCACATCCAGCCCAAAATCCGCGGCCAAACCGGCCAGACCGGCCGGACCGGCGACGCGGGCCGGCTGGCGAACCGCAGCCAGGCCAAAAGGCGTCGGGCCGAGGGCGCGGGCGGCGCTCCGTCGATCCCCGGCTGGGCGAGCTCGCTCATCGCGGCGCCGAGCGGCGCGCTAACGCAGCCGCGCCACGACCAGGGTGATGTCGTCGGCCTGCTCGACGCTGCCCTTCCAGTTGGCGAGGTCCGAGAGCACGCTGTCACGCACCTCGCGGGCGGTGCGGCCGGGCGCCGCCCTGGCGATGGCGCGCTTGAGCCGCTCCTCGCCATAGTCCAGCTCGTGATCGTTGTGCATCTCGATGACGCCGTCGGTGTAGACCACCAGCAGGTCGCCGGCGGCGATCTCGGCTTCCTCGCGCACGTAGCGCGGATCGGCAAAGGTACCGAGCGGCGGCGCGCCACTGCCTACCGCCGCAACCGTGCCGGAGGCGGCGCGGTAGTGAAGCAGCGGCGGATGGCCGGCGCTGGTCACGGCCAGATTGCCCGTCTCGTGATCGACCACCGCCAGCAGCAAGGTCACGTAGGTACGCCGGTCGGTGGTGCGCCGCACCATGCGGTCCAGGCGCCGCAGCGCCTCGGGCGAAGCCAGATCGTCCTCGAGCAGGTAAAGGCAGCTGCGCACGCCGGACAGGAGCAGCCCGGAGGCCAGACCATGCCCCGACACGTCGGCGACCGCCAGCACCAGCCGGCTGGGCGTCAAGCGGAAGGTGTCGTAGTAGTCGCCGCCCACCTCCGTCGCCGGCAGCGAGGCGGCCGACAGGTCGAGCCAGGCGATGTCCGGCGGCGCCTGGGGCAGCATGCTGAGCTGGATCTTGCGGGCGTACTCGATCTCTTCGCGCATGCGCAGGCGCTCGCGCGAGCGGCTGTGCTCCCGCCGCCAGACGGCGACGAAGCGCCGCTTGTCGAGCTGGGTCAGCACGCCGGCAGTCGCCAGGCAGGCCGCCGTCGCCACCGCGATGATCACCTCCGCCTCCTGCAGGCTGGTCGCCGGCATGGCGCCGCCGCCGGCCACCGCCATCGCCGCGCCGCCGGTGGCCTGCAGGCCGCCGGGCCCCCAGTGCAGCGCTTCCGCCACCCAGAAGGCGCCGTAGAGCACCAGGTGCTCGAGCAGGCGCAGGCGAAAGGCCATCAGCACCAGCGGGAACAGCCCACCCATCTGCAACACCGTCTCGGTGCCCGAGCGCACCGTCCACAGCTCCGGCAGGCACATCTGAACGAAGAAGAAGCCGACCAGGATCTGCCGGAAATAACGCTCGAAGAAGGGCTCGCGGTAGACCGCCACGAAGCCCATGACGACCACCAGGTTCGCCGTGTAGAAGACCGTCCGCAGCACCGAGATGCGCGTCGCCACCGCCACCGCCAGGCCGAGCAGCGCCATCGCCGCCACCAGCAGCAGCAGCCAGCGCAGGCGGCTGAAGTTCTTGGCGTCGAAGTGCTTGTGCAGGGCGAGCGCCTCGGGCAGCTGCACGAGGTCGTCGATGGTGGGCTCTTTCACTGCGGCGGTGTCCTTGGGGGGCTTGGGGGCTCGGGGGCTCGGGAACGGCGGGAGCGGCGACCAGGCGCCCTGGTGAACGGGCGGCCGCCGGCGCGGATCAGCCCTTGGCCGCCTTGACCGCCGCCGTCAACGCCGGCACCAGCTCGTGCAGGTCGCCGACCAGGCCGTAGTCGGCGACGTTGAAGATCGGCGCGCTGGGATCCTTGTTGATCGCCACGATCACCGACGAGCCCTTCATCCCGACCAGGTGCTGGATGGCGCCGGAGATCCCGGCGGCAAGATAGAGGCGCGGCGCGACCGTCTGGCCGCTCGAACCGATCTGGCGCTCGCGCGGCAGCCAGCCGCTGTCGATCACCGGCCGGCTGGCGCCGATCTCGGCGCCCAGCGCGCGCGCCAGCTCCTCGACCGGGCCCAGCTTGTCGGCGCCGCCGACGCCGCGTCCCACGGCCACGATGATGTCGGCCTTGGTGAGATCGACCTGCTGGGCGGTCACCTCCTGATAGCCCAGGACCTCGCGGTCCGGCCGCGCCTCGGCCGGATCCACCACCACCGGCACGAGGGCGGCCGGGGCGCCCGCGGCCGCCGGCGCGACGCCGTCGGCGGAGAACGATCCCGACTGCACCGACACCAGCACCGTGCCGGCACCCAGCACCCGCACCCGGGACTGTAGCTTGCCGCCGAGCACCGGCCGGGTCCAGACCAACCCACCGCCGGCGGGGTCGCCATCGGTTGCAGCGTCGCCCTCGGCCGGCCCCGACGCCGGCGCCGCCGTGAAGCCCGTCACCTCGGGCAGCAGACCGGCCCCGCAGCGCTGCGCCAGGCGCGGCACGAAGTCCACGGTCTGATAGGTGTGGGGAAAGAGCACGAAGTCGGGGTGCTCGGCGGCGATCGCCGGCGCCAGCACCCCGATCCAGGCGCCGGGGGTGTAGACGGCCAGCGCCGGATGGTCGGCAACGTGGACGGCGGCGAGATCGCGCCGCGCCATCTCCTCGGCGACGCCGTCGAGGCCCGAGCCCAACAGCACCGCCTCGGCGCGCACGGTCGCGGGCGAGCCGCCAAGGGTGGCCGCCAGCCGCTGCGCGGCCGCCACCGCTTCCCAGGAGACGCGCGAGACCTTCCCGTCGCGCAGCTGCGGCACCACCCAGACGCGCCAGGGGCGCCCCTCGCGTGACCGCTGCCCCGATGGCTCGGCTCCCGCGGCCGCCCCCGGACCCGCCGCTCCCGGCGCCATCACAGCACCCTCGCTTCCTGGCGCAGCTTTTCGACCAGCACCGCCGCCGCCGTCTTGGCATCGCCCGGAATGATCTGCGCTCCCCTGCCCGCCGTGGGGAACGCCACCGACAGGACCTCGAGCCGCGAACCGGCGGCGCCGAGCTGCGCCGGATCGAGACCGAGGTCGGCCGGCGTCGCCAGCGCGATCTCCTTTTTCTTGGCCTGCATGATGCCCTTGAGCGAAGCGTAGCGCGGATGATTGATGCCGGCCTGGATCTCGAGCACCGCGGGCAGGGTGACCCGCGACACCTCGTTGATGCCGCTCTCCATCTCGCGCGTCACCTTGGCGGTCACCGGCGTGCCCGCGGCCGGCTCGAGCTCGACCCCCATCACCAGCCAGACGTGCGGCCAGCCGAGCTGGCCGGCGATGACCGAGCCGGTGGCGCCGAAGCCGGCGTCGTCCGACTGCGAACCGGTCAGCACCAGGTCGAATGGCTCGCGCGCCAGCGCCGCCGCCAGGGCACGGCCGGTGGCCAGGGCGTCGCCGCCGGCGAACGCCGGATCGGCGAGGTGCACCGCGCGCGCCGCACCCAGCGCCAGCGCCTTGCGCAGCGCCTCGCGCACCCGCGGCGGCCCGAGGCTGAAGGCGACCACCTCGCCGCCGGTGCGCTCGGCGAGACGCAGCCCTTCCTCCAGCGCATACTCGTCGCTCTCGTTGACGATGAACGGCAGGTCCTCCTCGTCCAGCCACTTGCCGTCGCGGCTGAGGCGCAGCCTGGCCTCGCTGTTGGGGACCTGCTTGATGCAGACGGCGATCCTCATCTCATCCTCCCTGCCCGGCAGCGCTCAGAGCGCTGGTCCCGGCACGCGGATCGCAGCGCCGTTGATCGCCCCGGCGGCAGGAGTGCAGAGATAGTAGATCACCTCCGCCACCGCCTCGGTGCTCACCCACTTGCCCGGATCGGCATCGGGCATCGCCCGCCGGTTGGCCGGCGTGTCCATGGTGCCGGGCAGCACGGCGTTGGCCCGCCCGCCGCGAGGCGCGAGCTCGCGGGCCAGCGATTCGACCAGCCGCAGGGTTCCGGCCTTCGCCGCCGCGTAGCCGGCCACCCCCGCCTCGCCGAGCAGCGCCGCCGGCGACGAGACGACCACCAGCGCGCCGCCTCCCGCGCGCTCGAAGCAGCGGGCGCACTCGCGGGCGACGCGGAACGTGGTCTCGAGGTTGATCCGCACCAGGAAGCTCCAATCCTCGTCGCTCAGCTCGCTCAGGCGGCCGTAGCGGAAGCCGCCGACGAGGTGCGCCACCACCGGCGCCGGCCCCCCGGCCAGCCCGGCGGCGGCGAACAGCTCGGCGACCGCCGTCGAGGAGGCGAGATCGGCCTGCCGCAGCTCCAGCCGGTCGGCCGGCGCCAGTCCGGCGAGCTCGGCGGGGTCGCGGCCGTAGACCGCCAGGACCGGCTCGCCGGCCGCCAGGAAACGCCGCACGACGCTGCCGCCGAGCGCGCCGCTGGCACCGGTGATCAGCACTCTACTTCGCATGGTGTCTTGCTCCGAGGCGCCCACGGGCGGCGGCGAGCCTATCATGCCGCAGGCGAAAGACGTTCTGATAGACTTCGACCCCAAATTGCCGGTTGCCACCGGTGTCCAGGATGCCGCTGACGGCTGATCCCATCACACCCTTGCGCGCAGCCCTTCATGGCCGAAGACATTAAGCGCCCGGAGCCGGTGCCGGCCGGAGACGACCCCATGGCGCGCCTGCCGCCGCCGGCCGAGGCCGCGCCGTCCGCGCCTCAGGCGGCACCGGCTCAGGTCCCGCCGGCTCAGGCCGCACCGGCTCAGGCCGCGCCGGCCCAGGCCGCACCGGCTCAGGCCGCACCGGCCCAGGCCGCGCCGCCTCAGGCCGCGCCGGCTCAGGCCGATCCACCCGCCTCGTCGGCAGGCGATCCGCCGCCGCCGCCGCCGCCCGCTCCTCCCCCTGCCTTCGGGGCGTCGTCGCTCATCGGCAGCACGGTATCCCACTACCGGATCCTCGAACGCCTCGGCGGCGGCGGCATGGGGGTGGTCTACCGAGGGTGGGACCTGCGGCTGGAGCGCAATGCCGCCGTCAAGTTCCTCTCCCCCCACCGCAGCAGCAGCGAGGACTTCAAGCGCCGATTCGCCCGGGAGGCCCGCACCGCCTCCCGGCTGGAGCATCCCAACATCTGTACCGTCTTCGAGACCGACGAGACCGACGACGGCCGGTTGTTCATCGCCATGGCCTTCTGCGAGGGCGAATCGCTCAAGCGCAAGATCGAGCGCGGGCCGCTGCCGCTGGCGGCGGCGCTGGCGATCGCCTCCCAGGTCGCCGCCGGGCTGGCCGCCGCCCACGAAAAGGGCGTCGTGCACCGCGACGTCAAGCCGGGCAACATCATGGTCGCCGAGGACGGGCGGGTGAAGATCGTGGACTTCGGCATCGCCCGCCTGGCCGACGAGACCCGCCTCACCCGCACCGGCGACGTCATGGGCACGACCGCCTACATCTCCCCCGAGCAGTTCCTCTCCGCCGAGACCGACCACCGCACCGATCTCTGGTCGCTTGGCGTGGTGCTCTACGAGATGGTCGCCGGCAGGCTGCCGTGGAGCAACCTCGACGAGCGGGAGCTGATCAACGCCATCGTCAAACGCCCGCAGCGCCAGATGTCGGTCCTGCGCCCCGGAGTGCCCCAGGCGCTCGAGCGCGTCGTCGCCCGCGCGCTCGCCAAGCGGCCGGCCGACCGCTATCAGCGCGCCGAGGAGCTGCGCGCCGACCTGCTCGCGGTCGCCGAGCTGCTGGTGCAGCCGGCCACAACCGGGCCTTACGATCAGACCCTGGTCGAATCGCCGATCCCGTCGTCGGGTATGGCGGGACGGGAGCGGCCCGCGACGGCGCCTCAGGCGCCCATCGGCACACCGCCGGCGCCCATCGGCCCACCGCCGGCGCCGACCGGCGCACCGCCGCCGTCCACCGGTCCGGCCTCGCGGGCCGGGGCGCCCGGCGAAGACGCCGGCGCGGCGGGAGGCGCGGGAGGGCCGGCATCGGGACGCCTGGCGGTTCCTGGGGCCATGGCGGACGTCGGCACCGGCCCTTCGGGCCCGCTCTCGTGGCCGGCGGCGCCGCCGGCGAGCGGGACGGGCGCCGCCAGCCGGCCGCACGGCGGCATGATCGGGCGCGTCGTCGCTCACTACCGCATCCTGGGTCCGCTCGGGGGCGGCGGCATGGGTGTCGTCTACAAGGCCCAGGACCTGAGCCTCGAACGGGTGGTGGCGCTCAAGTTCCTGCCGCCCGAGCTGAGCCGCGACGCCGACGCCAAGACCCGCTTCCTGCAGGAGGCCCGCGCCGCCTCGGCCCTCGACCACCCCAACATCTGCACCATCCACGAGGTCGGCGAGACCGCCGAGGACCAGCTCTATCTGGCCATGGCGTGCTACGACGGCGAGACCTTGAAGCGGCGCCTGCAGGGCGGGCCGATGCCCATCGACGAGGCGCTCGAGACCGCCCAGCAGGTGGCGCGCGGCCTGGTCAAGGCCCACCGCCACGGCATCGTGCACCGGGACATCAAGCCGGCGAACCTGATGATCACCTCCGACGAGATCGTCAAGATCCTGGATTTCGGCATCGCCAAGCTGGCCGGCGCCGCCGGCCTGACCCGCATCGGCTCCTCGCTCGGCACCCCCGGCTACATGTCCCCGGAGCAGGCGCGCGGCGATGAGGTCGACCCGCGCACCGACGTCTGGTCGCTCGGCGCGGTGCTCTACGAGATGGTGACCGGCCGCCGCCCCTTCCGCGGCGACAACGACCAGGCGGTGCTTTACGCGCTCTTCAACCTGCAACCCGAGCCGGTCGCGCAGCTGCGCCCCGACGCGCCGCCGGAGCTCGTCCGCATCATCGGCCGCATGCTGGCCAAGGACCCCGACCAGCGCTACCTCACCGCCGCCGACGCCCTGGCCGACCTGCGCGCCCTCTACGGCCCGGTCACCGGCACCGGCACCCGCACCGGCGTCATGACCGGCAGCACCCCGCTGCCGCCCCTGCCGCCGGCGGCGGCGGCGCGGCCGCGGCGGCGGTGGCTGGGCGCGACCGTCGGAGTGGCGGTCGTGGCCGTGGCCTGCGTCGCGGCGTTCATGGCCTTGCGGTCCTCCGGCCCGGAGGCGGCGCACTATCGGGTGTTGACCAATCTCGACGGCAAGGAGACCTTTCCCAGCATCGACCCTCAAGGTCAGTTCTTCGTCTACGCCAAGGAGGTGGGGGGCAGATCGCACATCTTCCTGCAGCGCGTCGGCGACTCCGAGCCGCTCAAGGACCTGAGCAAGGACACCCCGTCCAACGATACGCAGCCCGCCATCTCACCCGACGGCCAGCAGATCGCGTTCCATTCCGACCGCGACGGCGGCGGCATCTTCGTCATGGGCCTCACCGGCCAGGGCGTCAACCGGCGCGTTGCCGAAGGCGGTTGGAACCCCGCGTGGTCGCCGGACAACGGCGAGATCGTCTATGCCACGGAGCCGGCCGAGAGCCCGACCAAGCACAGCGGAGCCTTCAGCAAGCTCTACCGGATCAGGGTCGACGGTACCGAGCGACGGCTGATCTCGGATGGCGACGCGGTGCAGCCATCGTGGTCGCTGCACAACCGCATCGCCTACTGGGGCATCCCGCACGGCCGCGGCAGGCGCGTCATCTGGACGATCCCGGCCGATGGCGGCACCGCGGTCCCGGCGATCGACGACAACTCCTTGAATTGGAGCCCTACCTGGTCGCCTGACGGCCGGTTCCTCTACTTCTCGAGCGACCGCGGCGGCCTGCAGAACATCTGGCGGGTGCGCATCGACGAGAGCTCGGGCAAGGTGCTGGACGAACCGGAGGCGATCACCACGCCGTCCCCTTCGAGCGGGCTCATCAGCTTCTCCCGCGACGGCCACCGCATGATCTACGCTTCGAACGACAGCAAGGCCAATCTCGAAAGCGTGCGCGTCGATCCGCTGCTGCAATTGCCGAACGGCGACCGGCAACCCATCACCAGTGGTGCCCACAACCTGGTGAGCGCCAGCGTCTCTCCCGATGGCACGGTCATCGTCTATCGGGAAAATGGGCCGCAGGAAGATCTGCTCGGTGTTCACAGCGATGGCACCGGCAAATGGCAGATCACCAGAGACCGCTGGCGCAACCGGCGACCGGTCTGGTCGGGCGATGGCTCGCGCATCCTATTTTATTCGAACCGTAGAAGCGCTCCTGCCAGCAAGGAGAAATATGAGGTGTGGGCGATCAACCCCGACGGCAGCCATCTCGAGCAGCTCACCGCGGTGACCAACGAGATCGTCGCCGACCCGATGTCGTCTCCGGACGGCAGACTCCTGGTGTGCGATCTCGGCCTGCCTTCCCCGGCCATGTTCGATCTCACGGTGCCGCTCGCACGGCGGCAACCGCAGATGCTGCCCAAGGCCCCCGGCGGCTTCAGCGCCATCTCCTGGTCGACCGATGGATCGCGCATTGCCGGCGTGGAAACGGACGTCGTACCGGGCCGCCTCATGACGTATTCGCTTGCCAAGCGGTCCTACCAGGTTTTCCCCGAGCGCGGCTCCCACCCCCTCTGGTTGCACGACAACCGCCGGCTGCTGTTCCAGGCAAATGGCGGCATCTACCTGCTGGATACGGCGGGTGGCACCGCCCACGCGGTGATCAAACCGACGGCAAGCTCGACCTTCAACCTCGCCGGATCGAGCCCCGACGATCGCGAGATTTATTTGATTGACTCAACGGAAGAGGGGCATATCTACCTGCGTACAACTGATTAAATGGTCAGATTCGCTCCTGGCAATCACTTTATATGCGCACTGGATCCAGACATCACTTCCCTTGCCGCTTTCGTCCGTGCGGTTCTTGGGATATACTTCTCATGACTCAGATTTCCATGGGAGGAATGAAAATGGCGTTCGAGGCGCGAGACCTCATGATGGACGTTGTTCCAGAGAGCGCGCGGTGGGAGATGGGACCGTGCGACAATCAGACGATACCGCCGCCGCAGCCCGAGCCCAAGCGGCCGCCTCCCAAGCCGAAGCGTCAGCGAGTCGGGATCCAGGCAGGCGCTCTCGACGAGCTCACCGCCGGCGGCGCCGAGCTGGCGACGCTGGCGCAGTTGCGCGAACAGCTCCATCAGGCATTGCACGCTTGAGCCGTGATCCGGCGGCTCCGGCCGTCGTGCCGGAGTCGCCGGTAGCGGTACCACCTCAGCGCCAGAACAGCGGGTAGCGGGCCGGATCGGCTTCGTGCATCAGCTCGTAGACGGTTTCGAAGAGCTGCTCGCGGTTGGGTTTGGACCAGTAGTCGCCGTCCGAGCCGTAGGCCGGGCGATGCTCGGCACCGGTCAGGGTGCGGGGCGCGGAGTCCAGCCAGGCGTAGCCGGCCTGCGCCTCCAGCACCTGCTGCATCATGTAAGCGGTGGCGCCGCCGGGCACGTCTTCGTCCATGAAGACGATGCGGCTGGTCTTCTGTAGCGAGTCGAGGATGCGCCCGGGGAGGTCGAACGGCAGCAGCGTCTGCACGTCCACCACCTCCAGCTCGATGCCCACCTGCGCCAGGCGCTCGGCGGCCTCGAGCGCGACCCGGCAGCAGGCGCCGTAGGTGACCACCGTCACGTCGCCGCCCTCGCGCAGCACCTCCGGCACGCCCAGCGGCACCGTCATCTCGCCGACGTTGGCGGGCAGCCGCTCCTTGGTGCGGTAGCCGTTGAGCACCTCCACCACCAGGCCGGGGTCGTCGCCGGCGAGCAGGGTGTTGTAAAAGCCGGCCGCCTGGGTCATGTTGCGCGGCACGCAGACGTAGATGCCGCGCAGCAGGTTGAGGACGCCTGCCATCGGCGAGCCGGCGTGCCAGATGCCTTCCAGGCGGTGGCCGCGGGTGCGCACGATCAGCGGCGCCTTCTGCTGCCCCTTGCTGCGGTAGCGCAGGCAGGCGAGGTCGTCGGAGAGGATCTGCAGGGCATAGAGGATGTAGTCCAGGTACTGGATCTCGGCGATCGGCCGCAGGCCGCGCAGCGCCATGCCGATCGCCTGGCCGATGATGGTGGCCTCGCGGATGCCGGTATCGGAGACCCGCAGCTTGCCGTATCTCGCCTGCAGGCCGGCGAACCCCTGATTGACGTCGCCGATCTGCCCGACGTCCTCGCCAAGGGCGATGACGCGCGGATCGCGCGCCAGCGCGGCATCGAAGCAGGCGTTCATCACCTTGTGGCCGTCGACCAGCGGCGACTCCGGGGCGTAGGCGGCGGCCACCACCGGCACCGCCAGGGCCGCCAGCGGCGTCGCGCTGTAGAGATCCGAGCCATAGCGCTCGTCGTTCTCGCGCTCGTGCTCGCGGCGCCAACTCGCCAGCCGGCGCATCGCCGCCGCCAGGTCGCCGGTCGCGGCGGGGACCGCCAGCAGGGCCGCATGCGCCGCCGCCGCCAGGTCGCGCCGCAGCGCCAGGGGCTGGCGCAGCAGCTCGCCGCGCACGCCCTCGATGTCGGCGCGGGCGGGCGGCGCGGCGGCCGCGGCCAGCGCGTCGAGCAGCGCCACCAGCGATGCTTTCTCGCGCTCGATCGGCGCGCGCAAGGCCTCCCAGGCCTCGCCCTGCAGCCGGCGCACCCGCCTGGTGGCCGCTTCCTCGAGCGCGTCCAGCTCGCCGGCGTTGGCCAACCCATCGGCGATCATCCACAGCCGCATGCGGCGCATGCAATCCACCTCGGCCTCCCAGGCCAGGCGCTCCTTCGACTTGTAGCGCTCGTGGCTGCCGGAGGTCGAATGCCCCTGCGGCTGGGTCATCTCGACGACGTGAACGATCGCCGGCACGTGCTCGCGCCGCGCGACGTCGGTGGCCAGGCTGTAGGCGGCGCACAGCGCCGGGTAATCCCAGCCGGGGACCCGGTAGAGGTCGTAGCCGTGGCGCGACCCGGGTGCGCGGCGGAAGCCGGCGAGCAGCTCGGAAAGGTCTTTCACGACCTGGTACTCGTTGGGCACGGAGATGCCGTAGCCGTCGTCCCAGATCGACAGCACCATTGGCGCTTGCAGCACGCCGACCGCGTTGATCGTCTCCCAGAAGAGGCCCTCGGCGCAGCTGGCATTGCCGATGGTGCCGAAGGCCACCTCGTCGCCGTGATGCGAGAACCCGGCGACCGCCTGTAGCTCCGGCAGCTCGCGGTACAGGCGCGAGGCGTAGGCGAGCCCGGCCAGGCGCGGCATCTGCGCGGCCACCGGCGACAGGTCGGCGGCGGAGTTGATCAACTCGGTAAGGTTGCGGAAGCTGCCGTCGGCGTTGACCAGGCAGGTCGAGAAATGAGCGTTCATCGAGCGCCCGCCGGAGCATGGCTCCAGCCCGAGGTCGGGGTTGGCGTAGAGCTGGGCGAAGAACTCCTCGATGGTGAGCAGGCCGAGCGCGAACATCATCGTCTGGTCGCGGTAGTAGCCCGAGCGGAAATCGCCTTTGCGCAGCACCTTCGCCAGCGCCAGGTTCGCCACCTCCTTGCCGTCGCCGAAGATGCCGAACTTGGCCTTGCCGGTGAGCACCTCGCGGCGGCCGATCAGGCTCGCCTGGCGGCTCTCGCAGGCGATGCGGTAGTCGTGGAGCGCCTCCTCGCGGCTGAACGCGGCGGCGCCGGCGGCCGATCCTGGCGCGGCAGGAGAGCGGTCCGAGGCGTCCCGATCCAGGACGGAGATAGTCATGCCGGTCCTCCGGAAAGTCGCTGGCAGACGTCACGCCGCGCCGGTGGCGCAGGACGGACGAGGTGTTGCGGAATGCTAGCATGCCGGCTGGCTTGAGCCGGCCGGCACATGCAGGCATCCGACGCCATCTCCTCGGTCTCCGTCACCGCCCACGCCGCTTGCGCCCTGCTGCTGGCGCTGACCTTCGCTCACCTGTCGCGGCTGCTCGCCCGTCCCTACCTGCGGCGCTGGGCGGTGGCCTGGGCCTGCCTGCTGGCGGCCATCCTCGCCGTGCGCTGCTTCATCGCCTTCGGCGGCCGCGGCTTCTGGGTGGTCTACCTGGTGGCGGAATGGTATTTCCTGGCCGCCCTGATCGTCGGCTGTCACGAGCTGGCGCGCGGCGACCGGGCGCGCCTGCGCCGTTTCGTGCTGCCCGGCCTGCCGGCGGCGGCGATCCTGGCCGGCATGCTGGTGCCTTTCTTCACCGAGTTCAACCTGCTGTTCTCGCTACAGGCCGGGGTGCTCGCGGCAGGCTTCGCGGCGGCCTTCGTCGTTCTCGGGCGGGCGCCGGCGGAGCGGCACACCCTGGGCTTCCACCTGATGCGCGTCGCGCTCGGCTGGCTGGCCGTGCAGTTCCTGCTCTACGTGCCCCTGTACCTGCTCGAAGGCCTGCACCGCCTGCACGGCGAGCCGCTGCGCTTCTCGTGGTTGAGCTACTCGTCGCTCGCCGACCTCTGCGGCCAGCTCCTGCTCGGCTTCGGCATGGTGTTCATCCCCGCCGAGGAGACCTGCCGCGAGCTGGCGGAGGCGGTCGCCGAGCTGGGCGCCGCCCGCGACCAGCTGGCAGAGCAGGTGCACGTCGATCCGCTGACCGGCGCCGGCAACCGGCGCGCTTTCCAGGCGCTGCTGGCGAGCGCCGAGGGCCTGCCGGAGGGCGGCCGCGGCGTCCTGGCGATGATCGACCTCGATCATCTCAAGGAGATCAACGACTCCGCCGGACACGGCGCCGGCGACGCCGCGATCCGCGCCGCGGCCGCGGCGATCCGCGGCCTGCTGCGCGGCTCGGACCTGCTGTTCCGCTGGGGCGGCGACGAGTTCCTGGCGCTGCTGCCGGGCTGCGGCAGCAGCGCCGCCGCGGCGCTGCTCGCGCCGCTCGGCGCCGGCGCGGCTTACGCCGCCTCGCCCGGGGACCGCGAGCGCCGGCTGCACCTCACCTGGGGCGTGGCCGAGCTCGACGGCGCGGTCACCGCGGCGGCGATCGACGACGCCATCGCGCGGGCGGACCAGGCCATGTACGGCATGCGGGCGGCGGCCCGCGCGACGCCAGGGGGCAGGTAGCCGCCGCCCCATCGCCCCCACGACCGCGCTGCACGCGTCGCCTGGTGGGCGCGTGGGCGCATGTTACGATCCCGCGCCGGATGACCGTCTCCCAGGGAGGTGCGAGGATGTCGAGCTCCGTTCGCGGCGCGGCCGCGGCTCTGATCGCCGCTGCCGCCTTCGTGCTGTCCCCCGCCGCCACCGGCGCCTACCTGGCCGGCGGCCCGGCTGCCGCCTCCTCCCCTGCCGCCGGGACCGCCGCCGGCGCCACCGACCCGGCCTCGCCGCCGAGCCCCTACCCTTCGAGCTATCAACGGCGCCCTTCGGCGCCGGTGCTGATCGCGCATGCCACGGTGCTCACCGCCACCGGCCAGCGGCTCGAAGGCGCGTCGCTGCTGCTGCGCGACGGCAAGATCGCCGCCATCGGTCCCGACGCCGCGGTGGCCGCCGCCGCGGGCGCCGCCGGCGCCGAGGTGGTGGACGCCACCGGCAAGTGGGTGACCCCCGGCATCGTCGATCCCCACTCCCACCTCGGCGTCTACGCGTCGCCGGCGGTGGCGGCCAACGCCGACGGCAACGAGGCCACCAACCCCGACACCGCCGAGGTCTGGGCCGAGCACTCGGTCTGGCCGCAGGACCCGCAGTTCCCGCTGGCGCTCGCCGGCGGCGTCACCACCATGCAGATCCTGCCCGGCTCGGCCAACCTGTTCGGCGGCCGCAGCATCACGATCAAGAACGTGCCCGCCCTGGGCGTCGACGCGATGAAGTTCCCCGGCGCCCCTCAGGGCCTGAAGATGGCATGCGGCGAGAACCCCAAGCGGGTCTACGGCGACCGCGGCCGGGCGCCGTCCACCCGCATGGGCAACGTCGCCGGTTACCGCGAGGCCTGGATCCGCGCCGTGCGCTATCGCGACAAGTGGCGGGAGTACTACGACAAGAAGGCGCGCGGCAAGGACGCCGAACCGCCCGACCGCGACCTGGGCCTCGAGACGCTGGTCGGCGTGCTGGACGGCAAGATCCTGGTCCAGAACCACTGCTACCGGGCCGACGAGATGCTCGAGATGATCGACATCGCGCACGAGTTCGGCTACCACATCGCCGCCTTCCACCACGCGGTCGAGGCCTACAAGATCGGCGGCGTGCTCGCCGCCAACGGCATCTGCGCCGACATGTGGGCCGACTGGTGGGGCTTCAAGATGGAGGCGCTCGACGGCATCCGCGAGAACATCGCCCTGGTGCACCAGGCGGGCGCCTGCGCGGTCGTCCATTCGGATTCCGCGGAAGGCATCCAGCGCCTCAACCAGGAGGCGGCCAAGGCGATGGCCGCCGGCGCCCGCGCCGGCATCGTCATTCCCCCCGAGGAGGCGGTCCGCTGGCTCACCATCAATCCGGCGCGCTCGCTCGGCATCGACCGCCAGACCGGCTCGCTCGAGACCGGCAAGATGGCCGACGTCGTGGTGTGGAGCGGCAACCCCTTCACGGTCTACAGCCGCGCCGAAAAGGTCTTCATCGACGGCGCCCTGATGTACGACCGGAGCGACCCGCGCCATCAGCCGGTGACCGACTTCGAGCTCGGCCTGCGCGACGCGCCGCCGGCTCCGGCCGCGGCGGCAATGCCGCCGGCGCCCGCGTCGCCGCCGCCAATGCCGCCAACGCCGCCAACACCGCCAACGCCGCCGACACCGCCGGAGGGCACCACGGGCCCGACCACCACCCCGGCGGCCGCCGGGGGCTTGGCCGGCGCGGCGTCGTCGCTCACCGCCCAGGAGACCGTCGCCATCACCGGTGCCACGGTCCATACCATGGGGTCTGCCGGGACCCTGCGCGACGCCACCGTGATCCTGGCCGGCGGCCGCATCCAGGCAGTCGGCACCGGCATCGCCATCCCGGCGGGCGCCCGCCGCATCGACGCCGCCGGCAAGGTGGTCACCCCGGGACTGCTCGACTCGTTCACCCAGCTCGGCCTGGTCGAGGTCAACGCCGTCGACGACACCGAGGACGCCACCAACCTGGACCCGCAGCTGTCGGCGGCGTTCGACGTCGCCGACGGCATCAATCCGCGCTCGATGCTGATCCCGATCAATCGCGTCGAGGGGATCACCCGCGCCATCTCGGCGCCCACCGTGCCGGACGCCGGCAAGAACCTGTTCCTCGGGCAGGGGGCGGTGATCGCGCTCGGCGGTGCGCCCGGGACCGTGGTGCGGCGGTCGGTGGCGCAGTTCGCGGCGCTCGGCGAGGCCGGCGCCCGCGTGGCCGGCGGCACCCGCGGGGCCGCGGCCATCCACCTGCGCACCGCGCTGCGCGACGCTCTCGATTTCGATGCCCACCGCGCCGACTACGATCGCGCGGCGCGGCGGCCCTACTCGCTGCCCCGGCTCGACCTCGAGGCGCTGCTGCCGGTGGCCCGCGGCCAGCAGCCGCTGGTGGTGGCGGTGAACCGGGCGAGCGACATCGAGCAGGTGCTCGAGCTGGCGCGGGAGCTGAAGCTCCGGCTGATCCTCGCCGGGGTGGCGGAAGGCTGGGAGGTGGCCGGCGAGATCGCCGCCGCGCACGTGCCGGTGCTGATCAACCCGCTCAACAACCTGCCGCAGAGCTTCGAGACGCTCGGCGCGACGCTCGAGAACGCCGCCCGGCTGGCGCGCGCCGGAGTGACCCTGGCCTTCGCCACCGGCGACTCCCACAACTCGCGCAACCTGCGGCAGGCAGCCGGCAACGCGGTGGCCTACGGTCTGCCCTGGGAGACGGCGCTGGCGGCGATGACGGTCAATCCGGCTCGCATCTGGGGTCTCGACGACTATGGCACCATCGCGGCCGGCAAGGACGCCGACCTGGTGATCTGGGATGGCGATCCGCTCGAGCTGACCTCAGCCGCCGAGCGCGTCTTCATCCGCGGCGCCGAGATGCCACGCGACTCGCGCCAGCTGCGGCTCCGCGACCGCTACCTGCCACATCCCGGCAGCCGGTAGCAACCAAACCATCAGAAACAGGAAACCGCGGAAACGGGAAACCGGGTAGTGGGTCGACCAACCCACTACCCCCCACTACCAGATGTCGGGGTAGCTGCTTTCCGGGCCGCCGCGGCAGCGGCCTCGGCGGCGAGACCCGTGACCACGGTCCCGCCGCCGGTGCTCTCATCGCCGCCTCTAGTGACTGCCCGCCGCGCCGGCCGTCTGCGCTGCTCCGACCGCCTGCGTCAAGCGGTCGAGCTGCTGCCGCAAGGCGTCGATCTCCGCCTGGCGCTTGGTCAGCTCGTCGATCTGGTGCTGCTGGGCCTCGATCTTCGCCGACTGCTCGTCGATCTTGGCATGCTGCTTCTGGACCTGCTCGAGCAGCATCGCGTCGAGGAAGTTGTAGCGCACCGCGAGCGGCTTGCCGGTCGAGTCGAGCTGCACCATGCCGGGGTAGACCTTCGCCACCTCTTCGGCAATCAGGCCGTACTGCACGACGTTCGAGCCGTCGTCGTAGACCGGCTGGTAGCGGAAGGTCACCGGACGCAGCTTCATCAGGTCGTCGCTGGCACCTGCCATGTCCGCGACGTCCTGCTTGAAGCGCTGCGAGGAGATCGCGAGCCCGGGGACGAAGTGGCTGGCGGCGCAGGCGCTGTCGAGCCGGATGGCGTCGATGCCGACCCCGAACTGGCCGTTGGAAGCCAGCGTGTACACCACCCACGCCTGGGCCGCGGCCGGATCGACCGGCGGGTTGTTGCCCGCCGCCGCCACCGTCGTGTTCAGGTCCAGGAACAGCCAGCCGAAGTCGAAGCCGGCCGGCAGCGGGAAGCTGGCGCCGCCCACCTGCGTCCGCTGCGTCTCGGCCGGGAACGGGATCGTCGACCCGCTCGGCGGCTGCGGCGAGAACGGGAACGTCTGCGGCACCGACGGATGCTCCTGCTCGTCGAAGATGACGATGGCCTCCTGGCCGAGCGGGTACCAGGGCGGCTGCACGCCAGGGGTAGCCGGGCAGGTGAAGGGACCCTGGTTGACCTTCGAGTCGCGCCACACCAGCAGCGAGGTGCCGGCGCTGAACGCGCCGCCGTTCAAGTAGCGGGCCGCGAACTCGGTGGCCAGCGGCTCGCGGTTGTCCACCGCCGTCCAGGCGTCGTAGCGGCCGTAGAAGGTGTAGCGGCCGGAGGTCGTGGTCGCCGGGTTGGTGGGGGTCAGGCCGTCGAGGCCGACCCCCGGCGCCGCCTCGATGTGCACCAGGTCGCCGCCCTCGGCGAAGTTCTGCGCCGCGTTGACGATGAACCAGTCGCCCCAGAGGACGTTCTGGTTGGTCACGTCGCCGGCGCCGCCGGCTGCGAAGTAGCCGACGTCGCCCGGGAAGCGCAGCGAGCAGTTGTTGACCGTGTCCATGGTGATGTAGCCGCGGGCGACGTTGTCGCCGATCAGCTGACCGGCGCAGTTGCCCTTGAGCACCGCCGAGGCATTGCCGGTCAACGCCGCCTCGAGGTGGGCGATGAAGAACGCCGGCAGCGCCGGCGGCGGCAGCTCGCCATTGCAGCTGGCGAAGTTGATGTCCTGCGAGAAAGAGCCCTTCGGGCTGATGGTGTCCGTCGGGTCCTGGCCCGCCGAGGCGGTCTGCGGCAGGTTGCCGTCGACGATGATGTCGCGCAGGTTCACCGACTGCACGTCATACCCGGTCAGGTAGATGTTGAAGTCGAGCACCGGCACCGACAGGTCCGACCAGATGACGGTGTGGACCAGCACCGCGGTGGCCGAGGCGTTGTTGACCGAGAACAGGGTGGTCAACCCGTTCGGGTTGTTCAGGTCCACCTCGAAGTAGGGCAGCAGCAGCGTCGCCGCCGGCACCGCGTCGATGGTGCAGATCACCGCCGCCGCGGGCGCGGCGGCCACCAGCAATCCAGCCAGCACCAGACCGAGAGCCACTCGAGCCATGTCTTGACCTCCTTCCGTTTAGCTAGCCGACGAGATCAGGAGCCGCCGCGGCCGATCACCGCTGGCGGCTCATCGCCTCCTGCTGCGCCTTGACCGTCTGCGCAAGCCGTTCGAGCTGGTCGCGGAGCGCGTCGACGGCGGCCTGACGCTTCGTCAGGTCGTCGATCTGGCGCTGCTGAGCCTCGATCCTGGCCGCCTGCTCCGCGATCGTCGCATGCTGCTTCTGGACCTGTTCGAGCATCATCGCGTCGAGGAAGTTGTAGCGCACCGCGAGCGGCTTGCCGGTCGAGTCGAGCTGCACCATGCCGGGGTAGACCTTCGCCACCTCTTCGGCGATCAGGCCGTACTGCAGCACGTTCGAGCCGTCGTCGTAGACCGGCTGGTAGCGGAAGGTGACCGGGCGCAGCTTCAGCAGGTCGTCGCTGGCACCTGCCATGTCCGCGACGTCCTGCTTGAAGCGCAGGGACGAGGAGATCTCTCCCGGGAAGAAATGGCTGGCCGCGCAGGCGCTGTCCAACCGGATGGCGTCGATGCCGACCCCGAACTGGCCGTTCGAAGCCAGCGTGTACACCACCCACGCCTGGGCCGCGGCCGGATCGACTGGCGGGTTGTTGCCGGCGGCCGCCACCGTCGTGTTGAGGTCCAGGAACAGCCAGCCGAAGTCGAAACCGGCCGGCAGCGGGAAGCTGGCGCCGCCCACCTGCGTGCGCTGCGTCTCGGCCGGGAACGGGATCGTCGACGAGTTCGGCGGCTGCGGCGAGAACGGGAACGTCTGCGGCACCGACGGATGCTCCTGCTCGTCGAAGATGACGATGGCCTCCTGGCCCAGCGGGTACCAGGGCGGCTGCACACCGGCGGTCGCCGGGCAGGTGAACGGACCCTGGTTGACCTTCGAGTCGCGCCACACCAGCAGCGAGGTGCCGGCGCTGAACGGACCGCCGTTCAGGTAACGGGCCGCGAACTCGGTGGCCAGCGGCTCGCGGTTGTCGACCGCCGTCCAGGCGTCGTAGCGGCCGTAGAAGGTGTAGCGACCGGAGGTCGTGGTCGCCGGATTGGTGGGGGTCAGGCCGTCGACACCGACCCCCGGCGCCGCCTCGATGTGCACCAGGTCGGAGCCCTCGGCGAAGTTCTCCGCCGCGTTGACGATGAACCAGTCGCCCCAGAGGACGTTCTGGTTGGTCACGTCGCCGGTGCCGCCGGCCGCGAAGTAGCCGGCGTCGCCCGGGAAGCGCAGCGAGCAGTTGTTGACCGTGTCCATGGTGACGTAGCCGCGGGCGACGTTGTCGCCGAGCAGCTGGCCGGCGCAGTCGCCCTTGAGCACCGCCGAGGCATTGCCGGTCAACGCCGCCTCGAGATGGGCGATGAAGAAGGCCGGCAGCGCCGGCGGCGGCAGCTTGCCGGTGCAGCTGGCGAAGTTGATGTCCTGCGAGAAGGAACCCTTTGGGCTGATGGTGTCGGTCGGATCCTGGCCCGCCGAGGCGGTCTGCGGCAGGTTGCCGTCGACGATGATGTCGCGCAGGTTGACCGACTGCACGTCATACCCGGTCAGGTAGATGTTGAAGTCGAGCACCGGCACCGACAGGTCCGACCAGATGACGGTATGGACCAGCACCGCGGTGGCCGACGCGTTGTTGACCGAGAACAGCGTCGTCAGGCCGTTCGGATTGTTCAGGTCCACCTCGAAGTAGGGCAGCAGCAGCGTTGCCGCCGGCACCGCGTCGATGGTGCAGATCACCGCCGCCGCGGGCGCGGCGGCCACCAGCAGTCCAGCCAACACGAGACCAAGAGCCACTCTAGCCATGTCGTCCCCTTCCCATTTCGAGGTACACGCGCGCCCCCGAACCCTCTGTAGCCACCCGAGACCGCGCCACCGTTGAACCGACGATTGGAAACCGGCAAGAGGATATGACGTGGCGAGCCGCGCGGCAAGGGGGGCCTTCGCAGCAGGTGGTGGCGGCTTGCGCCGGCCGAAGCCCGGGCGGTAGTCTAAACTTGGCGCCGGCGCATCGCGGCTTCTGGAGCGGGGAGGGTTATGACCAGGATCAGCATGACGGTCAACGGACGGACCCAAGTCGTGGACGTGGAACCGCGGCTGCTGCTGGTCGAGCTGCTGCGCGAGCGCTTGCGGCTCACCGGCACTCACGTGGGTTGCGACACCAGCCAGTGCGGCGCGTGCACCGTCTGGGTCGACGGCAAGTCGGTCAAGAGCTGCGCCATGCTGGCGGTGGAGGCCGCGGGCACCGCGGTGACCACCATCGAGGACCTGGCGCGGCTGGCGCGGCTGGCGCGGCTGGCGGATACCGCGCCGGCGGCATCGCCGGTGGCCGGTTCTTCAACCGCGGCAGCGCAGGCCGTGGCGCTGCATCCGATGCAGGCGGCCTTCCACGCCTGTCACGGCTTGCAGTGCGGCTTCTGCACCCCCGGCATGGTCATGAGCGCCACCGAGCTGGTGCGGCGCAACCCGCGGCCCACCGAGGACGAGGTCCGCCACGGGCTCGAGGGCAACCTCTGCCGTTGCACCGGCTATCACAACATCGTCAGGGCGGTGCTCGAAGCGGCGGCGGCGATGCGCGCCGCGGGGGAGGCAGGGTCCACCGACGACCCCGCCGGCATCCCTGCCCCGGCAGCCAGGGCCGCCGGCCTGGGAGGTGCGGCATGACCGCCGCCGCCGGCCGCCACCATCCCCAGGGCATGGGGGCATCGGTCGCGCGCCGCGAGGACCGCCGCTTCCTGCTCGGCAAGGGCCGCTATACCGACGACATCCAGCTGCCGTGGCAGAGCTGGGCGGTGTTCGTGCGCTCGCCGCACGCCCATGCGGCGATCCGCGGCATCGACGCCTCGCGGGCGCTGGCGGCGCCGGGCGTGCTGGCGGTGCTGACCGGCGACGACGTCGCCGCCGACGGGCTGGGCGGCATCCCGTGCGGCTGGCAGATCAAGAACAAGGACGGCTCGAACATGGTCGAGCCGCCGCACCCGGCGCTGGCGCAGGGCAAGGTGCGGCACGCCGGCGATCCGGTGGCGATGGTGATCGCCGAAACCCGGGACGAGGCCAAGGAGGCGGCGAAGCTGGTGGAGGTGGATTACCAGCCGCTGCCGGCGGTCGCCAACCTGCGCGACGCCACCGGCAACTCCCACTCCCCCGCCGCCCTGGTCTGGGACGAGGCGCCGGGCAACGTCTGCTTCGACTGGCACCTGGGCGACGCCGCCGCCACCGACGCCGCCTTCGCCGGCGCCCACCGCGTGGTCGGCATCGACGTGGTCAACAACCGCACGGCGCCCAACGCCATCGAGCCGCGCGCCGCCAACGGCCATTTCGACCCGGTCGACGACCGCTACACCCTCTACACCACCTCCCAGAACCCGCACCTGACGCGGCTGCTGCTCGGCGCCTTCACCCTCAAGGTGCCGGAGCACAAGCTGCGCGTCGTGGCGCCTGACGTGGGCGGCGGCTTCGGGTCGAAGATCTTCCATTACGCCGAGGAGCTGCTGGTGCTCTGGGCGTCCCGACGGGTGGGACGGCCGGTGAAGTGGACCGCCGAGCGCAGCGAGTCCTTCCTCTCCGACGCCCACGGCCGCGACCACACCTCCCATGCCGAGCTGGCGCTCGACGGAAGCGGCAAGTTCCTGGCGCTGCGCGTCCGCACGCTCGCCAACCTGGGCGCCTACCTCTCGACCTTCGCGCCGGCGGTCCCGACCTACCTGTATGCCACCCTGCTCTCGGGCCCCTACGCCATCCCTGCCATCTACGCCGAGGTCAAGGCGATCTTCACCCACACCGTGCCGGTCGACGCGGTGCGCGGCGCCGGCCGCCCCGAGGCCTCCTACCTGCTCGAACGGCTGCTGGACAAGGCGGCGCGCGAAACCGGCGTCGATCGCGTCGAACTGCGGCGGCGCAACTTCATCCGGCCCGACCAGTTCCCCTACCAGACCGCCGTCGCCCTGCAATACGACACCGGCGACTACGACGCCACCCTCGACCTCGCGCTGGCGGCGATCGACTACCCCCGACTCGCCGAGCGCAAGGCGGCCGCACGGGCGCGCGGCAAGCTGCGCGGCTTCGGCATCTCGACCTACATCGAGGCCTGCGGCATCGCGCCGTCGGCGCTGGTGGGCGCCCTCGGCGCACGCGCCGGGCTGTACGAGGCGGCCACCGTGCGCGTCCATCCGACGGGGAGCGTGACCGTCTTCACCGGCACCCACAGCCACGGCCAGGGGCACGAGACCACCTTCGCGCAGCTGGTCGCCGAGCAGCTCGGCGTGCCCTTCGAGAGCATCGAGGTGGTCCACGGCGACACCGACCGCATCCCTTTCGGCATGGGGACCTACGGCTCGCGGTCGGCGGCGGTCGGCGGCTCGGCGATCGTCAAGGCGATGGACAAGATCGTCGACAAGGGCCGCAAGATCGCGGCCCACCTGCTCGAAGCGAGCGTCGCCGACGTCGAGTTCTCCGGCGGCAGCTTCCGCGTCGCCGGCACCGACCGCGAGAAGACCTTCGCCGAAGTCGCCTTCGCCGCCTACGTGCCGCACAACTACCCGATCGAGACGGTGGAGCCGGGGCTCGAGGATTCGGCCTTCTACGATCCCAAGAACTTCACCTTCCCCGCCGGCTGCCACATCGTCGAGGTGGAGGTGGACCCGGAGACCGGCGTCGTCGAGGTGGTGGACGTCGCCATCGCCGACGACGTCGGGGTCATCATCAACCCGATGATCGTCGACGGCCAGGCCCACGGCGGCCTGGCGCACGGCATCGGGCAGGCGCTGTACGAGGAGTGCGTCTACGATGCCGCCGGGCAGCTGCTGTCCGGATCGTTCATGAGCTACTGCATGCCGCGCGCCGCGGACCTGCCGATGTTCCGCGTCGGCAACCACTCCACCCCCTGCACCCACAACCCGATCGGGGTCAAGGGTGTCGGCGAGGTGGGCGCGATCGGCGTGCCGCCGGCGGTGATCAACGCGGTGATCGACGCCCTGGAGCCGCTCGGCGTCACCGACATCGACATGCCGGCGACCCCCGAGAAGGTCTGGCGGGCGATCAGGCAGGCAGGCGCGAGCGGAGGTGGCCGATGAAAGACTTTGCATTCCATCGCCCGTCGTCGGTGGCCGAGGCGGCGACGCTGCTGGGGGCCAACGAGTCCGCCAAGCTGCTGGCCGGCGGCCAGAGCCTGCTGCCAGTGATGAAGCTCGGCCTGGCGGAACCCTCCGACCTGGTGTCGCTGGCGGCGGCCGGCGGCGGCCTGCGGGAGATCCTTGCCGGCGCCGGCGCCGCAGAGGGCACCCTGACCATCGGCGCGCTGGTCACCCACGACGAGGTGAGCACCTCGCCGGAGGTGCGGCGGCTCATTCCGGGGCTGGCCGCCCTGGCCGCCGGCATTGGCGACGCCCAGGTCCGCAACCGCGGCACCATCGGCGGCTCGCTGGCGCACGCCGACCCGGCAGCCGACTATCCCGCGGCGGTGCTCGCCCTGGCAGCGACGATCGAGACCGATCGCCGCCGTATCGCGGCCGACGACTTCTTCACCGGCCTCTTCACCACCGCGCTGGCGGCCGACGAGATCATCACCGCCGTGCACTTCCCGGTGCCCGAGCGCAGCGCCTATGCCAAGTTCCCCCATCGGGCGTCGAAATACGCCGTGGTGGGCGTCATGGTCGCCAGGACCGCGGCGGGCGTCCGCGTCGCGGTCACCGGCGCCGGGCACCGGGCGTTTCGCCTGCCGGCGTTGGAGGCGGCGCTGGCCGCGCGCTTCACGCCCGATGCGGCCACCGCGGCAGATACCGCCGGCACGGGCTCCGCGGCTGCCGTCGCGCCGGCCGAGCTGCGATCCGACGGCGAGGCGAGCGCCGAATACCGGGCGCACCTCGTGACGGTGATGGCCCGCCGCGCCATCCAGGCCTGCCTTTAGCAGTGGAACAGCCAGCCACCGTCGACGAGGCGCGCCGGCTGCTGGCCGCTGGGCGCTACGTCGCCGACGAGAGCCTGGCGACCGCGGTGTTCCTGGCCCTCCGGCTGGGCCGCCCGCTGCTGCTCGAAGGCGAGGCGGGCGTCGGCAAGACCGAGGTCGCCAAGGTCCTCGCCGAGACCCTGGGCCGGCGGCTCATTCGCTTGCAGTGCTACGAGGGGCTGGACGCCGCGGCGGCGCTCTACGAGTGGAACTATCCGCGGCAGATGCTCGAGATCCGGCTGGCGGAGCTGGGCGGCGAGGCCGGCGCCGAGGGGCGCTCCCGGCTCGCCCGCGACATCTTCGACCAGCGCTTCCTGCTCAAGCGCCCTCTGCTGCAGGCGCTCGAGCCCGCGCCGGCGGGGCCGCCGGTGCTGCTGATCGACGAGATCGACCGCACCGACGAGCCGTTCGAAGCCTTCCTGCTCGAGATCCTGAGCGACTTCCAGGTCACCATCCCGGAGCTGGGCACGGTGCGTGCGGCCTCGCCGCCGGTCGTGGTGCTCACCTCCAATCGCACCCGCGAGGTCCACGACGCGCTCAAGCGCCGTTGCCTCTACCACTGGATCGGCTATCCGGACGCCGCCCGCGAGCTCGAGATCCTGCGCCTGCGCGCTCCCGACCTGGACGCCGAGCTCGCCGAGCAGGTCGTGCGCTTCGTGCAGCGGCTGCGCGGCGCCGACCTGTTCAAGCTGCCCGGGGTCGCCGAGACCATCGATTGGGCGCGCGCCCTGGTCGCGCTCGATCGCGTCTCCCTGGACGCCGCGACCGTCGACGCGACCCTCGGCGTGCTGCTCAAGTACCAGGACGACATCGAGAAGATGGCGGGCCGGGCGGTGCAGGAGCTGCTGGCCGGGTGACCGGTAGCCACGGCGACGCCGCCGGCGACGTGCCCTGTCGGCGACCGGGAGCGACCGCTGGGGCGAAGCGGGCGATGACGCGGAGCCGGCGATGACGCGGAGCAGGCGATGACGCGGAGCGGGCGATGACGCGGAGCGCACGATGACGCCGCCGGCAGGCTCGCAGCTGGGCGCCAACGTCATTCACTTCACCCGCCTGCTGCGCCGCGCCGGCCTGCGCCTGGGGCCGGCGAGCGGCCTCGACGCCCTCGCCGCCGCCGCCGTCGTCGACGTGCTGCGCCGCGGCGAGCTCTACTGGGCGCTGCACGCCGTGCTGGTCAAGCGGCCGGAGGACTTCGACCTCTTCGACCAGGCCTTCCGGCTGTTCTGGCGCGATCCGCTGGGTGTCGAGCCCGCCCTGGCGCAGCTGCTGCCGCACCTGCGGCTGCCGCGGGCGCCGGCGGTGTCGCGGCGGCTGGCCGAGGCGTGCCACCAGCCGGACGGACCGGCACGGGGCCAGCGCCCCGGCCTGGCCGATCGGGTCGAGATCGACGCCGCCCTCACCTTCTCCGCCGACGAGGTCCTGCGCACCCGTGACTTCGAGCAGATGAGCGCGGACGAGCTCACCCGTGCCAGGCGGCTGGTCGCCCGGCTGGCGGTGGCGCCGCGGCCGGTCCGCACGCGACGCTTTGCGCCCGATCCGCACGGCGACCAGATCGATCTCGCCCGCACCGCGCGCGACAGCCGCAAGACGTTCGGCGACCTGGCGCCGCTGCGCTTCCGCTCGCGCATCCGCCGGCCGCCGCCGCTGGTCGTGCTGTGCGACATCTCGGGATCGATGGGGCGCTACTCCGAGATGCTGCTGCACTTCCTGCATGCCCTGCTGGCAGCCCGCGGGCGGGTCCACGCCTTCCTGTTCGCCACGCGGCTGACCCAGGTGACGCGCCTGCTCCGCCGCCGCGACCCCGACGAGGCGCTGGCGCGCTGCGGCCGCGAGGTGATGGATTGGGCGGGCGGCACCCGGCTGCGCGCCTGCCTGCACGAGTTCAACCGCGCCTGGTCGCGGCGCGTCCTCGGCCACGGCGCGGTGGTGCTGCTGGTCACCGACGGCCTGGACCGCGATCCCGAGCCGGGCCTGGCCGCCGAGGCCGACCGCCTCCATCGCTCCTGCCGGCGGCTGGTGTGGCTCAATCCGCTGCTGCGCTGGGAGGGCTTCTCGCCGCGCGCCCAGGGCGTGCGCGCGCTCCTCCCCCACGTCGACGAGCACCGCCCGGTCCATAACCTGGACAGCCTCGAAGCCCTCGGCCGCGCCCTTGGCGAGCGCGGCCGAGGGTAGTGTCCTCACCGGGCGGCGAGCGCCTTTCGCCGACCCTGAGCCGGCCATGCCATAATTTAAATATTTCACTGTATCGATATTGTTGACACGCAGCGGATGTCGGCTTAGGGTTTACTTTGCGGCGGTGCTTCCAGCATCGCTGATGACCGGCGCAACCGCGGAGAGCACGAACATGAGGATCTCTAAGCTGGTGCTAGGTCTCTTGCTTGCAACATCTTCCGTGGCACATGGCCAAACACAAGTCGTGGATCTCTCAACAGGAGTTGTTCCGCCTGGTGGACGTCTTATTCCTGTCGGCGCCAACGATCCCAAGTGGACAGTATCAATTTCACATGGTCCCTTCGGTCCCGTCCCAGGCACCAACGGCAACTTGTTTGATGGCACGACAATCTTCCGGAATGCATGGGCAAGCGCCCTATGTGCAAGGTGGCTATCGCCCTACATCGATGCCGCGGGAGACGCAACTTCGATAGGGGTAAGTGGCGATTTCATCTACCAGATGACGTTCATGACGCAGCCGTCTTGTACGGTATCGGCGGCGGTGGTTTCACTCACGGAATTGGGCGGCGATGATCATGTCACCGCGATGCAGGTTAACACGACACCCCATCGATTGACTCCACCTGCACCATTCAAGCCGTTGTCAAAGCTACCGCCCGTCGCGATCTCGCCCCCGATCTCGCCCACCGAGATCCTTGCCGGGGCCAATAATACGATTGAATTCACCGTCAACAATATATCGGAATACACCGGCTTGTTCGTTTGCGGCAACTTGACGATCACCTACACGAACTGCGCAACGGTCGATATCAACAAGGACCTGCGGAATAACACCGGGCAGCCAGCCAATGACCTCGAGATTCTGCTTGCGGGCTCTCACGCGGTCCTCAACCATTTTGACGGCTATCCTGCCAACCACTTCGCCTCGTTTGCTGCCTCACCGGCCGCTGGCGGGAACACCCTGCTGTCATGGTCGAACCCTAACAACGCGGTCCTGCAGGGCCAGATCGTTCACCTCGGGTTCCAGGTTTCTGGGTCGGCGGTCAATATCCTGGGCGTCTCTTGGACACAAAACGGAAAAACGACCGGTTGCGCGCAACAAGTCTCGACGCACACGTTCTTGTGGGGAGCGCATGGTTCGCAGATCATCTATGTCAACAACGGTCTGGCCTGTCACTCGGTCACACGCTACGTCGGAGACGTGACGGTCGAGTGGCACGCGCGGCAGGTGCCCCTTGCAGACCTGAACGCGAGAACACGCCGTGACCCGATCCGAACGGATATCATCCGGCACCCGCCGAGCCGGCTGGCACCGGAAGCCACGGCGAAGGTGAACGTACCCGAGGCGCCGCCGAACGCCACGTTCGGAGTCATCGTGCAGAAGGTGAGCACGAACGCCAGTCTTTCTGGTCCCGATGTGACTACCGACTTCCTGGAGTTCCCTGTGGCAGGGAAGTCGCACCAGGGCCCGGCGACGCGACCTCAGCAACCGGACTAGAGGTTCGTGCCGCGCGCACCGGTCCCGGCCGGGTACAGACCTGACCCTCCCGCCGGCTCCTCCCGCACCACCGACGACGAGTGAGGACACCACCCGGCCGGGCCGGCGGTCGCCCGGCGCTCCGAGGTGTGCGAGAATGAGGCCTTCCGCGCGGTCCGACGGGGCCGGCAGGTGTCCGGCCGCGGCACCCAGGGTGAACTTACCCCTCCCCCGCACGTACTCAGCATGGCTGCCGCCGGTGACAGCGGGGCGGCCGCGGGCAACCTGACCTGACACGCGCGAGCAACGACCCCGGAGAGCCCGGAGACCCCAAGGGACGCTGGAGACGATCATGAGCACCGACCACACCACCCTCGAAGGCCTGCGCATCGAGCGCCAGCAGAAGGCGGCGCCGGCGCCACGCCGCGGGCGGTGGATCCTCGCCGGCGCCGTGCCGCTGGTCGTCGCGCTGGCCTTGGTCGGCTGGCTGTCGCGTCCCAACGCCCTGCCGGTGCGGGTGACGACCGTGCACCCGGCCGCCGGCGCGGCGGCGGGCGCCGTGCTCAACGCCACCGGCTACGTCACCGCCCGCCGCCAGGCTACCGTCTCGTCGAAGGTGACCGGCAAGGTCGTCGACCTGCTGATCGAGGAAGGAATGGAGGTCAAGGCGGGACAGGTCCTGGCGCGCCTCGACAGCAAGACGCAGGACGCCGCCCTGGCGCTCGCCGAGGCCCAGCTCGTCCAGGCCCGCAGCGCGCTCGACGAGAACGAGGTGCGGCTGCGGCAGGCCACCATCACCCGCCGGCGCCAGCACCGGCTGCTCGACAGCGGCGCCAGCAGCCAGAACGACGCCGACGTGGCGGACGCCGACGCCGACTCGTATGCCGCCCGCCTGGCGCTCGGCCGCCAGCAGGTGGAGGTGGCGGCGCGCGAGGTGGCGGCGCGGCGCCAGGATGCCGACGACACCATCATCCGGGCGCCGTTCGCCGGCGTCATCACCACCAAGGACGCGCAGCCGGGCGAGATGATCTCGCCGATCTCGGCGGGCGGCGGCTTCACCCGCACCGGCATCGGCACCCTGGTGGACATGGCCTCGCTCGAGATCGACGTCGACGTCAACGAGGGCTACATCAACCGCGTCAAGTCAGGCCAGCACGCCGAGGCGGTGCTCGACGCCTATCCCGACTGGCGCATCCCGGCGACGGTGATCGCCGTCGTTCCTTCCGCCGACCGCCAGAAGGCGACGGTGAAGGTGCGTCTGGCCTTCGACCACCTCGACCCCCGCATCCTGCCCGACATGGGGATCAAGGTGGCGTTCCTGGCAGAGAGCACCGAGAGCACCGAGAGCACCGCGGCGGGCGCCGCCGGGGCGGCCAACCAGGGCCGCGCACAGGCGCGGGTGGCGCGTGCCGCACTGCGCCAGGATCATGGTCAACTGGTGGCGTTCGTGGTGCACGGCGACCACGTCGAGCGGCGCGCGGTGCGGATCGCGGCGTCGCCGGGGGACGAGGCGGCGGTGATCGCCGGCCTGACCCCGGGAG
>DATGHG010000005.1:0-3383 GCA_035308185.1 Thermoanaerobaculia bacterium | reverse complement strand
GAGTGGCGAGGCCAAGCGGGCCACGCACCCCCTGCAGGTGGCCCTGGGGCGCGACATCGCGGGCCGTCCCGTCATCGAGAACCTGGCCGACATGCCCCACATCCTCATCTCGGGCGCCACCGGTGCGGGCAAGTCGTCGTGCATCAACTCGCTCATCACGTCGGTCCTCATGCGGGCAACCCCCGAGGAGCTGCGCCTGATCCTGGTCGACCCCAAGCGGGTGGAGCTCGGCCAGTACAACGGCCTGCCCCACCTGCTCACCCAGGTCGTGGTGGACCCGAAGAAGGCCGCCAACGCGCTGCGCTGGTTGGTGGCCGAGATGGAGCGGCGCTACCGCCTGCTCGCCGAGGTGCACGTGCGCTCGATCGCCTACTACAACCGCGCCATCCGCGATCCCGAGGTGCGCGAGCGCCTCGCCCTGTCGGAGGAGGCGGCGAGCGATGCGCACGGCGCGCGCGGCCTGGCGGGCGCGCCGGCCAGCCCGCTCACCGTCGCCGACCTCAAGCCGTTGCCCTATTACGTGGTGATCATCGACGAGCTGGCCGACCTGATGATGGTGTCGTCTTCGGAGGTCGAGACCTCGATCGCGCGCCTGGCGCAGATGGCGCGCGCCGTCGGCATCCACCTGATCGTGGCGACGCAGCGGCCGTCGGTGGACGTGCTCACCGGCACCATCAAGGCGAACTTCCCCTGCCGGATCTCCTACGCCACCGCCAGCCGCCACGACTCGCGCACCATCCTCGATCAGGTGGGGGCCGAGAAGCTGCTCGGCAGGGGCGACATGCTGATGATGCCGCCCGGCTCGTCGCGCGTCATCCGCCTGCACGGCGCCTACGTCTCGGAGCAGGAGACCGCGTCGCTGGTGCGCTGGCTCAAGAAGCAGGGCAAGCCGGACCTCGACCCCGACGTGCTGCGCCCGCCCGCCGAGGCCGACGGCGCCGGCGGCGACGGCGCCGACAGCGACGACGAGCTCTACGACGAGGCCGCGCGCCTGGTGGTGGCCGAGCGCCAGGCGTCCGCGAGCTTCCTGCAGCGGCGCATGCGCATCGGCTTCTCGCGCGCGGCGCGGCTGATCGATATCATGGAGCGCGACGGCCTGCTGGGCCCGCCGCAAGGCAGCAAGCCGCGCGAGGTGCTGGTCAAGCCCGACTACTTCTCGGAGCTCGACGACCTGCGCGGCGCGGCGCCGGACGACGACCTCGACGAGGGCTGAGGCGGCCGCGCCGGTCGAGTCTGCCGAGCCGGTCCGGCGGCCCTGAAGGAGACCCCCGGATGCGCGCGGACCGATTGCAGGCGCTGGTGCTCACGACTCTTTGCTGCGGCGGCCTGGCCCTGGTCCAGGCGAGCAGCCCGGCCCTGGCGACCCGGCAGGCCCCGCCGGCGCCGGCGCCCCGATCCATCGCGGCCGCCCAGGCGGCAGGCATCCCACTCAACGGCACTCCCGGCGACTGGCAGCAGTTCGGCTACGACGCGCGCCACAGCGGCGTGGCGGCGCTCGAGACGACCCTGACCCCCGGCAACGTGTCGACCCTGCACGTCCTCTACTCGGCGACGCTGCCGGGCACCGTCGACGACGCGCCGGTGTTCCTGTCGGGGGTCGCGACCGCCACCGGCGTGCACGACCTGCTGTTCGCGACCACCATGGACGGCCGGCTGATCGCCCTGGACGCGGCGACCGGCAACCTCCTCTGGTCGCGCCAGCCGGCCAGCGGCCCGCAGTACACCACCTCGGCGCCGGCCATCGATCCCGGCCGCCAGCTGGTGTACTCCTACGGCCTCGAGGGCCAGGTCCACCGCTATCGGGTGGCGGATGGCACCGAGGTGACCGGCAGCGGCTGGCCGCAGCTGACGACGCTCAAACCGGAGGTCGAGAAGTGCTCGCCGGCGCTGGCCACCGCGCTCGCCGCCAACGGGCACACCTACCTGTACGCCGCCAACGGCGGCTACCCCGGCGACCAGGGCGACTACCAGGGACACGTCACCGCGATCGACCTCGGCAGCGGCGCGCAGAAGGTCTGGAACGCCGACTGCAGCGACCAACCGGTGCACTTCACCCACGGCAACCCGGATTGCAAGCAGGTGCAGTCGGCGGTGTGGCAGCGCGGCGGGGTGGTCTACGACTCGGACCTCGACCGCATCCTGTTCGCCACCGGCAACGGCGAGTTCGACCTGCCCCAGGGCGGCCATGACTGGGGCGACAGCGTGCTCGCCCTGCGGCCCGACGCCACCGGCAACGGCGCGCTGCCGCTGGACAGCTACACCCCGGCCGACTACCAGCACCTGCAGGACACCGACCTCGATCTCGGCAGCACGGCGCCGGTGGTGCTGCCGCCGGTCCCCGGCAGCCGCCTGCCGCACCTGGCGGTGCAGAGCGGCAAGGACGGCCTGCTGCGACTGCTCGATCTCGACAACCTCTCGGGCAAGGGCAAGCCGGGGCAGGTGGCGGGAGAGGTGCAGGTCCTCTCGCTGCCGCAGGGCGGCGAGGTGCTGACGGCGCCCGCGGCGTGGACCGATCCGGCCACCGGCATCCCCTGGATCTTCGTCGCCAACGGCGGCGGGCTCGTCGGCATCCAGATCCTCGCCGGCGGCGGCGGCACGCCCGCGCTGCACCCGGTCTGGACCGACCCCAACGGCGGCACCACGCCGGTGGTGGCCAACGGCATGGTGTTCTACGTCGGTGGCGCCGGGTTGCGGGTGCTCAGCGCTCGGCAGGGCACGCTGCTGTTCAGCGACGGCAGCCCGGCGTCGATCCACTGGCAGAGCCCGATCGTGGTCGGCGGCCGCGTCTACGTCGCCGACGGCATCGGCAAGCTCTGGGCCTACGCGCCGAACGCGCCCTCGACCTGCACCCACGACGCCACCACGCTCTGCCTGCTGGGCGGCCGTTTCCAGGTGAAAGCCGCCTGGCAGACGGGCAACGGCGCCACCGGCGACGGCCAGGCCGTGCCGCTGACCGCCGACACCGGCTACTTCTGGTTCTTCAACTCCGCCAACATCGAGATGGTGACCAAGGTGCTGAACGGGTGCGGCCAGGGCGGCCACTTCTGGATCTTCGCCGGCGGCCTGACCAACGTGCGGGTCGTGCTGACGGTGACCGACACCGCCAACGGCGCGGTGCGGACCTATAACAACCCCCAGGGCGCCCCCCTGGTCCCGCTGCAGGACACAGGGGCCTTCGCCTGCGGTGGCTGAATGCCGGCTGAGCCGGCGTGAAGCCGGCCTGGCCGGCGCGAAAGCCGAGCCGGCCTAACGCCCGGCTCAGCGGGCGCCGGCGGCGCGCTGCGCGGCGACGTGGTCGAGCCCGCGCCGCTGGACGAGCAGCGCCGCGGCGCGGTCGAACTCGCCGAGCGCGGCATTGAGCTGCTTGTCCGCGGCCAGCGAGG
>DATGHG010000004.1:0-33992 GCA_035308185.1 Thermoanaerobaculia bacterium | reverse complement strand
CCAGGGCTCGTTTTTGCCGTTTCCGAGCCCGAATCGACGCCAAAGCGGAACGGCGTCAGGCGTTCGAGGGAAGCCCCACCGGTTCACGACCCTCGCCAGCGGCGCCGGGCCGCCGCGGCTGCGATCTCAGCTCAGCTCGATCTCCACCCCGCCGACGACGCCGGCGACGAGGTTGTACAGCGCCGCCACCAGCAAGCCGGCGACGAAGCCGAGCAGGCCGTAGAGGATGGGGAACAGGATGATGGCTCCCAAGCCGAAGGCGGCGCCGAAGATGGAGTTGCCGTGGCTACCCGAGCTGAAGGCGCCGCCGAGAGCCGCCCCGAACAGCGAGAAGAGCGCGAACACCCCGCCGACGATCAGACCGATGAGCGCGTAGAGCGCTCCCTGCAGTTTCGCCACCGACAGGATGCCCAGCCGGCGGATCACGGACGTCGCCATCGCTCACCTCCAAATCCAAACGAACGGGTTGCGAACACCCGTAGTCTAGCAGCCCCCGGGTGACAGCCGGCGCCGGCCGCCTCGAAGCCGCGCCCTCGCGCCGGCGGCGGCCGGTGGCACCGTACCCGCTTTCCCGACCTTCCCGCGGACCCCTTCCCGGTCCTACAACCCGCCGGCCGGAAACGACTAACCTTTCGATGTGCGACCCGTACCGCCGGCGAGCGCGCCGATGCCCATGAACCAGTCTGCCAGCCAACGCGGCGTGGGGATGGCTGGCGAGTCGCTGTGGGCGCGGGTGGAAGCGCTGCACCAGGAGAGCTTCGGTTGGGCGCGGAGCTGCTGCCGGCAGGATCCGGAGGAGGCCGAGAACGTGCTGCAAGCCGTCTACTTGAAGATCTTCGAGGGCAAGGCGGTCTTCGACGACCGCGCGACCTTCAGGACCTGGCTGTTCGCGGTGATCAGGAACACCGCGGCGGAGGGGCGGCGGCGGCGCTTCTTCCAGCGGCTGAGGCTGGCGCGGCAGCAGGAGACGGAGCCGGCTCCGGCGCAGCCCCAAAGCCCGGAAAGGGCCGCCTACCTTGGCGAGATCCGCACGGCGTTCCGGTCGCTGGTCGCCGGGCTGCCGCGGCGCCAGTCGGAGGTGCTGCAGCTGGTCTTCTACCACGACCTCTCGCTGTCCGAGGCGGCGACGGTGATGGCGGTGTCGCTGGGCTCGGCCCGCACCCACTACCAGCGCGGCAAGCGCCGGCTGAGCAAGGCGATGGCCGCGGCGGGTGTGAGATGAGCGCTGACCGCGACGACGGCGAGCTCCGCGAGCAATATCGGCGTCTCAGGCGCCAGGACGAGAGCCTGGCCCGGCCCTTCTCCGTGCCGCGGCAGGCGGCGCGGCGGCAGTCCCGGACTCGCAGCCGCGGGCATCTCCGCCAGCTGCTGGCGGCGGCGGCGCTCGGACTCGCCGTGGCAGCCGGCGTGGGAGCTCTCCTCTGGCTGCGGCCGCGGCTGGCGGAGCCGTCGGCGGCGGCGATCGCGCGCCTCTCGCAGTGGCGGGCGCCGACGGACTCGTTGCTGCAAACGCCGGGAAGTCAACTCATGCGCAGCGTGCCGCGGCTCGGCGCCTCGCCGTTCGGCGGCAAATACCTCGACGAAAGCGACCACCGCAAACTGCTTCGGAGGCCATGAAGAAAATGAGATCCCGTTCCCTGCTTTTCCTCGTCCTTCCCATGCTGCTGGGCACCGCCGCCGCCGTGGCGCAGGGTGCGCCCGACGACCCGCTGCACGATCACTTGTTCCCGCCCGAGCTGGTGATGCAGAACCAGCAGGCCATCGGGCTGGGCGACGACCAGCGGACCGCCTTGAAAGCGGATCTCCGTCAGGCACAGCAGCGCTTCACCGAGTTGCAGTGGAAGCTCGACGACGAGATGGAGCGCTTCGTGGCGCTGGTCAAGGCGCCACAGGTGGACGAACCGCAGGCCCTGGCGCAGCTCGACAAGGTCCTGGCCGCCGAGCGCGAGGTCAAGCGCACCCAGATCTCCCTGCTGATCCGCATCAAGGACCACCTGCGACCCGACCAGCAGGCGCGGCTGCAGGAGATCCGCAGGAAGGCGGGTGGCAAGTGAGCCGCCGCCGCACGTCGGTCGCGGCCTGGGCGCGCCTGTTCACGGTCCTGGGCATGGCAGTGGCGGCCGCGCCGGGGAACGCGGGTCACGGAGCCCCGCTCCGGCCCGAGAGCCCGCCGGCCGGCATCTGGTTCCATCCGCTGCCGTCGGCCGCGGCTTGGCCGGACGGTGACCCCCGGGGCGGGTCGCAGGATTTCCGGGCGCTGTTCCGGAGCGACGCGGCGTGGCCGCGAGTGGCGGCGCACGTCGGCGTGGTGGGGATGTACGCCGGCTGGATCACCGCGGCCGGCGACCAGGAGTTGCGCCAGACCGTCGATTTCCTCAACGCGCACGGCATGGGGATCGAGATCGAAGCGCCGGCGTTGCAAGCCCCGCCCAACTGCGGCTCAGGCGTCGAAGGTTATGTGCCCTTCGGGCAATCGCTCCACGACTTCACCCTCGCCTACTTGCAGCGGTTGAAAGCGCTCGGCGCCCGCGTGGCCTTCGTCAAGGTCGACGAACCGTTCTTCTTCGGCAGCGTGGTGGGCGACCCGCGCGCGTGCCACTTCCCGGTGCCGGAGGTGGCCTTGGCCGTCGGGCAGTACGCACGCCTGGTCAGGACCGTCTATCCGGAAGCGGCGGTAGGCGACGTCGAACCGATCATCGAGGGGGCCTACCCGCAAGAGGTGGTGACCGCGATGGCGCAGTGGCACGAGATCTACCAGGCGGTGACCGGCGAGCCGTTCCCGTTCTTCTTCGCCGACGTCGATTTCAGCAACCCGGAGTGGCCGGTGATCGTAAAGGCGCTGGAGAACGAGACCCGGCAAGGCGGCATGCCGTTCGGCATCATCTACATCGGCGACGAGCAGGACGTCTCCGATCATCAGTGGGCGGCCAAGACGGTGGCACGCTTCCGCCTCTACCAGGGAGAGCACGGCGGCCGGCCCGACTACGTCCTCTTCCAGTCATGGCAGCCGCACCCGAGGTTCTGCCTGCCGGAAACCAATCCCAACACCTTCACCGGCGTGATCGATGCCTACCTCAGCGGCGGGTGGCGGCCGTGACCGCCGCGGACGGCTACCGCGCGGTCTTCGCGCTGCCTTGCGCGACCCTAGCCGAGCAGCTCGCCCGGCGGGTAGCTGGCGATGGCGATCTGCTGGATCTGGGTGCTGCCTTCGATGATCTCGGTGACCTTGGCGTCGCGCAGGTAGCGCTCGACCGGGAAATCCTGCGACAGGCCGTTGGCGCCGTGCAGCTGCACCGCGTCGTTGGCCGCCCGCGTCGCGGTGCGCGAGGCGAAATACTTGGCGATCAGGGTCTCGGAGGCGGCGTCGGGCGCGCCGATCGAGCGCCGATAGCCGGCCTGCAGGCAGAGCAGGCGAGCGGCGCGGGTGTTGACGATCATCTCGGTCAGCTTGCGCTGCACCAGCTGGTGGCCGGCGAGCGGCTTGCCGAACTGGCGGCGCGACGCGGTGTATTCGAGACAGGCGTCGACGCATGCCTGGGCGATCCCCACCGCTCCCCAGGCGACACTGTAGCGGCCGAGATCGAGGGCGGTCGCGGCCACGTGCGAGAGACCGAAGCCGACCCGTCCGAGCAGGTGATCCGCCGGCACCCGGCAGCGGTCGAGCGTCACCTCGGCAAGGCGCGCCGCGCGCGTGCCGACCACCCCGCCGATCGGCTCCCGGGTCAGGCCGGGCGCCGCCGCCGGCACCAGGAAGGCGGCGACCTGGCCACCGTGGCGGGCCACGACCAGGAACAGATCGGCGCTCATGCCGAAGGTGATCCAGCGCTTGTTGCCGCTCAGCACCCAGGCGTCGCCGTCGCGCTCCGCCTCGGTCTCGACGCCGGCGGCGTCGCTGCCGACGTTGGGCTCGGAAAGCGCCAGGGCCGCGAGCTGCTCGGCCCGCGCCAGACGCGGCAGCACCTCGCCCTTGAGACGCGGGCCGCCCCAGCGCCGGACGGCCTCGCTCACCATGTCGTGCACGGTCAGCAGGGATCGCAGCGACGAGCAACCGCGGCCGATCTCCTCGGTGAGCAAGCCGTAGGTGATCGGGTCCACGCCGCCGCCGCCCAGCTCGCTGGCAAGGTGGGCCCCGAGGTAGCCGTGCCGCCGCAGCTCGGCGATCGCCGCGTCCGGCAGCCGCGCCGCGCGGTCCCAGCTGGCGGCGTGCGGCGCCACGTGCTCGGCGACGAAGGCGCGGCAGCGCCGCCGCGCCTCGCGCTGCGCCGGCGACAGCTCGAGGCGCAACCCGGCTTCACCCGGCTCGGACATGGCGGTCAGCCGCCGGCGGCCGCGCGCTTGCGCTCGACCAGCGCGTCGATGGCGGCCAGGGTGCGGAAGTTGTCCAGGTCGAGGTCTTCGTCCTCGACGGTGATGCCGAACTCCTTTTCGACGAAGTTCACCAGCTGCATGGCCAGCAGCGAGTTGACGAACCCGAGCGCGAAGATGTCCTCGTCGGGTTGCAGGTCGTGCTGGCGGAAGAAACGTGACAGGAAGGTCTTGAGCCGGGTCTGGACGTCGTTCATGGCGCGCTCGCGGCGGCGGTCTCAGTCGGCGTCGTAGGTGTAGAAGCCGCGGCCGGTCTTGCGTCCGTGCAGACCGGCATCCACCATTTTGCGCAGCAGCGGACAGGGGCGGTACTTGTCGTCGTTGTAGCTCTCGTAGAGGACCTCCAAGGAAAACAGGATGGTGTCGAGGCCGATCAGGTCGCCGGTCTCGAGCGGCCCCATCTTGTGGCCGAAGCAGCCCCGGAAGAGGCGGTCGACGTCGTCGTGCGGCGCCACCTGGTCCTGCACCAGGAAGATCGCCTCGTTGATCGTCAGCATCAGCACCCGGTTGGTGACGAAACCCGGCATGTCGTTGACCACGATGCCTTCCTTGCCCAGCAGCGCCAGCAGCTGCCGGGCGGTCGCCAGCGTCTCCTCCGAGGTGTGAAAGCCGCGGATGACCTCGACCATCGGCTTGAGCGGCACCGGGTTCATGAAATGCATGCCGACGACCCGGTCCGGGCGACGGGTGGCGGCGCCGATGCGGGTGATGGAGATCGCCGAGGTGTTGGCGGCGAAGACGCAGGCCGGCGGACAGACGGCATCGAGGCGGCGATAGACCTGCTCCTTGACCGGCCACTTCTCGACCACGTTCTCGATCACGAAGTCCACCTCGGCGAGGCCGTCGTACGCGGTGGTGCAGGCGACCCGCGCCAGCACGGCGGCGCTGCTCTCGCCGGGCGGCAGGTGCCCGCCCCCCGCGCCCTGCGCCTGGCGCCCCAGGAGGCCCTGCAGCCGCAGGTTGGCGCGGATCTCCCGGCGCGCCTTGGCCAGCGTCTCGTCGTCGAGGTCGACGAGCACCACCTGGCGGCCATGCTGGGCAAGGTCCTGCGCCACGCCCACCCCCATGACGCCGGCACCGATGACGCCGATCTTCTCCACTCGCGTACCTCCCCCGTTCCCGCCGTTCCCTACCACCGCGCTCTCAGCTCGCCGGCTGGAGCTCCTCGCCGAGCTCGACCTGGACATAAGGCGGGAACCCCTGCACCTGGTCGAGCGGGTGCTCGAAGACCAGCAGCTCGCCGTGCCTCGCGACCTCGCGGAAACCGGCGAACTTGTAAGCGACCAGCATCATGCGGTTGCGTGCCGTCGCCTTGAACTCGGCCTGCAGCCGCACGCCGGCGGCTTGCGCCAGGCGCAGCACGTGGAGGATCAGGATCGAGCCGACGCCCCGCGAGATCACGCGGCAGGACATCAGCAGCAGCTTCAGAGTCCACAGCCCCTCCTGCCTGGCGATCAACACCAGGCCGATCTTGCCATAGGCGCCATAGCGGTCTTCCAGCCCGGCGATCAGCAGCAGGTGGCCGGCGGAGCGGCGAAAGGCATCCAGCTCCTCGTAGGAGTAGGTCTGGCCCGAGGTGTTCAGCTGATTGGTCCGCACCGTCAGCTCCTCGGCGCGCCGCAGGTCCGACTCGCGCGCCGGATGGATGACGAACCTCATGCCCAGCGCGGCCAGGAACTCCTCCTGCGGCCCCTGGAAGCCTTCCTCGGCACGGTTGCGCTCGATGTCCGCCTGATACATGCGCCGCCGCTGCGCCGACTCGTCGGTGATGAAGCGCGGCATCAGCTCCGTCATCTCGAGCAGCTCGGTCACCGCTTCCGCCGGCAATACCCTCACCTGCGGCAGGGCATGCCCGACCTCGCCGCGCTCGAAAGGATCGTCGTCGATGAAGGCGATGGCGTCGAGGCCGACGTTGATCGATTTGGCGATGGCCTCGACCCCCGAGGATTTGGCGCTCCAGCCGATCTGGGGATAGATGAAATAGTCCTCGATGCCAAGCTCGCGCAGCTTCTCCATCGCCTGATCATGATCGTTCTTGCTGGCGATCGACAGCAGGATGCCGCGGGCGTCCAGGGTGCGCATGGCCGTGGCGGCGGCCGGCCGCAGGCGCACCGCGTCGCCTTCGAGGAGAGTCCCTTCCCACAGCGTGTTGTCGAGGTCCCAAACCACCACCTTGATCGAGCCTGGGGCCCCTGGCTTTGTCGAGCTGATGACGCATCCTCCCCGGCAGTCCGGCGCCATGGTCGGCATAGTAATCAGTGCCACGCAAAGGCACCGCGAGGACGGCGCTACGCTCGGCGCTACCCGAAGCGACGGTACCGACGCCAGCCACGGATTCTACGTGCCGGCGGGCGCCAGGCGCGACGAGAGCCTTGCAGTCAGGAGTCGATGGCCCAGGGGGGTATGTGCCTCCACGCGCGCCGGTGACGCACTTGTGACATATCCTGGCCGAGGCCAGGGCGGACGAACACGGTCTCATCGGCGAGTCATCGGAGGATGCCATGCACGCTTTCAACGCGGCGACCCAGCTGGCTCGCTGGGCCAACTTCTACGTCATCGCCGGCTCGGCCGCGGCGGCCTTGACGGGGTTGCAGTTCGTCGTCATCGCTCTCAGCGCCCAGATGCGGCTGCCCAAGATGGATGGGGGGATCGAGGCGTTCTCGAGCCCGACGGTCGTCTATTTCAGCACCGTGTTGCTGCTTTCCGCCGTGCTTTGCGCACCCTGGGATGGGCTATCGGGCGCCGCGGCCCTCATCGCGGTCTGCGGGGCAGCGGGAATGGGCTACACCGGGCTGGTGAGCCGGCGCGCGAGGCGCTTCGCCGATTATCGCTTGGTGGCCGAGGACTGGATCTGGCACATCGCCCTCCCGCTGACGGCGCACGCGCTGCTGCTCGTCGCCGGGCTGGCCCTGGTGGTGCGGCCGGCAGGGGCGCTGTTCACGATCGCCGCGGCGACACTGCTGCTGCTGGTCATCGGCATCCACAACGCGTGGGACACCGTCACCTTCCTGGTGATCCACCGCCTGGAGCCCAAGCGTCACGACGAAGAGCGGCCGGATCCCCCCGCCGCTTAGTGTCCCGCGGAGACACGAGTGCCGGCGGGCCGGAGCTTGAGGCGGCAAGGAGGTCGGGTGGAGCGAGCGGATGTGGCCGTGGTGGGCGCCGGCGTCGCGGGCTTGGCGGCGGCCCGCGAGCTGTGCCGCCGGGGGCTGACCGTCGTCGTGTTCGAGGCGCGCGACCGCGTCGGCGGCCGCATCCTCACCCATCGCGACCCGCGCCTGCCGTTGCCGGTGGAGCTGGGCGCCGAGTTCGTCCATGGCGCGGCGCCCGTGACCCATCGGATCCTCGCCGAGGCAGGGATCACGACCTGCGACCTGGGTGGCGAACATTGGCGCGCGCGCCACGGCAAGGCCTTGCGCACCGAGGCGTGGATGCCCATCCAACGCATCCTGGGGCAGATCGACCCTCGCGCCGCCGATCGTTCGTTCGACGACTTCCTCGCCGGTCTCGGCAACCGCGTCTCGGCGCGCGATCGGCTTGCCGCCCGGGCATTCGTGGAGGGCTACCACGCCGCCGATCCGGCCGAGATCGGCGTCCGTTCGCTGGCGCCCGCGGACGGAGAGCAGTCCGGCAACGTGGCGACGCAGATCGCGCGGCTGCACGGCGGCTATGACCAGCTGCCCCTCTGGCTGGCGGGCGGGCTGCACGCCGAGTTGCGCCTGCGTTCGCCGGTGGCGGCCATCGAGTGGCGGCAAGGGCAGGTCCAGATCACCGTGCAGCGGGATCCGAGCGCGAAGCGGCGGGACCCGGGCGCCGAGCGGCGGGACGCGGGCGCCGTGCGGCGCTTCGCCGCGCGCGCGGCGATCGTCACCGTCCCCGCCGGCGTGCTCGCCGCCGACCCGCGGGAGCCCGGCGGCCTGCTGCTGGAGCCGGACCCGCCGCGCATCCGGCGCTCCTGCGGCCTGGTGGCGATGGGAGCGGTGGCGCGCCTCGCCTGCTGGTTCCGCGAGTTCCCATGCAGCGCCGCCCCGGCCGAGCGCCATCCCGAGAGGATCGCGCGCGCCAGCTTCTGGCACCTGGGCGGCCCGACCTTCAGCGTCTGGTGGACCGCCTACCCGCTGCGCTGGCCCCTCGCCGTGGCCTGGTCCGGCGGCCCGAAGGCAGCGGCGGCGGCCCTGCGCGGCCACCGCGCCGTCGAATCGACGGCGGTCGACGAGCTGGCGGCGGCCTTGCGCCTGCCGCGGCGCGCCGTCGCCTCGCTCCTGGTGGAGACCTGGATGCACGACTGGCAGCAAGATCCCTACTCGCGCGGCGCCTACAGCTACGCCCGCGTCGGCGGCGCCGGGGCGGCGCGCGCCCTCTCGCGGCCGGTCGAGGACACGCTGTTCTTCGCCGGCGAGGCCACCGACACCGGCGGCCACACCGGGACCGTGGAGGGCGCGCTGGCAAGCGGTCTGCGTGCAGCACGGCAGGCGAGCCGTGCGCTCGGCGCCGGGTGACGACCTCGCCTGGGGAATCGCCGAAGAAATCGACTTGGACGACGGCCGCTCGTTCCCGGAAGACAAGCGCGATTGCCTGGCGGCGTTCGCGCGCCGCGGCCTCGCGCGCTGACCTGCTGTCGCGCACGCCTGGTGGTATTGCGACACCCCTCAGGGCCGCTTCGCCACGAAGAGCGTCCCCCAGTCGCGAATCGTGATGCCATCGGGGCCCTTACGCGCGTCGAACGCGGCGGCCAGGTCGAGGCGCATCGCCTCGCGCAGCTCCGCGGGGACGGCTTTGGAAAGGTTGCCGAACGCGCTCGATTCGATGAACGCGATCACGTCCGCTCCCGTAGCGTGATGCCGGGAGCGCGCCGCGACGTGCAGCTCGGCAAGCTCGAGACCACTCTCGACCACCATCGAGATCACTCGCGTGGTGGTGTAGTCCCGGCTCAGAGCGCCGGGGCCCGACCGGTCCACCCGCTCCGCGTAGGGCGGCCGTGCGAGCACGGGGGCCAGGACCGCGGGCAAAGTACCCGCGGCGCTCAGCTCGCCCGGAAACGTGGTCACCCCGAGGCGACCGCCGGGGCGCAGGACGCGGCGGATCTCGGCGAGCGCCCGCGGTTTGTCGGACACCCAATGAAAGACCGCCGACATGCTCACCGCGTCGAAGCTCTCGGCGGCGAACGCGCCCAGGTCCTCGGCCTGACCCACCGCGAAGGTGATGCCGCCGGCACCAGCGTTCGCGATGGCGACGCGCTCGGCCACCGGGTCGATGCCGACGACGCTGCCCGTGGGACCCACGCGCTCGGCGATCCAGCGAGCGAGCCGCCCCGTGCCGCAGCCCACGTCGAGGACGCGATCGCCCGCCTCGAGGTTCAGGCGCTCGACGAGGCGCTTGCCGTTCTCGAACTGAAAGTCGCTGATGCGATCGTAGGTCTCGGCGAGGTGCGAGGTGTCGTCGGTGAAAGAGGTTGTCATCGGTGGGTCCCTCAGAGCAGCTGCTCCAGCTGGCCGATTCCTGGCCGGCCGCAGTGTACGCTCCCGGCGCCCAGCGTCGCAACCCTGGAAAGTGCAACGCCGCCAGTGAAATCTTACGAATCCCCGCGGAGTGCCGACGCCTGCCGCCCAACGATTGCCGCATGTCCGGCGCAGCCCGAACATGGACGCTTCGCTGGCTAGGGATGACGGTTGTCGCCAAAGCAGCGCCGCGTTCTGATTCATTCGTATTGGTACATTCGCACTTGCATTTCGATAGCCGCCAGGTTTCGACTCCGTGATCGATCAAGCACCCCCGGCAGACAGCAGCTCCACACCGCCGGCCCCCCCCGCAGCCGATGCTGCCGGCGCCGAGCGCGTTGCCATTGCCGCTCTCCGCGGCCAGGTGGCGCGAGTCCTCGAGATCGACGGTGCACGGCTGCCGCCGGAGCGCTCGCTGGTCTCGTTCGGCCTCGATTCGCTGAGCGCGGCAGAGTTGGCCGCCGCGATCGAGTCAGAGCTGGGTGTGCAGGTGCCCCTCGCCACGCTGCTCGAAGGAATCAGCCTGGCGGAGCTGGCTGAAGAGGTCGAGCGCCGACTCATGGCACCCCCGCCGGTAGTGGCGGCGCCGCCGGCAGCGGCCGACGCCGGGACTGCCGGGCCGGACCGCGGGCGAGGGCCGCTGTCTCCCGGGCAGCGCGCCCTCTGGCTCCTCGACCAGATGGCGCCAGGCAACCCGGCCTACATCATCGCCGGCGCGGGGCGCGTCCGCGGCCGGCTCGACCGGCGCCGTCTGAAGCGGGCGTTGGCGGCCCTGGTGGCGCGCCATCCCGCCCTGCGCACCACCTTCGATGCCGGCGGCGCGGCGGCCGTGCAGTTGGTGCAGGCGGAAGCCCGCTTCGCCTTCACCTTCGAGGACGCCACGACCTGGAGCGAAGCGCGGCTCGCGGAGCGGCTGAGCGAGGAGGCATACCGGCCCTTCGATCTCGCCAGCGGCCCCCTGCTGCGCATCGGGCTCTGGCGGTGTCGGCAGCGGCGCGCACGCGGCGCCCGCGGCGCCCGCGGACAGGGCGGGAGGGAGGGCTCCGACGGTCGTGTGGAGCACCTCCTGATGATGGCGGTGCATCACATCGTGGTGGACTTCTGGTCGGCGGAGGTGCTCCTGGCCGAGCTGGGAGCGCTCTACGACGGGCGCTCGCTGCCGCCGCTCGCGGCTTCCTATGGCGATTTCGTGCGCCGCCAGACCGAGCGGCTGGCGGGACCGGAAGGCGAGCGACTCGAAGCCTACTGGCGCGCCGCGCTGCCGCCGGGAGCGCCGCCCCTCGAGCTGCCGACCGACCGGCCGCGGCCAGGGGTGCCGAGCCTCCGCGGCGGCACGCGGACGCTGGGGCTGGGCCGCGCGCTCACCGCGGCGCTGCATGCCCTGGGCCGGCAGGCCGGGGCCACCCCGTTCATGACGCTGCTGGCCGCCTTCCAGGTGCTGCTGCACCGCTACAGCGGTCAGGAGGAGGTGCGGGTGGGCACCCCCACCTCCGGGCGGAGCTCGCGCGATCTGGCCGGCCTGGTCGGCTACTTCGTGAACCCGGTGGTGATGCGCGGCAACCTGGCGGGGAGCCCCTCCTTCGCGACCCTGCTCGACCGGGTGCGGGAGACCGCCCTCGGCGCCTTTGCCCACCAGGACTACCCCTTTCCGCTGCTCGCGGAGCGGCTGGGCGGTGAGCGGGACCCGAGTCGCCCGCCGGTCTTCCAGGCGATGTTGGTGCTCTACCGCGAGCGGCCCCTGGCGGCTGGGCGCGGACCGGGCACCAGCCCGGGCTTACCGGGTGGCATCGGAGCCATCGGGGCCATCGGAACCATCGGGGCCATCGGGGCCATTGGAGCCATGGCGCTTGGCGTGGCCGGGTCGAGGGTGGACCTGGGCGGCCTGGCGGTGGAGCCGGTGCCGCTGACCCGGCGCGGCGCACAGGTGGACCTGACCCTGCTCGCCGCCGAGATCGAGGGCGCTCTCACCGCCTCGCTGCAATTCAGCAGCGACCTGTTCGACGCCGTCACCGCCGGGCGCATGCTCGCCCAGCTGCGCACGCTCGCCGCCGCCGCCGCCGCGGACCCGGCGCGGAACATCCGCGAGCTGCCGCTGCTCGGCGACTCCGAACGGCAGCAGCTGCTGGAATGGAATGACACTGCCGGCAGCTTTCGGCCGGCAACAGCGGCGGGCGCCGGCTCGGGCCTGGCCTTTGGTCCCGAAGAGCCCTGTCTGCACCAGCTGTTCGAGCTCCAGGCGCGCCGGGTCCCCGGGGCGGTGGCGGCGATCGCCGACGCCGACGGTGACGGCGATGGCGACGGCGATGGCGGCATTGGCGAGAGCATCACCTACGCCGCCCTGAACGCCCGCGCCAACCGCTTGGCGCGCCGGCTGCGGGAGCAGGGCGTCGGGCCGGAGAGCGTGGTGGCGATCTGCGCCGAGCGCTCCCTGGCGCTGGTGGCGGGTCTGCTGGCCATCCTCAAGGCGGGGGGCGCCTACCTGCCGCTCGATCCCGACTACCCGGCCGATCGCCAGCGCTTCATGCTCGAAGACTCCGGAGCCCGGGTGCTGCTGGCGCAACGCCGGCTGCTGGCGCGGCTGGGCACCTCGGCGGCCGGCACGGTCACCCTGGATCTCGACGAGGCGCCGGTCGCCGGCGGCGAGCGGCGGCGCCGTTCGCGGCGGCCGGAAGCGTCGGAGCCGGACTCGACCGGCGCCGAGAGCGGTGGCGGGCCCGACAACCTGGCGTACGTGATCTATACCTCCGGATCCACCGGCCGGCCGAAGGGCACGATGAACACCCATCGCGGCATCGTCAACCGGCTGCTCTGGATGCAGGAGCGCTACCGGCTGGCGGCGGACGACCGAGTGTTGCAGAAGACCCCGATCAGCTTCGACGTCTCGGTGTGGGAGCTGTTCTGGCCGCTCATCACCGGTGCCAGCCTGGTGCTGGCCCGCCCCGGGGGCCATCGCGACGGCGCTTACCTGCTCGACACCCTGGACCGGCAGCAGATCACCACCGTGCACTTCGTGCCGGCGATGCTGCGCGCCTTCCTCGCGGAGGCCGGCCAGCATGCCCTGCCGCCCGCGCGGCGCCGCCTGCCGCGCCTGCGGCGGGTGATGGCGAGCGGCGAGGCGCTGCCCTGGGAGCTGCAGCAAGCGTACTTCGCCCGGTTCGCGGCGCCGCTGCACAACCTCTACGGCCCGACCGAAGCGGCCGTGGACGTCACCCATTGGCAGTGCGATGCGGACGGCCAGCGGGTGGTGCCGATCGGCCGGCCGGTGGCCAACACCTCGATCCGCCTGGTGGACCGCGACGGGCAGGAGGTGCCGATCGGGGTGGCGGGGGAGCTGCACATCGGCGGCGTGCAGCTGGCGCGCGGCTACCTGGGGCGCACGGCGCTCACCGCCCAAAGGTTCGTGCCCGACCCGTTCGCCGCCGCTCCCGGTTCGCGGCTCTACCGGACCGGCGACCTGGCGCGCTACCTGCCCGACGGCGCCGTCGACTTCCTCGGTCGCCGCGACGACCAGGTGAAGATCCGCGGTGTTCGCGTCGAGCTGGGCGAGATCGAGGCGGTGCTGGCGGCGCACCCGGCGGTGGCGGCGGCGGCGGTGGGCCTGCGTCCCGTGGAGCGTCCGGCAGGCGGCGCCGGCGCCGAGGCGCCGGGCGAGCAGCGGCTGGTGGCCTGGGTGGTTGCGCGAGGAGGACCCGCGGCGGTTCCGGGAGCCGGGGGAGCCGGCGGCGGACCCGCGGCGGCGCCCTCGACGCCCTCGGTCGGCGAGCTGCGGCGGGCGCTGGCCGCCAAGCTGCCGGACGCCATGGTGCCCGCGGCGTTCGTGTTCCTGGAGCGCCTGCCGCTCACCCCGAGCGGCAAGCTCGACCGCCGGGCGTTGCCGAGCCCGGCGGAGCGGGTGGACCGGCCGGTGCCGGCAACCGCCGGCGACGCCCCGATCCCTCCCCTCACACCGGCCGAGGAGCTGCTGGCCGGCCTCTGGACGGAGGTCCTGGGAGTCGCGACGATCGCGGCGAACGACGATTTCTTCGCTCTCGGCGGCCACTCGCTGCTGGCGACCCGGCTGTCGTCGCGGGTGCGGGAGCTGTTCGGGGTGGAGCTGCCGATGCGCCGGGTATTCGAGCGGCCGACCCTCGAAGCGCTGGCGCGCGAGATCGCGGCGATGACCGCCGGGAGCGCGGCGGCGCCCGCCGGAGCCGCCGCGGGCCCGATCCCGCGACGGCCTGACGGCGAGGAGCGGGTGCTCTCCTACCCGCAGGAGCGCCTCTGGTTCCTGGACCAGTTGGCGCCTGGCAGCGCCGCCTACAACCTGCCCGGAGCCCTGCGCTTGACCGGCCGGCTCGATCCGGAGGCGTTCGGCCGCAGCCTTGGCGAGATCGTGCGCCGCCACGAGGTCCTGCGCTCGGCCTACCCGGCTGCCGCGGACTGGCCGGTGCCGGTGGTCTGGCCCCACCGCGCCCACGAGCTGCCGCTGGTGGACCTGTCGGCGCTGGGAGCAGCCGCCGCCGGCACCGGCCACGAGCTGGGCGGCCAGCTCGGCCACCGGCCCTTCGATCTCGCCCGCGGGCCTCTGGTGCGCACCGCGCTGGTGCGGCTGGCCCCGGACCGGCACCTGCTCATCCTGGTGCTGCACCACATCATCGCGGACGGCTGGTCGGTGAAGGTCTTCCTACGGGAGCTGGCGGCTCTCTACTCGGCTTTCGCCGGCGCGGGGCGGGACGCGGCCGGCCCGCTTCCGGAGCTGCCTCTGCAGTACTTCGACTTCGCCCGCTGGCAGCGCCGCCGGCTGACCGGCGAGCTGCTGGGCGCGCAACTCGCCTACTGGCGGCAGGCTCTGGGCAGCGCCCCGAGCCACCTGGCACTGCCGGCCGACCGGCCGCGGCCGGCGGTGCCGAGCCCCCGCGGGGCCCGCATCTCCCAGCAGCTGCCGTCCGCGGAGACCGCGGAGCTGCACCGCGCCGCCGGGCAGAGCGGCGCGACGCTGTTCATGAGCCTGCTCGCCGCCTTCGCAGCGCTGCTCCATCGCGCCACCGGTGAGCCGGACCTGGTGGTCGGAACGCCGATCGCCAACCGCGAGCAGCTCGAGCTGGAGGGGCTGATCGGCTGCTTCGTCAACACTCTGGCGCTGCGCGCCGACCTCTCCGGCCGGCCGAGCTTCCGCGACCTGCTCGAGCGGGTGCGGCAGGTGTGCCTGGCGGCCTACGCCAACCAGGATCTGCCCTTCGAGCAGCTGGTCGAAGCGCTGGCACCGCGCCGCGATCTGGCCTGGAACCCGCTGTTCCAGGTGATGCTGGTGCTGCAGAGCACGGCGGGCGGCGGACGGCACGCAACCGCCGCGCGGCTGGCGATGGAGCTCTGCGACGTCGAGATCACGGCGGCCAAGTTCGATCTGACGCTCGACGCGTCCGGGACGGCACGGGGGTTGACGCTGACGTTCGAGTACCGCCGTGACCTGTTCGACGCCGCCACGGTCAGGCGATGGGCAAGGCAGTTCCAGGCGCTGCTCGCCGCAACGGTGGCGGAACCGGGGCGCGAGATCGCCGCGCTGCCGCTCCTGGGGGCGGCGGAGCGCCAGCAGCTGTTGGAGTGGAACGACACGGCGGCAGCCTGGCGCGGCCACGTCTGCCTGCACGAGCTGTTCGAGGAGCAGGTGCGGCGGATCCCCGAGGCGGTGGCGGTGGTGGCCCTGCCGCCGGACGGCGCGGATGGCGCGGCCGGCGTGGACGGTGCTTGCAAGCCGGCGAGCGCCGGCGAGAGCTTGACCTACGGCGCTCTCGACGCGCGCGCCGGCCGGCTGGCGCGTCACCTGCGCGAGCTGGGGGCCGGGCCCGAGACCGTGGTGGCGATCAGCGCCGAGCGCTCGCTCGCCCTGGTAGTGGGCCTCGTGGCGATCCTCAAAGCGGGCGCCGCCTACCTGCCGCTCGATCCCGACTACCCGGGCGAGCGGTTGCGCTTCATGCTGCGCGACGCGGCGGCCCCGGTGGTCCTGGCGCAGCGCGCGCTGCTGCCCAGGCTGGGCGGGCCGGTGACCGGAGCCGCCACGGTCTGGCTCGACGATTTCGTCCCGGGCCGCGCGGGCGGCAGCGTCCACCCGGACAGCCTGGCGAGCCGCGTCCAGCCGGACAACCTGGCCTATGTGATCTATACCTCCGGCTCGACCGGCCAGCCCAAGGGGACGATGAACACGCATCGCGGCATCGTCAACCGGCTGCGGTGGGGCCAGGAGCGGTACCGGCTGGCGGCCGACGACCGGGTGCTGCAGAAGACGCCGTTCAGCTTCGACGTCTCGGTGTGGGAGCTGTTCTGGCCGCTCACCGCCGGGGCGTGCCTGGTGTTGGCTCGCCCGGGAGGGCACCGCGACAGCGCCTACCTGGTCGAGACGCTCGCGGCGCAGGCCATCACCACGGTCCACTTCGTGCCGGCGATGCTGAGCGCGTTCCTGGAAGGCGCCGGTCTGTGTCCCGTCGAGCACGACGATGGTATCGAGGGCGGGGGCGGGAGCGCTTCCCCGCCGCCGGCCAGGCTGCCCGGGCTGCGGCGGGTGCTGTCGAGCGGCGAGGCGCTGGGCAGCGAGTTGCAGCAGCGGTTCCACGCCGCCCTGGCGGTGCCGCTGCACAATCTCTACGGCCCGACCGAGGCGGCGGTCGAGGTGACCTCCTGGAGCTGTGAGCAGCCGCGAGCCGCCGCGGGCGCCGTCGCGCCGCCGCCGGCCCGGGCGGCTGCCGAGGCGGTGCGCTCGCCCGGGGTGCCGATCGGCCGGCCGGTGGCCAACACCCGCATCCAGCTGCTGGACCGAGAAGGGTGGCAGGTGCCGATCGGCGTGGCCGGCGAGCTGTGCATCGGCGGCGTGCAGCTGGCACGCGGCTACCTCGGGCGCCCGGCGCTGACCGCCGAGAGGTTCGTACCGGACCCGTTTGGCGAGCCGGCCGGAGCGCGCCTCTACCGCACCGGCGACCTGGCGCGCTACCTGCCGGACGGCGCCATCGACTACCTGGGCCGGCTCGACCAGCAGGTGAAGATCCGCGGCGTCCGCGTCGAGCTGGGAGAGATCGAAGCCGCGCTGACGGCGCACCCGGCGGTGCAGGCGGCGGCGGTGGTCCTGCGTCCGGTGGCCCGCCCCGACGGCGGACAATGCGGACCGGCGGCCGCGGCTTCGGCGGAGCATCGGCTGGTGGCATTTCTGGTCGCGCGCCACGAGCCGGGGCCAGCCGCGGAGGATGCCCCCGCCGCCGGCGCGGCCGCCGACCTTCCGCGGGCCGCCGACCTCCGGGCGTCCCTGGCCGCAAGGCTGCCGGAGGCCATGGTGCCTGCCGCCTACGTCTTCGTGGCGCGCCTGCCGCTCACTCCCAGCGGCAAGATCGACCGCAAGGCGCTGTCTGGGCCGACCCTGCCGCCGACGCTGGCAGGCGCGGCGGCGGCACCGGAGGGCCGCGGCGCTCTCCGCACTCCGGCCGAGGAGCTGCTGGCCGGCCTCTGGGCCCAGATGCTGGGGGTCGAGGCGATCCGCTCGAGCGACAGCTTCTTTGCCCTGGGCGGCCACTCGCTGCTCGTTACCCGTTTGATCTCGCGGGTGCGCCGCGCCTTCGGGGTGGAGCTGCCGATGCGGCGGGTGTTCGAGCATCCGACGCTCTCGGAGCTGGCGGCCGAGATCTCGGCGCTACTTGGTGCGGGGGGTGCGGGTGCGGGCGCCGAGCTCGCCGGCCCGGCCCTCGCCACGGGTGTGCTGGCGGGCGGGCAGGAGGAAGCCTCCCTCTCCTTCTCGCAGGAGCGCTTCTGGTTGCTGGACCAGCTGACCCAGAGCAGCGCCGCCTACAACCTGTCCGGCGGCCTGCGCCTGCGCGGCAGGCTCGAGCTGCCGGCGCTCGCCAGGAGCCTCAACCAGATCGTGCGGCGCCACCAGGTGCTGCGCTCGATCTATCCGGCGGCCAGGGGCCGGCCGGTGCAGGTGGTGCTGCCGCGCCTGGCGGTGCAGCTGCCGGTGGTGGACCTGTCGGCGCTGGCAGGGGCCGCTGACGCGGCAGGCATCGCCCTGGGAGCCAGGCTCGGTCGCCAGCCGTTCGATCTCGCCACCGGGCCGCTGCTGCGCGCCACGCTGCTGCGCCTGAGCGTGCCGGGCGGTGGTGAGGAGCCGTCGCCGGCGGCGGCGGAGCACCTGCTCGTCCTGACGCTGCATCACATCGTCGGCGACGGCTGGTCGGTGACGATCTTCCTGCGCGAGCTGGCCGCGTTCTACGCCGCCTTCGCCGCCGGCGAGCCCCCGGCGCTCGCCGAGCTGCCGATCCAGTACTCCGACTTCGTGCGCTGGCAGCGCGCCCGGCTGACCGGCGAGGTGCTCGCGGCGCAGCTCGCCTACTGGCGGCAGGCGCTGGCCGAGGCCCCGGCGCAGCTGGCGCTGCCGGCCGACCGGCCGCGGCCACCGGTGCAGAGCTTCCGCGGCTCGGCCATCTCCCGGATGGTGCCCCCGGAGCTCACCGCGGCACTGCGGCGCACCGCGCGGCAGGGGGGCGCGACGCTGTTCATGACCCTGCTCGCGGTGCTGGACGTGTTGCTGCATCGCGTCAGCGGCCAGGACGACCTGGTGGTCGGGGCGCCGATCGCCAACCGCGAACGGCTGGACATCGAGGGGCTGATCGGCTGTTTCGTCAACACCCTGGCGCTGCGCTCGGACCTCGGCGGGCTGGCGTCGTCGCTCCAGGGCAGCAGGCCCGGTTTCCCGGAGCTGCTGGCCGCGGTGCGGGAGGTGAGCCTGGGCGCCTACGCGCACCAGGAGATGCCGTTCGAGAAGCTGGTCGAGACGCTCGCGCCGCGGCGCGACCTGGCGACGACGCCGCTGTTCCAGGTGGCGCTGGCGCTGCAGAACGCGACGACCGTCACCAGCGTCGAGGTGCCGGCCGGCGCGGCCGGCCCGCCAGGCGCCCACCGGGACTCGCTGACGATGGAGCTCTGCGAGCTGCCGATCGAGACCGCCAAGTTCGACCTCCTGGTGCAGGCGGCCGAGACTCCCACCGGCCTGGCGCTGTCGTTCGAGTACAGCCGCGACCTGTTCGACGTGGCGACGGTCAGGCGCCTTGCGGAGCAGTACTGCCGTCTGCTCGCGGCGGTGGCGGCCGGCGCCGCGTCGCCACCGCGGAGCATCGACGAGCTGCCACTGCTCGGTGCCGGCGAGCGCCACCAGCTGCTGGCGGAGTGGTCGGGGGCCGCCACCGCCTATCCCCGGGAGAGCCTGGTTCACGAGCTGTTCGCCGCCCAGGCACTGCGCCGGCCGGACGCGGTGGCGGTGGCTGCCGGCGCCGAGCAGCTGACCTACGGCGAGATCCACCGCCGCTCGAACCGGTTGGCGCGGCGCCTGCGCCGCCTGGGGGTGGGGCCGGAGGCCCTGGTGGCGGTGGCGCTGCCGCGCTCGCCGGCCATGGTGGTGGCGCTGCTGGGAACGCTCAAGAGCGGCGGGGCCTACCTGCCGCTCGACCCGGGTCTGCCATGGCCTCGCCAGCAGGCCCTCCTGGCCGAGACCAGGGCGCGGGTGCTCCCGCTCGGCGGCGGTCGGGAGCTCGACGGCGAAAGCGAGGCCGATCTCGAGCCGCGGGAGGTGGGCGCCGGTCCGGAGAGCCTCGCTTACGTGATGTTCACCTCGGGCTCGTCGGGCGCTCCCAAAGGCGTGGCGGTGGTCCATCGCGGCGTGGTCCGGCTGGTCCGGGAGGCTGGGTTCGCCGACTGCGGTTCCGGCCAGGTGTGGCTGCACGCGGCGCCGCTGGCTTTCGACGCCTCCACCCTGGAGATCTGGGGGCCGCTCCTCGGCGGCGGCCGGCTGGAGCTGTTCGCGCCGGGACCGCCGGACCTGCGCGAGCTGGGCGAGGCGCTGCGGCGCGGCGGGGTCACCACCCTCTTTCTGACCGCCGGCCTCTTCCACCAGATGGTCGAGAGCCGGGTCGAGAGCCTGGGCGGTCTGCGCCAGCTGCTGTCCGGCGGCGACGTCCTGTCGGCGCCGCACGTGCGGCGGGCGTTGCAGGAGCTGCCCGGCTGCCTGCTGGTCAACGCCTACGGGCCGACCGAGAACACCACCATCACCAGCTGCCATCGCATGACGGCGGCCCCCGAGGCGGGCGCCACGTCGCCTTCGGTCCCGATCGGCAGGCCGATCGGCAACAGCACCGTCTACCTCTGGGACCGCCAGGGCCAGGCGGTGCCGGTGGGGGTGCCCGGCGAGCTGGTGACCGGCGGCGACGGCTTGGCCCGCGGCTACCTCGGCGGCCCGGATCTCACGGCGGAGCGCTTCGTCCCCGACCCGTTTGCCGGTGGACGCGGCGGCTCGGGCGGCCGCCTCTACCGGACCGGCGACCTGGCGCGCTGGTTGCCGAGCGGGCAGCTGGAGTTCCTCGGCCGTATCGACCGGCAGGTGAAGATCCGCGGCTTCCGCATCGAGCCGGGAGAGGTCGAGGCCCAGCTGGCCCGCCACTCCGGCGTGGAGCAGAGCATGGTGGCGGCGCGCCGGGCGGGGCCGGACGACCGGCGGCTGGTGGCCTGGGTGGTGGCGCGGCCGGGATCCCAGCTGACCTCGGCCGGGCTGCGCGGCTTCCTGGCCGAGCGCCTGGCGGACCACGCGGTGCCGGCGGCGGTGGTGCTCCTGGCGGCTCTGCCGCTGACCGCCAACGGCAAGGTGGACCGCGACGCCCTGCCGGAGCCCGAGTGGCTACAGCCGCCGCGGCAGGCCGAGCTGCCGGTGGGACAGCTCGCCGCCCGCACCCCGGTCGAGGAGCTGCTGGCCGGGTTCTGGGCGGAGCTGCTGGGGCCAAGGCGGCCCCCGACGGCAATGGCCGCCGGCGCGCCCGAGCGAGGCGCGGCGGCTGCCGGCGGGGGTGGCGCGGCGATCGGGCCGGGTGACGACTTCTTCGCGCTCGGCGGCCATTCGCTGCTGGCCACGCGCCTGGTCTCGCGGGTGCGCGAGGAGCTGGGAGTGGAGCTGCCGCTGCGGCGGGTGTTCGAGCACCCGACGCTCGCGGCGATGGCGCGCGAGGTCGCCGGTGCGATCGGCGACAGCGCGGACCTCGCCAGGCCAACCCTTTCGCCCATCCCGCGGCGCCCGGTGCGCCTGCCGGAGAGCCATGATGATCTCGTCCTTTCCTACGCCCAGGAGCGGATCTGGTTCCTCGCGCAGCTGGCGCCGGACAGCACCGCCTACAACGTCGCCGGCGCGCTGCGCTTCAGCGGCGCGCTCAGCCCGGCGCGGCTCGCCGGCAGCCTCGACGAGATCGTGCGCCGCCACGCCGTGCTGCGCTCGGCCTACCCGCTCGCCGCCGGGCGGCCATCGCCGGTGGTGTTGCTCCCGCGCGCGGTGGAGCTGCCGCTGATCGACCTCGCGCCGCTCGGCGAGGCGGCCGCCGCCACCGGCCGAGCGCTGGGCGCCAGCTTCGGCCGCCGCCCGTTCGATCTCGCCACCGGGCCGCTGCTGCGCGCCGCCCTGCTGCGGCTGGACCCGGAACAACACCTGCTCGTCCTGGTGCTGCATCACATCGTCGCGGACGGCTGGTCGGTCACGGTCTTCCTGCGCGAGCTGGCGGCGCTCTACGCCGCCGGCCCGCTTCCCGAGCTGCCGATCCAGTATTTCGACTTCGCCCGCTGGCAGCGGGAGCGGCTCACCGGCGAGGCGCTCGCGCCGCAGCTCGCCTACTGGCGCCAGGCGCTGGCAGGCCCGCTCTGCCAGCTGGCGCTGCCCGCCGACCGGCCGCGGCCGCCGGTGCCGGATCTGGCCGGGGCGTGCGTCCGCGAGCTGGTGCCCTCGGCGGTCACCGCGGCGCTGCACCGCGAGGCCCTGGAGGGCGGGGCGACGTTGTTCATGGTGCTCCTGGCCGCGTTCGACGTGCTGCTCTGCCGCTATACCGGGCAGCTGGACCTGGTGGTGGGGACGCCGATCGCCAACCGCGACCGGCTGGACATCGAGGGGCTCATCGGCTGCTTCGTCAACACGCTCGCGCTGCGCGCCGACCTGGCCGGCCGCCCGAGCTTCCACGGCCTCCTGCTGCAGGTGCGGCAGACCTGCCTCGCCGCCTACGCCAACCAGGAGCTGCCCTTCGAGAAGCTGGTGGAGGCGCTGGCGCCGCGGCGCGATCTCGGCACCACGCCGTTCTTCCAGGTCATGCTGGTGCTGCAAAGCGCCACCACCGCCGCGCGGCAACGGCCGACGCCCGACCTGGAGATCGAGCTCGGCGAGTTGGATGCGACGGCAGCCAAGTTGGAGCTGACCATCGATGCGCGCGAAGGGCCGCGGGGGCTCGCCCTTTCGTTCGAGTACCGCACCGGCCTCTTCGACGCCGTCACCGTCAAGCGGCTGGCCGGCCATTTCCAGTCCCTGCTCGCCGCGGTGGCAGCCGGCACCCACCGTGGCCTCGACGTCGCGACGCTACCGCTGCTGGGAGAGGGCGAGAGGCAGCAGCTGCTCTGGGAGTGGAACGATACGGCCGCCCACCCTGGCGACCGCCTCCTGCACCAGCTGTTCGAGGAGCAGGCGCGCCGCGCTCCGGACGCGGTGGCGGTCCTCGCCGAGACCGCAGCCGGCCCCGAAGCCGGGGCCGGGGTCGAGACCCTGACCTACGGCACCCTGGAGGCCCGCGCCAACCGCCTGGCAGCCGATCTGCGGCGGCTCGGAGTCGGACCGGAGAGCGTGGTGGCGATCTGCGCCGAGCGCTCGGCCGTGATGGTGGCCGCCCTGCTCGCCATCCTCAAGGCGGGCGCGGCGTACCTGCCGCTCGATCCCGGCTACCCGGCCGAGCGCCTCCGTTTCATGCTGCGCGACTCGGGCGCCAGGGTGCTGGTCGCCTCGCCGAACCTCCCCGGTTGCCGCCGCCTCGCGCCAGGCCGGCGCTCGCTGCCCTGGCTGGGCGAGGCGGCGGCCGGCGTGACGACCGTCTGGCTCGATCCCGAGCCGGCCCGGCGGCGGCGCCCGGGCCGCGGCCGGTGGCGCGGGTCGAGCGGCCTGCAGCCGGACAACCTGGCCTACGTCATCTACACCTCCGGGTCTACCGGCCAGCCGAAGGGGACGATGAACACCCATCGCGGCATCGTCAACCGGCTGCTCTGGATGCAGGAGCGCCACCGGCTGGCCGCCACCGATCGCGTGTTGCAGAAGACGCCGCTGAGCTTCGACGTCTCGGTCTGGGAGCTGTTCTGGCCGCTTGCCACCGGTGCCTGCCTGGTGATGGCCCGCCCCGAGGGTCATCGCGACAGCGCCTACCTGCGGCGGGCCCTGGCCCGTCACGAGATCACCAACGTGCACTTCGTGCCGGCGATGCTCTCAGCTTTCCTCGATGGCGCCGATCGTGCCGAGCGGCCCGCGGGTTCGCGCCTGCCCTCGCTCCGGCGGGTGATGGCGAGCGGCGAGGCCCTCTCCTACGAGTTGCAGCAGCAGTACTACGCTGCCCTCGATGCGCCGCTGCACAACCTCTACGGCCCGACGGAGGCGGCGGTGGAGGTGACCTCCTGGGCCACGGAGCGGGCCGGCCCGCGGCGGCTGGTGCCGATTGGACGGCCGGTGGCCAACACCCGCCTCCGCGTGCTCGACCACGAGGGCCGGCAGCTGCCCATCGGCGTGCCCGGGGAGCTGTGCATCGGCGGCGTGCAGCTCGCGCGCGGCTACCTGGGGCGCCCGGAGCTGACCGCCGAACGGTTCGTGCCCGACTCCGTCGGCCCCCTCGCCCCCCTCAGCCCCCTCAGGGGTGCCGCCGGCGCCCGCCTCTACCGTACCGGCGACCTGGCACGCTACCTGCCGGACGGCGCCATCGACTACCTGGGCCGTCTCGACCACCAGGTGAAGATCCGCGGCGTCCGCATCGAGCCGGGAGAGATCGAGGCGGCCCTGGTCCGCCACCCGGGAGTGCGGGAGGCGGTGGTCACGATGGCGGGTCCGGCGGAGCCGGGGAGCCCGGCGGATCTCGGGCCGCGGCTGGTCGCCTACCTGGTGCCGCGGCAGCCGTCGCCGGCGGCGGACCCCGCCGGAGCCTGCCTGGCACCGGAGGCGGAGGCGGCGCTGATCGACGACCTGCGCGGCAGCCTGCGGCGGAGCCTGCCCGAGGCCATGGTGCCGGCGGCCTTCGTGGTGCTCGGCGCGCTGCCGCTCTCCGCCAACGGCAAGGTGGACCGCAAGGCGCTGCCGGCGCCGCGGTGGGGTGGCGGGTCCGGCGCGGTGCGGGGGCGGGTGGCGCCGCGCACTCCCGACGAGGAGATCCTGAGCGGTCTCTTCGCGAGCCTGCTGGGCCTCGAGGTGGCCCGTGGCGACGGCCGCGGCGAGGTCGGCATCCATGAGAGCTTCTTCGATCTCGGCGGCCATTCGCTGCTCGTCACCCGCCTGCTGGCGCGGGTGCGGGAGGTCTTCCAGGTCGAGCTGCCGCTACGCCAGGTCTTCGCAGGCGCCAGCGTGGCGGCGCTGGCGGCGGCGATCGCGGCGGCCCGGCAGGGCTGCCTCCTGGCGGCGGCCATCCCCCGGGTGCCGCCGCCGCTGCCGCCCGAGGCGCATGGGCGGCCGCTGCCGCTCAGCTTCGCCCAGGAGCGCCTCTGGTTCATCGACCAGCTGGAACCGGGCAGCCCGGCCTACAACATGCCCTTTGCCCTGCGCCTCACCGGAGCGCTGCGGGTCGCGGCGCTGGCGGCCGGTCTCGGCCAGGTGCGCCGCCGCCACGAGGTGTTCCGCACCAGGATCGTGGCCGGCGCCGGCGGCGGCGCGCGGCCGGTGGCGGTGGTGGCAGCGGTGGCGAACTCGGCGGCGCCGACCGAGAGCGGTGAGCTGCGGCGAATCGACCTGGCCGGCCTGCCTGCCAGCCGCCGCGCGGCGGAGGCGGCCCGCCTGCGGGCGGCAGAGGCCCGGCGCCCCTTCGACCTGGCCGCCGGACCGCTGCTGCGCACCGTCCTGCTGCGATTGGACGGCGGCGCTCCCGGCGCGCCGCCGGGGCCGGCGGCCGTGCACGAGCTGCTGCTGACCCTCCACCACGTCGTCGGCGACGGCTGGTCGATCGAGGTGCTGGCGCGCGAGCTGGCCGCGCTCTACGCCGCCGGGGTGAGCGGCCTGCCACCGGCGCCGGGAGCGCTGTCGGAGCTGCCCATCCAGTATGCCGACTTTGCCCACTGGCAGCGCGAGCGGCTGACGGGTGAGCGGCTGACGGCCGAGCTGGACTTCTGGCGCGAGCAGCTCGCGGGTCCGCGCGGCGCGCCGCCGCCTCTAGAGCTGCCCGGCGACCGGCCGGCGGCCGCCACCGCGAGCCGGCGCGGCGCGCGGCGCGGCTTTGCCCTCTCCGCCGCCATCGCCGGCGACCTGACGGCGCTGGCGCGGCGCCACGGCGCGACGCTGTTCATGACCCTGCTGGCGGCGTTCGACGTCCTCCTCGGGCGCTACGGCGGCCAGGAGGACGTGGCGGTCGGCGTGCCGGTGGCCAACCGCGACCGGCCGGAGGTGCAGAACCTCATCGGCCTGTTCGTCAACACCCTGGTGCTGCGGCTGGACCTCTCGGGCGACCCTGGCTTCCTCGAGCTGATGGGGCGTGCGCGCCAGGCGGCGCTGGCCGTCTACGCGCACCAAGAGGTGCCGTTCGAGCAGCTGGTGGCGGAGCTGGCGCCACGGCGGGAGGCGGGCGAGACGCCATTCTTCCAGGCGCTGCTGGCGCTGCAACCCGAGTTGGCGCCGCCGTCGATGCCGGGGCTCGTGGTGGAGCACCTGGAGAGCGACACCGGCACCGCCAAGTTCGAGCTGTCGCTGGCCGTGGCGGCCGCCGCCGGGGGCGGCCTGGCGGGCAGCTGGACCTACCGCGCGGGGCGGTTCGAGCCGGCGACGATCGAGCGGCTGTCCGGTCAGCTGCGCGAGCTGCTGCGGGCGGTCGCCGCGGCGCCGGAGCGGCGCCTCTCGGAGCTGCCGTTGCTCGGCGAGGCGGAGCGCCACCAGCTGCTGGTGGAATGGAACGGGGGCTGGGAGCCGGGCGGCGACGACCTGGTGCATGCGCCCTTCGAGCGGCAGGCGTCGCGTCATCCGGACGCGGTGGCGCTGGCCGCGCGCGGGACGGATGGCCGGAGCGAGCTGGCGCTGACCTATGGTGAGCTGGCGTCGCAGTCCGAGCGGCTGGCCTGCCTGCTCCGCGGCCTGGGGGTGGGGCCGGAGCAGGTCGTCGGCATCTGCGTCGAGCCCTCCTTCGACCTGGTGGTGGGGCTCCTCGGCGTCCTGAAAGCCGGCGGCGCCTACCTGCCCCTCGACCCCTCCCACCCGCGCGACCGGCAGGCGCAGATCCTCGCCGATTCGGCGGCCAGGGTGGTCCTCGCCGACGGCGAGGCCGTGGAGCGGCTGCAGGGCCTGGGTGGCCAGGTGCTCCTCGCGTCCCCGGCGTGGCTCGCCGTCGCGGCGACGGGGCCCGGCGGCGAGGGCGGCCCCGGCAGCGCGGAGCGCGGCATCCCTTACCCAGCGCCTCCCCCATCGCCGCCCCTGCCGCCGCAGGCAGACAACACCGCCTATGTCCTCTACACCTCCGGTTCCACGGGTGCCCCCAAAGGGGTGGTGACGGTCCACCGCGCCGTCGTCAACCGCCTGCGCTTCCAGGTGGCGGCCGACCTCGAGCCCGGCGCCCGCGTGCTGCAACGAGCGCGGCTCGCCTTCGACGTCTCGGTGGTCGAGCTGTTCGCACCGCTGTGGATGGGCGGCACGGTGGTGTTGGCGGCGGCGGCGCGCCGGCAGGAGGCGGGCTACCTGGCCAGCCTCGTCGAGGTGGAGCAGGTGACCAACGCCAACGCCCCGCCGGCGCTGCTCCCGGCGCTGCTCGCCGAGGAGGCGCTCCGGCGCTGCCGCTCGCTGCGCCGCGTGGTCACCGGCGGCGAGCGGGTGCCGGCCGATCTGCTGCCGCTCTTCGACTCGGCCATGGCCGCGGAGACCGCAAAAGCCGGCCGGACCGCCCCGCCGGCGCTGCTGGTGTCGCGCTACGGCCCCACCGAGGCAACCGTCTCGGTGACGGAATGGAGCGGCCGTGCCGATGCCTGCACGGGCCCGACGGTGCCGCTGGGCTGGCCGATCGCCGGCGCCCGCTTCTACGTGCTCGGGCGCGACCAGCGCGAGCTGCCGCCGGGGGCGCAGGGCGAGCTGTGCATCGCCGGCCTCTGCCTGGCGCGCGGCTATCTCGGCCGCTCGGACCTGACCGCCGCGGCCTTCGTCCCCGACCCCTTCGCGGGCGCCGGCGGCGAGGCCGGCGGCCGCCTCTACCGCACCGGCGACCTGGCGCGGTGGCGCGCCGACGGCGTGATCGAGTTCCTGGGGCGCATCGACCGGCAGGTCAAGATCCGCGGCTTCCGTCTGGAGCTGGGCGAGGTCGAGGCGGCGCTGGCCCGCCACCCCGAGGTGGGCGAGGTGGCGGTGGTGGACCGCGACGAGCCGGCAACCGGCGGCAAACGCCTGGTGGCCTACGTGGTGCGCCGCGTCGCCCCCGGCCTGGCTGCCGCCGCCCCCCTCGACCCGCGGCAGCTGCGGGCCTTCGTCGCGGCGCAGCTGCCGCCCTACATGGTGCCAACCGCCTATGTGACCCTGGAGCGCCTGCCGCTGACCGCCAACGGCAAGCTCGATCGCCAGGCGCTGCCGGCGCCCTCGGAGAGTGCGGGCCTGGGCGGCGAGGGCGCCACGCGCGGCCCCCGCACTCCGGCCGAGCGGCTGCTGGCGGGCCTCTGGACCGAGCTGCTGGGAGTCCGGCAGGTGGGGGCGGACGACGACTTCTTCGAGCTGGGCGGCCACTCGCTGCTGGCGACCCAGCTGGTCTCCCGGGTGCGCGGGGAGCTCGGGGTGGAGCTGCCGCTGCGTCGGGTCTTCGAGCGTCCGACCCTCTCGGGCCTGGCCCAGGAGCTGAGCGCCCTGGTGCCGCCGGTGCCGGCGGGTGGTTTCGAGCCGCTGGTGCCGGCGGGTGGCTTCGAGCCGTCGGACCTTGCCGGGATGGCGGCGGCGGTGGCCGGTGTGGGCGGGCTCGCCGGGCTCGCCGGGGCTGACGCGATGCCGCCGATCCTGGCGGTGCCGCGCGACCGCGAGCTGCCGCTCTCGTTTGCCCAGGAGCGGTTGTGGTTCCTGGAGCAGCTGCGGCCGGGGACGCCCACCTACAACATTGCCAGCACCCTGCGGCTGCGAGGGGCTCTGGACCGCGCCGCCCTGGCTGCCGCCCTGACCGGAGTGGTGCGCCGCCACGAGACGCTGCGCACCACCTTCGCGGTGCGCGGCGGCCGTCCGGTGGTGCGCATCGCGCCCGCGATGGATGGGGCGCTGCCGCTGGTGGACCTCTCCCGGCTGCCCATGACGCGGCGCGCGAGGGCGGCCAGCGGGCTGGCGGACCAGGATGCGGCGACTCCCTTCGACCTTGCCGCCCGGCCGCCGGTGCGCGCGTGCCTGCTCTGGCTGGGGCGCGGCGCCCCGCCGCTGGCGCCGGCGGAGGGTGCGGAGCACTGGCTGCTGCTGGCGGTGCATCACATCGCCGCCGACGGCTGGTCGGTCGGCGTGCTGCTGGGCGAGCTGACCGAGCTGTACGGCGCCGCTCTGGCGAGGCGGCCCGCCCGGCTGCCGGAGCTGGCCGTTCAGTACGTCGACTTCGCCTGCTGGCAGCGCGACTGGCTGCAGGGCGACGTCCTGCGGCGGCAGCTGGACTACTGGCGGGACCGGCTGCGCGGCGCGCCGCCCCTGACCTCGCCGCCCGCCGACCGGCCGCGTCCTGCACTACAGCGCTGGGCGGGAGAGGTGCGTCCGGTGCGGTTCGACGCGGCGCTCGCCGGCGAGCTGCGCGCCGCCGCGCGCGCGCAGAAGGTGACGCTGTTCATGCTGCTCGCCGCCGCCTTGGACCTGGTGCTGCTGCGCCAGATCGGCCGGCCCGACCTGGTCCTGGGCACGCCGATCGCGGGCCGCACGCGGACCGAGGTGGAGGGATTGATCGGCCTGTTCCTCAACTCCCTGGCGCTGCGGGTGCAGCCGGTGGCCGAGGAGGGGCTGGCGGCGCTGCTGGGCCAGGTGCGGGAGGTGACGCTGGGGGCCTACGCGCACCAGGAGCTGCCGTTCGAGCAGCTGGTCGAGGAGCTCGCGCCGGAGCGCAGCCTGTCGCAGTCGCCGCTGTTCCAGGTGATGCTGGTGTTGCAGAACGCGCCATGGCGGGAGCTGCGGCTGCCGGGAGTGGAGGCGGCGGCGGTGGCGATCGACAACCGCAGCGCCAAGGTGGATCTGACGCTGTCGCTGCACGAGGCCGCGAGCGGTCTGGAAGGGGTCTGCCGTTACAACCGCGACCTGTTCGACGGCGCGACGGTGGGGCGGCTGATGCAGCAGCTGGAGACCCTGCTGCGGGCGGCGCTGGCCGATCCCGAGCGGCCGCTCGCCGCGTTGCCGCTGCTGACCTCTGCCGAGCGGCAGCAGCAGCTCGACTGGAACGACACGGCGGTGCGCTGGGGTGAGGCGGGCTGCCTGCACCAGCTGCTCGCGGCACAGGCGCGGCGGAGCCCGGAGGCGCCGGCGGTGGGCTTCGCGGGCGAGTGGCTGAGCTACGGGGAGCTGGACGGCCGGGCCAACGGCTTGGCCCACCGGCTGCGGACGGCGGGAGTGGGGCCGGAGGTGCTGGTGGGGCTGTGCGTCGAGCGGTCGGCCGAGATGATGGTGGGGGTGCTGGCGGTGCTCAAGGCGGGCGGCGCCTACCTGCCGCTGGATCCTTCGTATCCGCGCGAGCGGCTGGCTTTCATGCTGGAGGAAGCCGCGGTGCCGGTGCTGCTGACGCAGCAGCGGCTGGTGAGCGGGCTAGGAGCGTCGGCCGCCACGGTGATCTGCCTGGATGCGCCGGGAGGCGCGGCGCCGCCGGCGGCCGCGGGTCCCGAGGTGCCGGTCGACCCGGACAACCTGGCGTACGTGATCTACACCTCGGGCTCGACCGGGCGGCCGAAAGGCGCGATGAACACCCACCGCGCCATCGTCAACCGGCTGTCGTGGATGCAGTCGGCGTTTGGCTTGGAGGCGTCGGACCGGGTGGTGCAGAAGACGCCGCTGAGCTTCGACGTCTCGGTGTGGGAGCTGTTCTGGCCGCTGCTGTGCGGTGCGGGGCTGGTGGTGGCGCGCCCCGGCGGCCACCAGGACACCGACTACCTGCTCGACCTGATCGCCCGCGAGCGGGTGACGACGGTGCACTTCGTGCCGTCGATGCTGCGGGCGCTGCTCGACGCGCCGGACCTGTCAGGCGCCGGCGGCCTGCGGCGGGTGGTGGCGAGCGGCGAGGTGCTGCCGGCCGAACTGCTGGCGCGCTACCGTGAGCGGCTGGCGGTGCCGCTGTACAACCTCTACGGTCCGACCGAGGCGGCGGTGGACGTGACCGCCTGGGAGTGCCTGCCGGCCGTGCAGCGCCGCGCGGCCGGGGCGTCGGACCCGGGCCGCGGGCTGGGCGGCGTGCCGATCGGCAGGCCGATCGCCAACACCACCATCCAGCTGCTGGATGCCGCGTTGCGGCCGGTGCCGGTGGGGGTGCCCGGCGAGCTCTACATCGGCGGCGTGCAGCCGGCGCGCGGCTACCTGCGGCGGCCCGGGCTGACGGCCGAGCGGTTCGTCCCCGATCCTGAGAGCGGTGGGGGCGGCGCGTCAGCGCCAGGGGCCCCGCCGGGGGGTGGCCGGCTCTACCGGACGGGCGACCTGGCGCGTTACCTGCCGGACGGGGCGATCGATTTCCTGGGCCGCAGCGACCACCAGGTCAAGATCCGGGGGTTCCGGATCGAGCTGGGCGAGATCGAGGCGCGGCTCGCCCGGCACCAGACGGTGGCCGCGGCGGCGGTGGTGGCGCGGGGCTCTGGCGCGGCGGCCCAGCTGGTGGCCTACGTGGTGCCGCGGCCGGGGTCGGCGGTGGAGCGCGACGAGCTGCGGCGGTGGCTGGCGGCGAGCCTGCCCGAGCACATGCTGCCGAGCGCCTGGGTGGAGCTGCCGGCGCTGCCGCTGACGCCGAGCGGCAAGATCGATCGCCGGGCGCTGCCCGAGCCGGCGGCAAGCGGCGCGGCGCAGAGCGAGCTGGTAATGCCGCGGACGCCGCTCGAACGCTACCTGGCCGACCTCTGGCGCGACGCGCTGCCCGCGGGCAGTTTCGGGATCGAGGACAACTTCTTCGCCCTGGGTGGCAACTCGTTGAGCGGCGCGATGCTGATCTACCGGCTGCAGGAGAAGCTGGGAGAGATCGTGCACGTGGTGACGCTGTTCGACGCGCCGACGATCGCCGGCCTGGCGGCGCACCTCGCCGCCGAGCACCCGCGGGCGGTGGCAAGGCTGTGGGGAGGCGAGGGCGGCGAGGGCGACGACGGTGCCGCCGCCGCAAGCGAGCCGGCGGCCGCGGGCCGCGTCGATGGCGCCCACGTCGTGCGGCTGCGCCAGCTGCTCGGCGCTCGGGTGATGCAGCCGGCGGCAGCCCCGGAGGTGGCCGGCAAGCGGAATCCGCCGGCGGTGTTCGTGCTGTCGCCGCCGCGGTCGGGCTCGACCCTGCTGCGGGTGATGCTGGCCGGCCACTCGCGGCTGTTCGCGCCGCCGGAGCTCGAGCTGCTGTCGTACCGGACGCTCGCCGAGCGGCGGCGGGCTCTCTCCGGCAGGGACGCCTTCCGCCGGGAGGGTGCGGTGCGGGCGCTGATGGAGATCCGCGGCTGCGCGGCAACCGAGGCCCTCGGCCTGATCGCCGGCTGCGAGGACGCCGGCTGGAGCACGCGCCGCTTCTACGGCCTGTTGCAGCAAGACCTCGGCGAGCGCCTGCTGGTGGACAAGACGCCGACCTACGCCTGGGACCGGCAAGCGCTGAGGCGGGCGGAGGAGGACTTCGCGGGCCCCCTCTACGTCCACCTGGTCCGCCACCCCTGCGCCACCATCCGCTCCTTCACGGAGGCGAAGCTGGACCAGATCTTCTTCGGCTTCTTCGGCGCTGGCCATCCGTTCACTCGTCGGGAGCTGGCAGAGCTGTCCTGGACGGTGGCGCACCAGAACATCCTGGAGCTGCGCGGCGAGGTGCCGCCGGAGCGCTGGCACACCGTCTCCTTCGAGCAGCTGGTGCGCGAACCGGGGCGGGTGCTGGCCGCCGTGTGCGCCTTCCTCGGCCTGGCCTACGAGCCTGCCATGGCACGGCCTTACGAGTCGCGGCCGGGCAAGATGATCGACGGCATCCACGCCCAGTCGCGGATGCTGGGCGACGTCAAGTTCCACTCCCACCGCCAGGTGGACGCCGGGGTGGGAAAGCGCTCGTGGGACCCGGCGGCGGAGGCGGCGCTCGGCGAGCCGACCAGGGAGACCGCGTCGGCGCTGGGCATTGCGCTCGCCCGGGGGGAGGAGCGCGCGACGCTGCCCGCGAACCTGGTGGGCTTGCAGCCGGGGGACGGCAGGCGTCCGCCGCTGGTGCTGATCCATCCGGTTTTCGGCGACGTCCAGATCTACCGCCACCTGGCGCGGGAGCTGGGGCCGGACCAGCCGGTCTACGGCTTCCAGACACCAGCTCTGACCGGCGGCACGGTGCCGGAACGGCTCGAAGAAATGGCCGCGCAGTATCTCGAAGCGCTGCTGACCTGGCGGCCCGCGGGTCCGTATCTGCTCGCGGGCAGCTCGATGGGCGGCTGCATCGCCTTCGAGATGGCGCGCCAGCTCACCGCCGGAGGCCAGGAGGTGGCGCTGCTCGCGCTGCTCGACAGTTGGGCCGGCGAGCCGCTGGCTCGGGCGGCGTCGGCCGCGGTGCCCGCGGCGGACGAGGTCGACCCGCAAGCGGCTTTCCTGGCCTGGCTGACCGGTGGCGACGAGCGCACGCTGGGCCGGGAGCTGGCGGGTCTCGACGGCGAGAGCCGGCTGGCGCTGCTCCTCGACCGCGCCCGCCGCGCCGGCGGGCTCCCCGCGTCCTACGGCAGCGCCGACCTCTTGCGCCTGCTCGCGGCGATCGACGGCCAGCGCCGGGCGCTTCACCTCTACGAGCCGGGCCCCTACAGTGGCCGCGTGCTCTTCCTGCGTGCCGCGGAAGGCCTTGCAGGACATCCGGAAGCGACCTGGAGAAGGCTGGCGCACGGCGGCCTCGAGATCCACAGGGTCCCCGGCGGCCACCGGTCGATGTTCCTCCCGCCGCACGTGGCGACCACCGGTCGCCTGCTGACTGCGGCCATTCGAGCCATCACGGCCAGTGTCGCCAGTATCGCCAAGCCGACTCGCGATCCGAGCACCCTGTCGCCTTCACCCGCCGCTTCGGACCTCGGCCAAGCGATCTCCTGAGACCAAGGCGCCCGAAACCCTACTGCGGCGCGATGTAGCTCACGTCCAGATCAAACCCATCGAAGCGCCCGGCCGGCACGCCGAAGGTCGTCGCCAGCACCTCCTTCGGGATCGCCTGTACTCCAGCAGGTACCCGGCCCAGGATCCTCTTTCCGGCTTCGGGTCACACTCTCTCTTGGAGGGGCCAACAACCATAGGAGATAGGACCATGAAGAAGAATACCTCGCAGCTGAAGAAGCTCTCGCTACGCACCGAGACGCTGGCCGCGCTGCAGCACGCCCGGTTGGCAGACGCGCCGGGTGGGCACTACTCGATACCGGCTTTCTACACCTGCCCGGAGTGCGCACCGCCGGTTCCGCGCCGAGGGTAAGATCAGCAGGTAAGCCGGCACCAGGCCTGCCGGGACCGGCGGCGCGCCCAGGCCGCCGGTTCCCGGGGTCCCTGGTCTTCGGGTTGCGGGAGAGCTTCCGCGGCCACGGCGGCCGGTAGCGCCGATGGCGGCGATCTCACGTGGGGGTGCCGGCGCGGGCTCGCCCAGGCGCTGGGCGAGGTCGAGTCTCGTGCCGGCTTCGAAGTTGTGCGTGTGCGGGCAAGGGAGCAACCATGCGGTGGTATCACTATGTGGCGTACCTCTTCGGGGGCGCATTCCTCGCGAACACCCTGCCCCATCTCGGCAACGGGATCTCGGGGAACGCCTTCCAGAGTCCCTTTGCCTCACCGCCTGGGGTAGGCTTGTCCTCCTCGATGGTCAACGTCCTATGGGGCCTCTTCAACCTTGCCGTCGGCTACGTGCTTGTCTGTCGTGTGGGCAGCTTTAATCTGCGCAAGACTCAGCACACACTCATCCTCGGGGCGGGCATCCTCACCATGTCGCTCATGCTTGCCCACACGTTCGGACGGCTCCACGGAGG
>DATGHG010000003.1:0-4644 GCA_035308185.1 Thermoanaerobaculia bacterium | reverse complement strand
TGAACTGGATGCGCTGGAACTGTAGCGCCAGGGTCTGTGCCAGTGTCTTGACCGCCAGCGTCTTCGCCAGGCCGGGAACGCCCTCGATCAGCACGTGGCCGCGGGCGAGCAGGGCGGCCAGGAGGCGGTCGAGCAGGTAGTCCTGGCCGACGATCACCTTGCGCAGCTCGGCCTCGACCCGCTTGAGCGTCAGGGTCTCGCGCTCGACGTCGCGGTTGAGGGTCATGACGCTGGTTTCCATCGCTGGCGGCACCTCGCGCAAGCGCAAATTGCAAGGCAGGTGCCATGGCCGGGTCAGGAGGCGGAAGAGACGCTGCGACAAGCAATTACGTGTGGGTAGGTGGAGGAGATGGCTGTCCTTGGGTCGCCGTTTGCGCCAATTTGGCACATCTGATGGGGTGAGACCTGGGACCGGGTTGGCGGCGGTGACGCGAACCGCGCGCGCCGCTCGCGGTTGCCCAGCCTTGCTCTGATAGCGTCCGGGCGTGCGCGCGCCGCGGCTGAAGAAGTCCCTTGGCCAGCACCACCTGACCTCCGGTGCGCTCTGCCGGCCGTTGGTGGAGTTCCTCGCGCCCCGCGGGCAGCGGGTCGTCGAGGTGGGGCCGGGCGGCGGCGTGCTCACCACCGAGCTGCTCGCCGCCGGCGCCCGGGTCCTCGCCTGGGAAGTCGACCTGGAGTGGGCGGCCGAGCTGCGCCGGCGGTTGCGGGGTGCGGTGGACGCGGTGGGCGTTGCGGCAGGCAGGGGCGTGCTCTCGCTCGTGGTGGAGGACGCCCTGGACCTCCCCTGGGGACGGCTGCCGGCGCCGACCCTGGCAGCGGGCAACCTGCCCTACAACGTGGCGACGGCGCTGCTCGCCGCGCTGCTGCCGCATCATTGCCAGGTGCCGCGGGCCGCCTTCCTGGTGCAGCGCGAGGTGGCGGAGCGGCTGCTCGCGGCGCCCGGCGATCCGGCGTACGGCTCCTTCAGCGTCCTGGTGGCCGCCTATGCCCGCGCGGTGCCGCTGGGCCGGGTCCGCCGCGGCAGCTTCCACCCGCCGCCCAAGGTCGAGGGCGCCTACGTCGGCTTCGAGCTCAGGGCGCCGCCGCTGCCGGAGCAGGAGATGCCGGCTTTCCTCGCCACCGTCCGGCTCGCCTTCGGCCAGCGCCGCAAGACCCTGCGCAACGCCCTCGCCGCCGGCTGGGGCCGGGAGCGGGCGGCGGCCGCGCTGGGCGCCCTCGGCCTGCCCGAGAACGCCCGCGCCGAGCGGCTGGGCCTGGAGGAGCTGCTGGGGCTGCACGCCGGCGCGCCCGTGGATGCACGGCCGCATTGAGTTGGAACGGCTTCAAAGGGAGGTGTCCGCTGGCGGCACTGCGAAAGCTCCGGAGGCGGCTCGTCCCACCGCCTTGCGAAAAGCGGCCGGATCGATCGCCGGGTAGCGATAGAGAAGGGGCTCGATTTGCGCGAATCGAGTCAGCAGCTCTTCGCGGGCTACGTAGCCTCGCGCCAGCATCTCGCCGACGTCGCTCCAGTCCTGGGCATGGCCACGCTCGAGCTTGGCCAGGGCCTGTGCGGCGAGGTCGTAATGGTGGAAGGCGAGCCTGCCATGGCGGCCGGCAAAGGGACTGCGGTCGCGCCAACCCCGGAGTTCGGGGATGAAGTCTCCCGGCGATGCAAGCTCGACATTCATCTCCAACCGCTCCTTGAGCGACGGGATGGCGCGCAGCAGGCGGTCGCTCTCCGGCTCGAGCTTGACGTCGAGGTCGACGGTGCTGGTCCGCCAACCGAGCAGCACGGCGGTGGCGCCGCCGGTGAAGTAGAGCCGGGTCTCGGCGTCGGCCTCGGCGCCCAGCGCCTGCATGAAGCCCAGCACCCGCTCGCGGTCTACCGGCCGGCGCATTCGAGCGCCCGCTCGCAGCTCACCAGCCGGCGGATCAAGGCGTTGTAGCGGGAGTGGGCGCTGTCCGAATCCTCGCTCGCCAAGCGGTCATAGAGGCGGCGCTCAGGGGTGGGAAACGCCGGCTCCGGCACCGCCAGCCCGGCGTGTCGCAGGCGCTCGGCGCCGATCGAGACCAGCAGCGCCGGGATGGACTCGACGCCGCGCGCCAAGTCGTCGATGCCGGCCGCGACCAGGTCGCCGCCCGGCAACGGGTCGAGACGCGGGTCCATACCAGCGAGTATAGCTCCCGACGACGCGGCGGCCTCGGTGGCAGCCTGGCGGTCCTTGGCTGGCGTTGGTGGTCCTTGGCTGGCGTTGGCCGGCGTTGGCGGCTTGGACGCATGGCACCAAGCGAGAAGGGTCAGGAGGGCGGTGGCAAAGGGGAGCGGGGGAGACCAGGCAGCAAACGGATGGATCGGCGGAGCGGGCGGCGGGTCGGTGACTTGGATGGTGCCTTGGATGGTGTAAATACCTGGGTTGACAGGGTGTTGTGCTAGACTTCTGTGCTACTTAGCGATGAATCCCTCAACCAGATTCTCGCCGCCGGGGCATAACCGCTGTCGCCGCCGGCCTTGCCGGCCCGGCGGGGTTCGCCGGAACGCGCGGCCGGCCGGCGCCGGCGCGGGGGACAGCACCCCGGGGTCCGGCTAGTTCGCCGCCGATTCGAGAGCCGCCGACACCCTCCCGCCATGTCCGTCGCCGACGCCCGCGCCAGCCGCGCCAGCCGCTCGAGCAAGCGCCCGGAGCGCCCGGCGCTGTCGCCGGAGAAGGGGCACGAGCTGCTCGGCCTGGCGCTGCTCGGCGCGGCGCTGCTGCTCGCCTTCAGCTTCGCCACCTACCACCCGAGCGACCCCAGCCTGTTCCACGAGCTGGCGCAACGCGGTCCGGCGCACAACTGGATCGGGCCTGTCGGCGCCCAGGCGGCGGCGGTGGGCTTCGGCTTCTTCGGCGTCACCTGCTTCCTGCTGCCGCTCTTCCTGCTGGTCGCGGGCTGGCGGCGGCTGCGGCGGCGCGATGCGGTGCGGGTGGTGGGCCGCGGCTTCGGCTCGCTGCTGCTGCTCGCGGCGCTGCCGGGCCTCTGCCAGGTGCTGGCCGGCGGCATCGCCTGGCGCGGCGAGACGCTGCCGGCCGGCGGCGCCTTCGGCACCCTGCTCGCCGGCCTGCTCGACGAGCGGCTGAGCTTCACCGGCTCGCTGCTGGTGCTGGCCTCGGCGGCGGCGATCGGCGTGGCGCTGGTGGTGCAGTCGACGCTCGGCCAGGCGCTGGGTAGCTGGCGGCTGCGGCTGCGCACGCTGTGGCAGGACTTCCTGCTGGCGCGGGCGCGGCGGCGAGAGCGCCGCGCCAAGGAGCGGGCGCGGCGGCGCGTCATTACCAAGCACCTGCAGCGGGTGGCCGAGGAGAAGCAGGAACAGGAGCGGCGCGAGGCGCTGGCGGCCTCCGACGCGACCGATCGCCGGGGCATGGCCCACCCGCGGACGGCGACCGATTCGCGGGCCGCCCGCGCCGCCGCCGCACCGCCGGCGACCCCGTCGCCGGAGCAGCCGGCGGAGGACGTCGATCCCGGATCGGCGGCAGAGGCGGCGGTCGCGGCGATGACCGGCGGCAGGCTCGACCTGCCGCTGCGCGTCTTCAACCGGCACGGCCCGGTCGAGTACGGGCTGCGCCGGGTGAGCGGCGGCGGTGACCGCGAGGCGCGCCCGGGGGACCATGCGGGAAATCTCCCACCCGGTGCGCCCGCCGCCGCCGGCCCGCTGCTGCGCGGCGCGGTGCGGCGTACCGGCGTACCGCCAACCGCGAGCGATCCGCGCGACCCGACGACGCGCGACCCCCGCGACCTGACGACCCGCGATCCGCGCGATCCGCGCGATTCGACATCGCGCGACCCAACATTGCGCGATCCAACGTCGCGCCAACCGCGCGACGCGGGAGCCGCCGGCGACCTCGGCGGCCACCTGCCGCGCGCCGGCTCCGCATCGCCGGCGCCGCGGGCGCGCTTCCCGCAGGCGCCCGCCGTGCCGCCGCAGACACAGCTGCCGTTCGGCGGCGAGGTGGTGCCGGGGGCGCTGCCGCCGGTCAACCTGTTGCAGCTGGGCGACGGCCGCAGCGCCGCGGACGAGGCGGAGCTGGTGCGCCTCGGCGAGACCATCCGCAGCCGCTGCGCCGAGTTCGGGGTGGAGGGGACGATCGAGGCGATCAATCCCGGGCCGGTGATCACGGTGTTCGAGTTCCAGCCCGCCCCCGGGGTCAAGGTCGCCCACATCGTCAACCTGCAGGACGACCTGGCGCTGGCGCTCAAGGCGGAGTCGGTGCGCATCGAGCGCCTGGCGGGCCGGTCGACGCTGGGCCTCGAAGTGCCCAACCGCGAGCGCGGCATCATCCGCCTGGGCTCGCTGCTCGCCGACGAGCGCTTCCGCAAGGCGCCCTCGACGCTCACCATGGCGATCGGCACCACCATCTACGGCGAGCCCTATTACGCCGACCTCGCCACCATGCCGCACCTGCTGGTGGCGGGCGCCACCGGCGCCGGCAAGAGCGTCGGCCTGCAGAGCATGATCACCTCGATCATCTACCGCGCGACGCGCGACGAGGTGCAGTTCATCTTCATCGACCCCAAGCGCATCGAGCTCGGCGTCTATGCCGACATCCCGCACCTCAAGGCGGAGGTGGTGGTGGACCCCAAGAAGGCGGCCAACGCGCTGCGCTGGGCGGTGGCCGAGATGGAGCGCCA
>DATGHG010000002.1:0-5385 GCA_035308185.1 Thermoanaerobaculia bacterium | reverse complement strand
GGCACGCAGGGCACGCAGGGGACACAAGGCACGCAGGGCACGCAGGGGACACAAGGCACGCAAGGCCCGCAGGGCACGCAAGGCGCGCAAGGTACGCAGGGCGCGCCGGACATGCCGGACATGCCGGGTATGCAGGGCGCGCACGACATGCACGCCATGCACGGCCACCACGAGATGGCGGCCCTGCTCGGCCCCTACGCGATGAGCCGCGAGGCCTCGGGCACCTCCTGGCAGCCGGAGTCGTCGCCGCACGAGGCGTTGTTCGCCCAGCATGGCCCCTGGACCACGATGCTGCACGGCCAGGCCTTCGCGATCTACGACGACCAGGAGGGCAACCGCGGCGGCAGCAAATGGTTCAGCGAAAATTACGCCATGGGCATGGCGACGCGCCCGCTCGGGCCGGGGCGGCTGGGGCTGCGCGCCATGATGTCGCTCGAGCCCTGGACGATCGGCAGGAACGGCTACCCGCTGCTGCTGCAGACCGGCGAGACCGCCAACGGCAGGACGGAGCTGGTGGATCGGCAGCACCCGCACGATCTGTTCGACGAGCTGGCCGCCACCTACAGCCTGCCGCTGAGCCGCGAGGGCTCGCTGTTCCTTTACACCGGCCTGCCGGGCGAGCCGGCGCTGGGGCCGCCCACCTACATGCACCGCTTTTCGGCGATCGACAACCCGGAAACGCCGCTCAGCCACCACTGGCTCGATTCGACCCACATCAGCTACGGCGTCGCCACCCTGGGCTGGATCCAGGGCGGCCTCAAGATCGAGAGCTCGGCTTTCCGCGGCCGCGAGCCCGACCAGCACCGCGCCGACATCGAGAGCCCCAGCCTGGACTCCTACTCCTTCCGCGTCACCTACGATCCCGACCCGGGGCTGTCGGTGCAGGGCAGCTTCGGGCACCTCAAGAGCCCCGAGCAGCTGGAGCCCAACGTCGACGTCAACCGCTCGACGGTGTCGGTGATCTACAACGCGCCGCTGGCCGAGAACGGCAACTTGCAGTCCACCTTCGCCTGGGGCCGCAACCAGCGGCGGCCGGGGCGCACCACCAACGCCTACCTGTTCGAGGGCACCGCGGCGTTCGTCGCCCGCCACACCGTCTTCTACCGCTTGGAGCAGCTCGAGAACGACGAGCTGATCGCCGACGTCCTGGGCCTCGCCACCGCGGTCAAGGAGGGGGTGCTGATCGACGAGCGGCTGGCGCAGCCGGTGGCGGTGGTCACCAAGCTCGCCGGCGGATACGTCTACGACTTCCTGGTCGGCGAGGCCTACCGCACCGGCGCCGGCTTCGACCTCAGCGTCTCGCACGTCCCCAGCCGCCTCGAGCCGAGCTACGGCGGCGACTGGGTGCCCGGCTGGATGCTCTTCCTGCGTTTCCGCCTCGGCAACCCCGCAATGTGACGCGATGTGACGCGATCTGACGCGATGTGACGCCCGGAGCGCCGGTCTTCGCCGGCGGCGCGGGCTCGTGGCAGGCGCATTGCACCCAAAGCCGGGCCAGGCTGGCGCAAGCGCGGCAGGAAGCGTCCGGCCGGAGAGCGAGGCGGTCTTGGCAGACGGCAGGCGGCGGGCGCGCCGCGAGCGGCGGGAGCCACCGGCGAAGCGGGAAGGCCCCCAGGCGAAGGGCGCCGAGGGCGCTAAGGGCGCCGCCCGGGGAGCCGCGGGCTGGCTGCGGCGGCCCCTGGCGCTGGCGCGGGCGCCGATGGGGCGCCGCGAGCGGGTCGGGCTGGCGCTGGTCGCGCTGCTGATCGGCGTGCTGCTGCTGCTGACCTGGGGCTCGCGCCTGGGCGACGAGCCGCTGCGCCGCCAGCTCGAAGCCAGGATGAATCAGCAGCTGCACGGCTACACGGTGCGGATCGGCCACGCTCACGGCGGCCCCTTGCACCTGTCGCTGACCCTGCGCGACCTGGTGGTCCGCCAGCAGGCCAACCCCGAACCGCCGCTCGCCACCATCCCCAGGCTGCGGCTGAGCGTGGAATGGCATCACCTGTTCACCCGGCACCTGGTGGGCGATGCGCTGTTCGACCACCCCCAGCTGCATCTCGACATCGAGCAGCTGCACATCGAGAAGATGAAGCAGCTGCGGCTCGGCGAGCGCGGCTGGCAGGCGGCGCTCGAGTCCATCTACCCGCTCAAGTTCAACACCATGCGGGTCAACGACGGCTCGCTGGTCTACGTCGACGGCGATCCGTCGCGCCCGCTCGAGATCACCCACTGGATGCTCAGCGCCACCAACATCCGCAACCTCGAGGCGCCCGACCATGTCTACCCGTCGCCGGTCCAGACCGAGGGCGACGTCTTCGGCACCGGCCACGCCGCGATCGAGGGCTCGGCGAATTTCCTGGGCGATCCCTTCCCCGGCGTCCACGCCCGCTACCGCATCGAGCGGGTGCCGCTCGACCGCCTGCAGCAGTTCGGCGCGCGCTCGAACTTCGAGCTGCATGGCGGCGTGCTGTCGTCCCACGGCGAGGTGGAGTACGCGCCGCGGGTCAAGCAGATCGACGTCGCCGAGTTGCTGCTCGGCGGCGTGCGGCTCGACTACGTCCACACCGCCGCCACCGCCGCCGCCGAGCGCCGGCGCGGCGAGGCCCTGGCCGCCGCGGCCAAGGAAGCCGAGGCGTCGCCGGTGGTGATGCGGCTGGACCGGCTGTACCTCACCGGCGGCCAGGTCGGCTACGTCAACCGGGCCACCGATCCGCCCTATCGGCTGTTCGTGGACCAGGCCAACCTCGAGGTCCTCAACATGTCCAACCGCATCGCCAGCCTGCGGGCGCAGGGAGCGGTGCTCCGCCTGCGCGGGCGTTTCATGGGCGGCGGCAGCGCCGCCGTCACCGCCACCTTCCGGCCGGGAGCGCCGGCCGCCGACCTGGGCGCCGAGGTGGCGATCGAAGCGGCGCGGCTGACGGCCTTCAACGATCTGCTGCGCGCCTACCGGAAGCTCGACGTGGCGGCCGGCACCGCCTCGCTGTACTCACAGGTGGCGGTCAAGGACCGCCAGCTCAGTGGCTACGTCAAGGCGATCTTTTCCGGCGTCAAGGTCTACGACGCGCGCCAGGACCGCGGCAAGCCGCTGGGGACCAAGCTGAAGGAGAAGGCGATCGGCGGGCTGGCGGCGCTGCTCGCGAACCAGAAGAACGGCCAACTCGCCACCCGCACCGAGATCACCGGCACGCTGGGAGCGCCGCGCGCCAACACCGCCGAGATCCTCGGCGGCTTGATCGGCAACGCTTTCCGCAAGGCCATCGTGCCGGGCTTCGACAACGCCGCGCGCGGCGGGCCGGGCAAGCAAGAGAAGCGCTGACCGCGGCTCGGCGCCGTCAGCGGCCGGTCGCCGTCACCGGCCGGCGGCGGCGGGAGCGTCACCGGCTGGTCGCGGCTGGGCCGTCATCTTTCTTGTCGCGGCTGGGCCATCGTCTTCCTGTCGCGGCTGGGCCGTCATCTTTCTTGTCGCGGCTGAGCCGTCATCTTTCTTGTCGCGGCTGGGCCGTCGTCTTCCTGTCGCGGCTGGGCCGCGAAGGTCCTCGACGATCCTGGCGGCCATCCAGGCGCCTAGGATCTGGCTGCCTTTGGCGCTGACGTGGCAGCACTGGTCGACGTAGAGCGGCTCCGCGATGCCGGCGAAGACCTGGCGCGCATCGTAGTACCTGACGCCGGCGGCCGCCAGCTCGCGTCCCGCCGCGGCGAGCAGCGGATAGCCCTTCTCGACGCTCGTCCGGTAGGGATGGTCCGGCTTGTAGGCGGTGCGGCGCTCCGCGGCGCTCATCGGCTTGGCGCCGGGATCGTATTGATTGGGTTGCAGGAAGTGGTAGTAGCGGATGCCGGCGCCGCCGCACAGGTGGGCCATCGCCAGCGAGCTGCGCCGCCATGTGGCAGCCAGATCGGCGAAGAAGTCGTCGTCGCCGCGGTAGTCGCGCCGCGGACCGTGGCCCAGGAAGCGGCCGCGCCCGCCGGACCCGGCCTGCTGCAACGCCGCCTGCGCCTCGCCGAGCCTGGCTTCCAGGCCCTGGTCGAGCACTTGCCAGCAGAGATTGGCGACGGCGCTGTAGCGCCAGGGGAGGCCCGAAAAGCCGCGCGCCAAGCGGACCCGGCGGTCTTCCAGGTCCACGATCGCCCCGACCAGACGCAGCCGCGCGAGGTCCGGGACGCCTTCCACCAGCGTGTTCCAGCCGCGGGGATAGAACGGGAAGACGCCGGCCGGCCGGTTTTCCCGGAACGGCAGTGCGACGTCGTTGAAGCCGTCGAGATTGATCACCAGGTCGAGCTTGCGGCCGAGGGCGAGGAGATAGCCGAGCGCCATCAGCTGCTGCGGCTGCTTGTAGCCGCCGACGGCGAAGCAGTGCAGCACCAGCCGCTTGTTGCTGAATCCCGGATACCTGGCGAGCTCGGCGAGCAGCGCGTCGCGCCCTTCGAAGCACAGCAGGAGGGCCACGGAGCCGCCGAACAGGCCGACCTCGACCTCGTCCGGGCCGCCGGTGGCGGCGGGACCGGGCATGGCGTAGAAGCCGTCGTCGGTGATCCGCGGCGCCCCGGATGCGATGCGGCTGCGCCAGCCGTTGATCTCCGGGTCGATCACATAGCCGAGGTAGGGCTGGAGGACGATCTGGGAGCTCGCCGCCTCCGCGCGCACGGCGGCCGACGGCGGGGACGGGGGCGGGGTGGCGGCGGTGGCGCTGCCGGCGCCGGCTGCCGCGGTCTCGCCGTCCCGCGCGGCGCTCACCAGGATGCCGTCCCGCGCGGCGGCGGCCGCCGCCCGTCCCTGCCCCAGCACGGCCATTCCCAGCTGCGCCGCCAGCTCTGCCGCCAGGAGCCCCGCCACGACCAGCGCCAGGCGTTTCCAGACGCTGCTTTTCAAGCGCGGGCTCGCCGCCGCTCCGGCACCCGTTGGCTCGGTGACCCGCGGTGCGTCCATGCGGCCAGCGACCTTAGCACAGGGGCCAGAGCGGCTTCGTGCGCCTTACGCTGCTGCGCTCGTGGGCAGGGCGGCAAGACCTGGGAAACGAACTGGATCACGGATTTCCGCCGGGTTTCGTGACCTGGGACGGCTGTCCCGACGGCTGTCCCGGAAACGGCCCGCGGCGCGACTCTGATGCAGGGTGAGAGCGAGCGCCGAGGAGAGCCTGTACCGGCTGCCGGCGCCGCGGGGCGCGCGGCGGGCGGTGGGCTGGCAGATGGCCGCCATGCTGCTGCTGGGCGCCGCCGACGGCGGCTGGCTGGGGAGCGGCTTCATGGCCTGGCGGCTGGGCTACCCGGCGCGGCTGGGGCCGGCGTGGCTGGTGCGGCCGTCCTATCCCGACCGGTGGCTCGCGGCGGCGTTCCTGGCGGTGGCGGCGCTCGCCGTCTGGGCGCTGCTCGGGGGCTGGGCGCCGCTCGGTGTCCGGGCGCCGCTCG
>DATGHG010000001.1:0-7247 GCA_035308185.1 Thermoanaerobaculia bacterium | reverse complement strand
AGAAGGCGGCGTAAAATGATGGAGCTAAGTGGCGGGCGCGCTACGCGTTTCCGTAGGACCTTGGTGCTGGGGGCTTGCGCCCCCAGCAGAAGAAGGAAGACCCAAACCGTCTACTGTCCACCGAACCGGGGCAGGTCCACGGGGTCGGAGGACAAGCTACTGCTTTGTTTAAGGGATGGCTGAGGAAGGAGGATCTGAAGCATGGAGGCAGCCGAAATCCCAGCGCTCATGACCGAGCGCCTGCGGCTCCGGGGGCCGCGCGGCAGCGACTTCGAGGACTACGCCGCCCTCTACGCGGACCCCGAGGTCGTGCGCCTCATCGGCAGCGGGGAGACCTGGGACCGGGGCCGGGCTTGGCGGCACATGGCCTTTGCGGTCGGGCACTGGCAGCTTGAAGGAACGGGCGTATGGGTGGCGGAGGAGAAAGCGAGCGGAGCGTTTGTCGGCGTGATCGGCTTTTGGGAGCCGGCCGCCTCGCCCGGCTTCGAGCTGTGCTGGCACCTCGCGCGCTGCCATTGGGGCCAGGGCTACGCAACCGAGGGTGCACGGGCAGCACTCGGCCATGCCTTCACGGTCTGGCAACGAAAGCATGTGATGAGCCTCGTGAATCCCGCGAACCACGCCTCAATCCGGGTGGTCGAGCGGGTCGGCGAACGGCTTGAAGGCCGTATCGATCACTGCAGCAGGCAAATGCTCCTCTACGGGCTCGACCGGGCAACCTACCTCGCCGAGGTCGCGCCGACCGGCGACCTGGCGCGGTGCGCCGGATGAGCGAACCGCTCCCCGCCGACCCCCCGGACATGGCGGCGCCCTGGCATCTCTCGGCGGAACTCTTCTTGGCGATTCCTGGATCAGCGGGCTTCGCAGTCCGAGCGCCGGGCGGTCGTCCGCCATCTCATCAGCCAATGCCCCGAGTGCCTCGGTCTCGTCGGCCGCATCGTCGCCGAGGGCGGCTATTGGTTCGGAAAGGAGGTCGCGGCGGGCCTGGCCGAGAGCGACCGCTTCCTCGCCCCCTTCGAGGCCGCCGCCGCCATCGCGGATCGCGAAGCCGGCCGGGTGGCCTTGGAGCACCTGCGCGGGTGGGGCCACTGGTCGGCCTTGGACCCCTTGTTGCCGCCCGAGCGGCTGCCGGCCGTCATGGAACACAAGGACTGGCACCATTGGGGACTCTTCCGGGCGCTCCTCGATGCCGCCCGCTGGTACAGATCCCGCGACCCGCAGGAGGCGGTGGACGTCGCGCAGCTCGCGCTCGATGTCGTGGAACTCTTGGACCAGAAGAAGGTCGGCGGCGAGGCGGCGGCGAAGGACATGCAGGCCGCAGCGTTCGCTCTCCTCGCCGAATGCCGTCGGAGAGCCTCGGACCTGGACGGCGCCCGCGCTGCCATCGCCGAGGCGTGGAGGTGGAACGAGGAGGGCGAGGGTGATCCCCTGGACAAGGCGGAGATCTACTACGCCGATGCCGCCTACGCCGCGACGGTGGGCGAGGTCGAGACTGCGGAGTCGATCCTTGAGAAAGCGCTCGCCCTTTACCGGGCGATGGGCGATGCACACCTCGAAGGCCGGACCCTGATCCAGATGGCGAAGACCGTGGGCTACGAAAACCCGGAGAAGGCCGTCGGCCACATCGAGCGCGCCTTGGACCTCATAAGCCCGGTGCGCGAGCCGCGCCGCCAACTCTGTGCGCAGCACGCCCACGCGGAGTTCCTCACCGCCGCCGGCCGGCCGCAGGATGCCCTCGGCGTCCTGGATCGCGTCCGGCCCCTCTACCGCGACTTCCCGGATGAGTGGGCGCAGCTGCGGTTCCACTGGCTCCAAGGCCGGGTGGCCCATGCGCTCCGGCAGTTCAGGGAGGCAGCGGACATCCTGCGGCAGGTGCGGGAGGAGTTCTGCGCGAGGGACGAGCACCGGGACTTCCTCATGATCTCGATCGACCTGGCGGAGGCCCACGTCGCCGCGCGAGAGATGGCGACCGCGCTCTCCTTCCTTGAGGAGACGACGCCAATCCTCGCGGGCTCTACCCTCCACCGGAACGCCATGGCCGCCTGGCTTCTCTTCCAGAAGACGCTCGAAGAGTGCCGCGACCTGAAGCCCGCGGCGCTCGCCCCGCTCTTGAAAACTTGCGCCGGTACTACCGCCGCTCCTGGCACGTGCCGGCGGCCGAGTTCGCGATCCCGTAGCCGGCGCACTTCGCCCCGACCGAGGCGAGCCACCGCTCGAAGACTCGCCGGATGCGCGGGTAGGAGCGGCGGACGTCATCTCGCTCCCAGGCAGACAGAGTGCCGAGGTCGAGCCGGCGGGCAAGCGCTGCCTCGGAGACTCCCGCTGCCTCGCGTGCGGCCCCGATGCTCCCGCCAAGCCTCACAGGCTCCGGCCGCGGGTCGTAGCCGAGGAAGGCTAGGATCGCGGGCAGGAAGCGCAGCGCGGGCTCGGCACGGCCCTTCTCCCGATTCGTAAGGCTCGCCTTGGAGCAGCCGATCGCCTTGGCTACCTGCTTCTGCCACAGGCCCCGGTCGAGCCGCACCCGCCGGAGGTGGTCGCCCAGGGTCCGGGGGTTTGCGGGAAATCCCAGTCTGCTTTTCTGTCCTCGGAGGGTGACATGGCAACTTATCCATGAACCCCTGGGGGTTCGTTGCCCAAATGCCGTCATCTTGGGAAAGGGTGGGAGGGCGGCGAGCGCCAGCTCGATTTCCTCCCCTCCGATCGTGATGCGCTCGACGATGGCTTCGACGATGGCCCGCCGGTCCTCGAAGGGCAGGTGAGAGCGATCTCGATAATCGATGGAGATCAGGCCCCGGTTGATCACGGTAAGCGATGGTCGAGGGTCGGCGACCATCGAATAGCGTGACTGGCAGGGTAGGTCAGCATCATCGGCGCCCGCAGGGCGCCCGCCACCAGACAAGACAAGGAAGCCCCCCAGGGTTGACGCCAACCCCGGAGGGCTCGTCTGCTTTCGTTGTCGACGCGAAAGGAGACGACCCCTTGTACCAGACCTTGCTGCGAGATTCCAGCTTCTTCGAGTTGCTGTTGCGCTTCGACGACGATCTGGCGGCCGCGGTTCGCCAAGCCGGATGCAGCGTCTGCGGCGGCGCGCTCCACAGTGCTCGCTACCAGCGCAAGCCACGGGGAGGTCCTCCGGGGCTCGGGTCCGAGTACGCCTTGCGACAGAGCTTCTGCTGCGCCACGGAGGGCTGCCGGCGGCGAGCGACGCCGCCGTCGCTACGGTTCCTCGGCCGCAAGGTGTTCTTCGGTCTCTGGGTGCTGCTGCTGCCGGTGCTGCGGGAAGGGCCGACACCCGAGCGGCTGAGCCGGCTCGAGGAGATTTTCGTGGTGAGCCGGCGGACCCTCTTGCGCTGGCGGCGGTGGTGGCGCGAGGTCGTGCCGCGGAGCCGATTCTGGCAGTCGCGGCGCGGCGATTGGGCTTCACCGGTCACGTCGGTGAAGCTGCCCGGCTCCCTGCTGGCCGGCTTCGCGCACCTTGCTGGGCCGGCCGAGCAGGCGTTGTCGGCGCTCCGCTGGCTGGCACCGCTTGGCGCCACCGGCAGCTTCTTGGATCACGCTCCGTGAGGTCCGACGCCGACCCGCAGAAGATGCGCCTGGCAGGCGCCGGGCGGCCGCCGTAGCCTCGACTTCGCCGGCGGGAAACCCCAGGACGCCGGCGAAGGGAGGCGCGATGCCGCACCAGCACGCGGTGCGTTCTCACGAGCGCTGGGCGCATCTGCGCTTTGCGGTGGTCGGACCGCTCCTGGCCTCGCCGCCGGCAGCCGGCGAGCTCAAGGCGGAGCTGGCCCGACTCGCGGCGAGGGTGTGGCAGCATCCGGTCTCCGGCCAACCGGTGCATTTTGCCATCTCAACGATCGAGCGCTGGTACTACCAGGCCCGGCACGGCCTCGACCCGGTCGCCGTCTTGCGCCGCAAGATCCGCAGCGACAGCGGCCAGCAGCAGGCCCTCGGCGTTGACCTCGGCGAGGCGCTGCGGCGTCAGCATGCAGCCCATCCGCGATGGAGCTACCAGCTGCACCTCGACAATCTGGCCGTCCTGGTCGCCGAGCAGCCGAGCTGGGGGCCGCTGCCCTCCTACGCCAGCCTGCGCCGCTACATGGTGACGCACGGCTGGCTGCGTCGCCGGCGAGTGCCGGGCGGCCAGCGGCCGGGAGAGCGCCTGGCCGCAGAGCGCCGCGAGGCCAGAGAGACGCGCAGCTACGAGGCGGAATACGTCGCCGGCCTTTGGCACCTGGACTTCCATCACGGGTCGCTGAAGATCCTCAGTGCGCAGGGCGAATGGGTGCGGCCGGTGCTGCTGGCGATCCTCGACGACCGCTCGCGGCTGGCCTGCCACGCCCAGTGGTACCTGAGTGAAACCGCCGCGAGCCTGGTCCACGGGCTGGCCCAGGCGTTTCACAAACGCGGCCTGCCGCGGGCGCTGCTGACCGACAACGGCGGTCCGATGCTCGCCGCCGAGACCACGCAAGGGCTGCAGCGGCTCGCCGTCGTCCACCACACCACGCTCTCGTACTCCCCGCATCAGAACGGCAAGCAAGAGGTGTTCTGGGGGCAGGTCGAGGGCCGGCTGCTGGCGATGCTCGAAGACCAGCCCGACCTGACGCTGGGCCTGCTCAACGAGGCCACGCTCGCCTGGGTGGAGATGGAGTACCAGCGGACCCAGCACTCCGAGACCGGCCAGGCCCCGCTGACGCGCTGGCTCGACGGCCCCGCGGTGAGCCGTCCGTGCCCGGAGACCAACGACCTCCGCTTCGCCTTCACCGCCGCGGCCGAGCGCACCCAGCGTCAGAGTGACGGCACGCTCAGTCTCGAAGGCACGCGCTTCGAGGTCCCCGCCCGCTATCGCCACCTCAGGCGCCTGGCGCTGCGCTATGCGAGCTGGGACCTGCGCTCGGTCTGGCTCGTTGACCCACGCACCGGCGCAGCTCTCGAGCGGCTCTATCCTCTCGACCGCGCCAGAAACGCCGAGGGCGTAAGACGCCCGCTCGCACCGCCGTCGCAGCCGACCGCCGAGATCGCTGCGCAGCCGGCCGGCATCGCGCCGCTGCTGCGCCAGCTCATGGCCGACTACGCCGCCACCGGCTTGCCTCCCGCTTACATCGCCTACGACGAGGAGCAGACATGATGACCAGAAACCTGCTGGCCCTCTTCGGTGTCAAGTGGAATCCGTTCTCGCCCGACATCCCGATCGAGGCCCTGTGGCGCACACCCAAGATCGACCACTTCTGCTGGCGCCTCGAAAACCTGGCGCGCGAGGGCGGCTTCGCCCTGATCACCGGCGATCCCGGGACCGGCAAGTCCGTCGCCCTCCGCACTCTCGCCCACCACCTGGCGGCGCTGCCCGACGTCACCATCGGTGTCCTCACCCGGCCGCAGAGCGGTCTCGGCGACTTCTATCGCGAGATGGGCCAGCTCTTCGGCGTCGCTCTCGCTCCCCACAACCGCTGGGGCGGCTTCAAGATCCTCCGCGAAAGCTGGCTCGCCCACGTCGAGGCCACCCGCTGCCGCCCCGTGCTGCTCGTCGATGAGGCCCAGGAGATGCCCGCCGCCGTCCTCGCCGAGATCCGCATCCTCGCCGCCACCGAGTTTGATTCGCGCTCGATCCTCACCGTCGTGCTCTGCGGCGACAGTCGCCTGACCCAGCAATTCCGCAGTGACGAGCTGCTGCCTATTGCCAGCCGCATCCGCGCCCGCCTGACGCTCGACTACCTCACTCCCAAGGAGCTGCTCGATTGGCTCCAGCATGCCCTGGCCCAGGCCGGCAATCCGCACCTGCTGACCTCCGAGGTCAAGACCACCCTGGCCGAGCATGCCGCCGGCAACCTGCGCGTCCTCACCACCCTCGGCAACGAGCTGCTCGCCCTCGCCGCCCACCGCCAGCTGGGGCAGATCGATCAGAAGCTCTATCTCGAGGTCTTCACCTCACAGCCCAGACCCAAGCTCAAGGCCTCAACCGCCACCGGCAAGCACCCGCGTGCCTGAGCCAGCACCACCTGGAAACCCATGCCCTCCGCCTACGTCAGGTGCGTGCTCGATCTCTACCGCAGCATCCCTGAAACGCCAAGTCGCGAGCGCCCCGCCGATCGTCAGCTGGCTGTCGCTCTCGAACGGCAGGGCATCTCTATCGAGATCGTCGCCGCTGCCTTCGTACTCGCCACCGCCCGCCGCCACTACCGCGATCCCGAGGCCCCCGCGCTCTCTCCTGTCCGCTCGCTCCACTACTACCTGCCCGTCATCGACGAGCTCCGCGCCAGCCCGCCGCCTGCCGGCTATCGCGAGTCCCTCCGCCAAAGGCTCGAAGCTCACGCGCCGGGCCTCCTTGCCGCCATCGACCATCAATTACCGTGACCAAGGTGCCATCAAATAGCGTGATCCCTCTCACAGGTCGCCGAAGCGGTGGTAGAGGTCGTGCGCCTCGGAGAGCACGTCGGCCTGATTCAGGAGGCTCATCTTGAGGTAGTCGATCTCGCCTTGCAGGCGGGGGACTTCCTCGTCCAGTTGGCGGAGCCGCTCCTCAAGGGGCCGGTGCTTGGCCCCGAAGCCTTCGACCGAGAGCGCGTCGGCCAGGTACAGGCGATAGAGCTTCTCGGCCTCGCGGGCCAGGCGTTCCCGCTCAGAGAGGAGCGCGGTCAAGAGTTCCTCCTTGCCGGCGAGTACCGCATCCCCGTCCGCGAGATGGGCGGCCACCGCCTCCGGCGAGAGGACGAAGCGTTCCAGCTCCGTCTGGAAGAGGCGTTCGAGGTCCACGATCGGGATCTTGCGGTGGCACTCATTGCAGACGTACTTGTTCGGGATGCTTGAGGGCACCCGGAAGGTTCCGCCGCAGGTGCAGTGGACGAGCCCGGCGAAGAGGTTGACCGGCCGCTTGGTCGGCGGCTTCCTGGTGCGCGTCCGCTCGGCGAGAAGGGCGTTGCACTCCGCCCACAGCTCCGCGGTGATGAGGGGCTCTACGGCCGTCGTGACCCACTCGCCGGCCGGCTTCAGGTCCCAACTCTTGCCGTCGCCCCGGCTGCGGGTGTAGTTCGCGAGGTGCTCGCCCTTGGCGGTCGAGTCCTCGATCAGGCGCCGCAGGGTGGTGTCCGAGAAGCGCTTGCCGCGCCGGGTGCGGTAGCCGCGTGAGGTCAAGGTCTGCCCGACGGTTTTGAGCCGCTTGTGCTCCCGGAAGAGTTCGTAGATGAGGCGGCGGATGGGCGCCTCATCCGGGTGCGGCACGAGCTTCTTTTCCTTCCACAGGTAGCCGAAGGGCG